>CAYTNV010000002.1:149794-224107 GCA_964439395.1 uncultured Blautia sp. | reverse complement strand
TTCATAACTTTTTCTCCTTTCTTCTTCTGATAAATCTTTAATCCTATCCCTTATTTGCTCAAACAAAACAACTCCCTCCTAATTTTCTCTTTTACGCTCGAATACTCGAAAAGTTTCTTCATCGTTCACACGAATCTTAAGATACCGTTTTCCATCATTTGCTTGATATGCTTCAATAATACCACTTAAATCATTAATAGGATTTAATATACTAACTTGAATACCATTATATACATTATAAGTATTTCGCATTTTACGCTTAATAGTAGATGGAACAGGACTAAATTGATAATCAAAATGTTTTTCTTCTGGCAATCTTTGAAGCTTCTGCAATAAATTTTCCTTTTTTTCCTCAGTCATATCATTTGGTATATAATTTTTTAATGTCATATCCAACATCTCATTAAAATCGAACTGTTTCGTAGTATTAAAATATAAATATATCGCATTTCGTATTACCATATGGTCATAAGGTGCTATTTGTTTTAAATTTTTATTCAACATTGCTTCTATAGAACGAAACGCAGTTTTTGTATTATACTCATCACTTTTTATTTCCTCCAATTCCAAGAAATCATACCACCAATATTTTGCCGCTGTATTAGAATATATTTTCGCATAAAACTGCGATACATTTACATTATCAATAGCGAACAGACAGGTCTTCCATATCTTTTTCGTATCTCTTGAAAAACCAGATTTAATACTATAATCAATATCATCAAAAAAATCTGTATGCTCTACTTTTGCCAAGAGAAACTGTATCTTCCCTTCGTCTTCAATCAATGCAAGAAGTAAACTTCCCTTTTGGACTTTAATATTCATATTAGCCACCTGTTCCTGTGCTTCTTTTTCTTTTCGCAAAAGTCGTTCTGCTATCAAATCTATTTTCTGTTTAACTATCTTTTCTTCCAATTGGTGCTTTACAATCTCCAAGATTCCTCTAATAACCTCTGTACTAACTGACTGAGTTTTATATTCCCTTACTGATGAGTTTGTATTAATATAGGAAATCAATTGCTCAATATATTCTCCAAATTTAGGCATTATATTTCTTGCTAAAATCTGATTATTTTCATAATCAATTACCCTGATTGCTTGTGTGATGATTTGCATATTACATCTCCTTCATGTATTTTATCTCATGTATGATATGGACGAGACCTATTATTATTTACTTACATATTCACTACTTTCATAGTATAACATGCTTGTTTATATTAATAAAGATATATTTCTTTTAATTCTTGAAGGATAATTTATAGTTATCCAACATTTAATAACTCAAGGATAATAAGGTATTATCCTTACTTTCTTTTTTATATTTAATACCACAATATACGTATTAACATCATACTTATATTGTGGTAAAAAACACTTCTGATATACTAATATTTTACATTCATTTTTTATCGCTGTAAATACCTCATTTTATAATCTACTTTTTATAAAAACAATATTTTCCACTTGGATGCATTAATCTCCTTGCCAATTTAATTTTTATCAAATAAAAATTAAATATTAATAAATCCTTTGTACCACACCTTCTATTTTATAAAGCATTTATTCTTCTTTACAACGTTCTTCCATTAGCTTTTTAATCTCTGCAATTTCTTCAGGAGTTAATCCATCATCAGAACCTTTAAACAAAAATCCATCATTTAATATTCCTATTAACCCTGAACGAAACGCTCCAATAAAAACAAACACCATTACTATCTTGATTAATAGAAAACATTCTACCCCCAAATACTCTCCTATTATTTTTATAAAAAATGCTATTATATAAGAAATTATCGATACAATAGTAGATATTTTCACCCACTTTTTTCTTTTCATCCTTCAAATCACCACCTGGTCTAATGATAAAAAACCTGAAATGATTTTCCCGCAAAATCAGTTTCTCCTTTTTCTTTACGCTACAAAAATTTCAAAAAAACTTTTTTTCTTTTCAACATCTCATTCCCTATAACCAAAATCCTATGTATTATTTAAAACCCTTATCTCATTTTTCTTCTCTAAGACTATACCCAAAAAATTTCATATAAAAATAAAAACCCAAGATTATAGATAGGACTATTAAGAAAAATACATATTTTACACTATATCATGTTTTCGTTTTACTATCAATGCAGATTTCACCACATCAACAAAAAAATCAAATTCCTTGAAGTTAACTATCTTTTCCATTTTATCTCATTTCACAAAATGAATTGATGACTTTTTACTAGCAAAAAAAGAGAGCGAATCGGCCAGATATTATTCTATGCCGATTGACTCCCTCACTTTTTCAAAATTATTCTTCTCTCTTCAAAATACCAAGCTACAAAACTCTTCTCCATATCATCGTACATAATTTCACTAATATGGACTGAACCATCCCCTGCCTAAAACTACACAGTAGTAGCATCGGCATAACAAAAGAATAACTTATAAGCGCTTTAAATATTTTTTCTGATCACTTTCTGGAACTTTCAAGGCTTCCATTGCCTGTTCTGCTGACCATTTCATCGTATCCATCAGATTTTTAACGGATTCAAGCAATGTTTTTTCTGCTCCTTCTTTCATTCCTTCTCTCTTTCCTTCTTTCATTCCTTCTCTCTTTCCTTCTTTGATTCCTTCTTCTAATGCTTTTCTCTTCATATTTTCCACTGCAACACACATATCAACAACCTCCTTACCTCTTTCAAATTCTAAGGTTGAACCTGTTATCACATTAATCAATTCCGCTGTCCTTCTATCTACTGCATGAAACTTTTGATTATCCTTTAACACTCTCTCCAAAGCAACCTCATCTCTTGAGTATTTGATATACTGAAAAGCCTCCGCCAAACCTGTTGTAAATTTTTCAAAATCGGAATCACGCATCGTTTCTGGCGTAATTAAATTCATTTTATAATCTGGCACTAAGGAAAGTATCTTTTCATCCTTCACAGAAAACATATCATGGATACTCCTTGGACCATCCCACTGCCCTGGAGACCAATAAATGACCACTGTAATGACTGGAAGTAAATGATCTTCTTTGTAAAAACCACTTAAATATTCATCACTGCTAATTTTCTTTGGGGCAATCTCTTCTCCCTTTGCTTTTTTCTCTCTATCGTCACGCTGTTTTTTTCTGTGAGCCGCTGCCGCCGTTTCTATCTGCTTGGCATACTGTCCCGCATCATAAAGCATATTTCTCACAGGCATCGCATAATGAATATTGGACTGATTTTCGATTCCTAATAATAAATATGCCGCTCGTTCATCATACATTGCAGATAAATATTTTAATACATCTCGATACTTTTGTATGGAGTCAGACACGCCTTCTTCTCCATATGGCAGAGAAATCACAGTAGTATCTAGCTCACGAAGATTCGCAGAGTCAATGACCTGCTCTCCATCATAAATAAAATAGTTGAATATATCTGCAAACCGCTCATTGTCCGACATATACTCCTTCGTCTTTGCATCCTTATCCGCCATCGGCTACCACCACCTTTACCATATACTTTAAAATGCAATCTTCTTTTAGTTAATTTCATCTTACCATAAAACTCTTAGTCGGTCAATACATCCAGAAATTGGAAATCTTGAAATTATATGTATACAAATTGTTTTAAAAAAATATAGAGAGATAGAAATCTTATAAAATCTAACTCTCCATATAATGTATAGTCTAATTTCTAAATTGACATACCTGCTATCGCAGACACCACCATAAATGAAAGTCCGATTGCTCCGTGCCAAGGCACTCCCGCAATCACACCTATATTTATCTTTTTCACCTATCATAATACTATTTCTCCATAATATTACCAACAACTATTCCTTATTGATTTTCATTCTCTCCAAGACCGTTCCTTTACAGGACATACGATAAACAATCGGTGGCACAATAGTACATACAAATAAAATTATATTAGATAAAATTGGAACCGAAAAAGTAATTCCGTATATATTTATGCTTCTAAATACGATATAGCTTATTGGAAGACCAATTATAATTGACAGTATAATTGAAATAATAGCATATCCCGCTCCTTCCTGCACTAAGATAGTTCTAATCTGCTTTCTCGTCATTCCTATACTCTCTAATATAGCAAATTCTTTTTTTCTGTTTTCCACTCCAGCAGCCATCATATTTATATAATTCATAATAGACAAAATAGCAATAATAAAACCTATACCATTTCCCAATATTCTTATTTGTTTTTCACTATCTAACATATCATAGTATAAATCTAGTTTAGAATCAACAGACAGTTCTTTAGAATTTATAAAAATATTCCTCACTTGTTTTTCTGTCATTTCATCAAAACTTGTACTATAGTCAATATAAACTAACTCAATAACAGCATTTGAAATAAGTTGCATAAACCTGTTCTCACTTATAATAATGGACGGCGTATATCCACTTGCGAAATAAGATGGATCATCCACAATACCTGAAATTTGAACTTTCTGTTCCTGATTACGATCAGTTAAAGCAAAGGAAAGCGTCTTACCTACTGCATCAATCGGATTAATTGACAGCCAACCACATGTCAATGCAATTTCACCTTTCTCGAATTTCTCATTATCAATCTCTATACCTGCATTCTCCGTAAGTATTTTCAACTCAGTTTGATCAATTCCAATTATTTTTGATTGAAAAAAACCTTCTTTATCATCTCCATTTTTATATCCAGAAATATCATCATCGTAATTTCCTGGTGCATATCTTGATTGATATAATTCTTTATAAAAATTTCCAAATACATTTTCCTGATAGGGAACATCTATAATTGCTGAATAAATTGTTCTAGTATCCTTCACTCCACCTATTTTTTCAATTGTTTTTATATCATTCTTAGAAATAACTTGTTTCCCATCTTCTAATAAGGTTTCGTTTACTAATTGCAAATCATAAGAATATGTCTCATTTAAAATACTCTTTGAATCATTTTCTTTTATCACTACATTTATTGTAAAAAAGATTACCATTGATACAATAAAGGAACTTAAAACAATAACCGCTTTTTTCTTATCTCTAAACATATTTCTCCAAGCCATTGCTTTTATTCCGTTTTCACTTTTATTTGCTTTCCCCTTTCCAGCTGTAAATCGAATTGCTTCTATCGGAGAACACCTCCCTGCAATCATAGCAGGTTTTTTACAGCTGATAAAAATAGTTAACATTGAAAAAATAGCTGCCACTAGAAACAAAAATGGATAATATTAATCTTGATAATCGACTGTTTTGGAGAATATTTAATTGCATTATCTAGAATATTTACTAATGCCTCCTTTGTCCATTTCAAATCAAATTTTCCCTTTTTGTCACATTCTTGTATTTGAAGAATTATTTTTTTCTTCAACGCAGCTACTTCCACTTCCTGACATGCCTGAGCTATCAATTTATCTATCTCCGATACCTCCATATGAATGGAAATAATTCCTGTTTCTAAATAAGAAGAGCGAACCAATTCTCTCATAAAAAAATCTAATTTTTCCGATTGACGATGTATCTGAGCTGCCATCTCTTTCGTATCATTTGACGATAATTTTTCTTCTAAAATTCCTGCATATAACATAATATTGGTCAATGGAGTCCTTACTTGGTGTGCAATATCAGAAATTAATGATTGAGTCAAACTCCGATCCTTATTTGCATCCTCACAATGCATTCGAGCCATGATAACTAACTCATTCAATTTTTCTACTATTGCAGATTCAATACTTTCATCATATTGTACTGTCTGTTCAGTACCTGCTATTGCCGTATCCAAATGTTCTAAAACAGAATGAAAAGTTGCTTGAAAATCTCTTCTTTCTCGTAATAATAAAACAATTATTGCTAATAATATAACTAAAATAATCATTAAGCAAATAGCTATATAAATCATACTCAACACCCCCAAACATATCCTTTTCCATAAATCGTTTTTATATATTGAGGCTTCGATGGTATATCCTCCAGTTTATCTCTCAATCTTTTAATCCCAACTGATAACGCATTATCTTCCACATATTCTGTTCCCTCTGGCCACACCCATTCTAGTAAATGTTCTCTTGTAATAATACGCCCTTCATTAAAAACAAGTATATATAATATTCTCTGCTCTGTTCGACTCAAACTAATCAACTGATTATTCTTTGAAAATTCCATTGTTGAAAATTCAAATCGAAAAACCCCTTTACAATATTCATTTTCGGTCCGCTCAAAATTTACCCTGCGCAATAACGCTCGAATTCGTGCTCTTAAAATCATAGTGCTAAATGGTTTTGTAATATAGTCATCAGCCCCACATTCCAAACCTCTCACAATATCAATCTCCATATCTCTAGCTGTCAACAATAATATAGGCACTTTACTTTTTCTTCTTATTTCTTGACATAACTCAAAACCGCTTCCATCTGGTAAATTTACATCTAAAATTAACAAATCAAAAATCTGCTTTTTCAATTTTTCTCTTGCCTTTTCTATTGTCTGGCAAATAATAAATTGTACTCCTTGTTCAGTTAAGGAAATTTTAATCCCCGTTGCAAGATCTATATCATCTTCTAATATCAATATATACATACCGTTTCTCCAAATCTCTATTATAATTAAATTAGTTTTTAGTTCAAACAATTTTTCTCTATTGCTGGATTAATTTTACTATATTTAAAGTTTTATCTACAACAAATAATTGTTTTAAATATTTTATCTTATTACTTTCTGGAATTTTCAAGGTTTCCATAGCCTGTTCTGCCGACCATTTCATCGTATCCATCAAATTTTTAACGGATTCAAGCAATGTTTTTTCTGCTCCTTCCTTCTTTGATTCCCTCTTCTAATGCCTTTCTTTTCATATTTTCAACTGCAACATATATCAATAGTCTCCTCACCTTTTTCAAATTCTAAAATTGTAAATTCATCCTATATTCACTATTGCTGTTCATATTTATATCCGCAGATCTTAATTAGGGTTTCTAAATTTTTCTAATCGATAATGTTGTTCATCATCTAACTCCTTGATACCATTTTTATAATCATATCCCTTCTTACGATAGAACTCCACCGCGGTAATCGAAGCGGGAATTTCTATTCTTTCGGCTCTCAAAAACAGCGCATCAGATTCAAGTGTATCAATGATATAGCTGCCAATCCCCTGCCTATGAAATTCTGGCAGCACAAAAATGGTTAGCAATATGCTTTCTGTAAGACTTCCCCAAAAACTTGATATGGAACCAACACCCACAATTTTATCTTCACTCCAAAATACATACACATTTGCGTATTCTGCCACAGTTTTAAACCAATTCACATCATGCGTGGCAGAAAGTTCTTCCATAGCTTTCTCCCCATAATCTTTTACATTGACTTCTTTAAAATTTCTGACAATCAAATTGACAATTTCCTCCACATATTCTTCCTGATAAGGTTTAACAATAACCTCTGTTCCATTTACTAATTTCACAAGAACTCCTTTCCAAATAAAAAATGCACCAAACATACAATATGTCTCTTGCACTCTTAAAACCATCAGCTATTACAAATATTCTATAATAAAATAATTAGAACTTGCATCTACCGATTTATATGCACAGACATATCAGACCTACCCGAGTAACTGTGCATCCAATCAGAACGCAATTACTTCTAAGCACGTCTGTAATACATGTGCATATCCTTCATTGTAAAATATAAGTTCTGCATTTTCATATTCTCCTAAATTTTTTAATAACCTATCATAATTTTATCTATTATTATAACTAGGCAATTATTTTATCTACGAATTACATAGTAATATACTACAATTCTTCTTCCCAATATTCTTCCACTAACTTTTTCATCTCTGCAATTTCTTCAGGAGTCAATCCATCATCAGAACTTTTAAAGAAAAATCCATTATTTAATATTCCTATCGCCCCAGCACTAAACGCTCCAATAAAAATGAACATAAAAACTAGCTTAATTACAAAAAAATACTGTAAATGGAAATACCCTCCTATCGTTTTTATAAAAAATGCTAGTATATAAGAGCTTATTGATACAATAGTAGCTATTTTCGCCCATTTGCTTCTATTCATTTTTTTAATCACCACCTAATCTAATTATAAAAAATATATATGTATTATTTAAGACCTCTCTCTCTTTTTCTTCTCTAAAATCGTGCCTCAAAAACTTGATATAGAAATAAAAATTTATAGACGAAAGTATAAAGACAAGTACATATTTTAAAATATATCATAGTATTGTTTTACTAGCAATACAAATTTCTCAATATTCGTAACAAAATTTTTATTTCCTATCTCATAAAAGAAGAAACGAGATTAATCATTAAATTAAAAATAGAAATGAAAAATACCAATATTGGGAAAACAACTATGGGATGAATTGCCAATAATCAAAAAAAGTAGGAAAACGATTTTGCTTAAAATCGCTTCCTACTTTTCCCTTCTACGTATATAAATTTTAAAACTATTCTTTTCTTCTAAGTACCCATCCCAACTCTAATTTCTTATCCGTCTTAATAAAAATTTTCTGTTTTGGATGTGGTGCACTCTCCATCTCATTTCCGTCTTCGTCCTCTATTCTTTCGACTTTCACAAAGAGATTTGTTCCATCTGGGTTCATCGCCTCAATCTCCTCCCCGACAGAAAATTTATTTCTCTGCTCAAGCTCATAAAGTCCCTGCTCATTTTCGCTCTGCACAATACCGATATACGTATATTCCTTCACATAAGTATTGCTGTCATAAATCTGAGAATTCTCGTCTGTTTTTCCAAAGTAGAATCCTGTTGTGAACTGTCTGTACGTACATTTTGCAATCTCAGCTCTATAATAATCTAAATTCTGTCTATATAAATCTTCTGACTCTAGATAATCATCAATGGCCTTTCTATAAGTTCTAGCCACTGCTGCCACATAAAGCGCTGTCTTCATTCTTCCCTCAATCTTAAAACTGTCAATTCCCGCTTCAATCATCTCTGGCACATGCTCAATCATACATAAATCCTTAGAGTTAAAAATATAGGTTCCCCTCTCCGTCTCTTCCACAGGTAAGTATTCTCCTGGTCTTGACTCCTCCACCACATAATATTTCCAACGACATGGATGAGTGCAGGCACCCATATTTGCATTTCTTCCTGTAAAATAATTGCTAAGCAGGCAACGTCCAGAATGGGAAATACACATTGCCCCATGAATAAAACATTCAATCTCCATATCTTCATCAATATGAGCTCTAATTTCCTTAATCTCGGCTAAAGATAACTCTCTAGCTGCAACAACACGCTTTGCCCCCATCTGATACCAGAAATTATATGTCGCATAATTCGTACTATTTGCCTGCGTACTAATATGAATCTCCATATTCGGAGCTACTTCCTTAGCGATAGAAAACACACCCGCATCGGAAATAATAAGCGCATCCACACCAATTCCATCCAACTCCTTAATATACTCCCTAATGCCATCCAAATCATTATTATGGGCTACAATATTTACTGTCACAAAGACACGGACATTATGTTCATGGGCATACTCAACTCCCTCTTTGATATCGGACATAGAGAAATTTTTGGCTTTCGCACGAAGACCAAACATCTCTCCCCCAATATATACCGCATTTGCACCGTAAGTTACTGCTACCTTCAGCACTTCTAAGCTACTCGCTGGAATCAATAATTCTATATCTCTCATTGTAACTTTACAATCCTTTCTATTCTTTATTCGTTCACTTATCCTTTTTCGACTTATTATTACTCGTATTCTAAAATTTTTTAAATCTAATATAATACTTGCTTTTAACTTACTGCTTTATACTCACTGTTGCTCCATCCCCTGTCGGTAAAATCAATGTCTCAAGCTCTTCCATATGCGTAATCTGATACATATACTCCCTCATTCTATGGTGAATCGTATGGTTTCGACGCTTAATCGCATAGCGAGATTCCATCACATCTCCCTCCTGCAAAACATTATCCGAAACCAAAATTCCTCCTGAATTTAAAAGTCTCATAATATCTGGCAAAAAGTTAAGATACTGTCCCTTAGCTGCATCCATAAAAATAAAATCAAACGGCTCCTCTAATGTCTTTAGCACTTTCTGAGCATCCCCCTCAAGCAGAGTAATGCATTTTTCTTTTTTGGCAAGCTTAATATTTTCTCTAGCCTCTTTAATTCTCTTTTCATAATTTTCAATTGTCACAATCTTTGCATCTTCTCCTATATACTGACTCATATATATAGAAGAAAATCCAATTGCTGTTCCCACTTCTAAAACTCTTCTTGGCTTTTTTAACTTGAGAAAAAAACGAAGTAAATTTTTTGTCTCCTGTCTAATAATCGGAACATAATCTTCCTTCGCCTTCTTTTCTAACTCACGAATAAAAATATCATCCTCTTTGTCAAACGAATTAATAAAATCTCTCACTCTATCTTCTATAATCACAATATTTCCTCTCTCAAAGAGGCTGCCACAAAATGAATCTCTCAAACAAAATATCGGTATTATTAAAATAATTCCATCTTATATCTTGTTGAAATTTAATATTTTGCAACAGCCTCTTTTTCCTACTCTTTTTCTTTTCCTATTTACTCTAAGAAAGAAAATCTAAATCGATTTCTAAATCTTGGGTCAAAATTGTATAGATTTTTTGCATTTTTCTACAAAATCTCATCTCTGCCTTCAAAAAATCACTCACTGCCTTATTGCTAATCAAATAGCTATACTCATCTCGCAGACGATTAGCAGCGTCAAAAAAATTTTCTCTATCCATGTCATTTTGCAGTTCTATATTTTTTCTTCGCATCTCGTTCATTTTTTGAAACAGCTCTCTATCTTCCTTCACTGCATCATAACACCTAAGATACTCCATATAGGTTTCATCTTGTTTAATCTGCTCAGAGAGTTGTTTTGTCAAGTCTAATACCAAATCCATCTCATTACCTTTTCTTTTTGCTAAACTTCTGTAATAATCGGCAATATCATCGGATTTCTCTTTGTTCTCTTCCAGAGGAATTCACTCAGCGCATCTTTGATGCTGCTCTTAATTCTTCCCCAATCCGTGATATTTTTACTGAGACATTCCTCGAGTGCTTCTGTCACAACATGTCTCGCATCTTCCATTAAAGTTTCTGATTCCCTAACATATACAAATCCTCTCGATACAATATCTGGCCCTGCAAGAAGCTGTCCTCCATGTCTCTCTAATGTTACGACAACGATAAGAAGACCATTCTGAGA
Organism: uncultured Blautia sp.; assembly: GCA_964439395.1. Taxonomy (GTDB): domain Bacteria; phylum Bacillota; class Clostridia; order Lachnospirales; family Lachnospiraceae; genus JAUUSJ01. The sequence continues at coordinate 212,900 of CAYTNV010000002.1, read as the reverse complement.
TAAATGTTGCCTATCACGAAGAACAATATTGCCGACATCACCGACACCAAGACCATCTACTAAAATGCCATGTGCTGGAACTTTGCCAGTCACTCTGCCGACATCCTTTGACAAAGAGAGAACATCTCCAGAAGATAAGATAAATACATTCTCCTTTGGAATTCCCATATCAATGGCCAACTCTCTATGCGTCTTTAAATGTCTATACTCGCCATGCACTGGTATCGCATACTGTGGCTTTGTGAGTGCATAAATTAACTTAATTTCTTCTTGGCAAGCATGACCAGATACATGTGTATCTTGGAATACAATCTGTGCTCCTTTTCTCGCAAGCTCATTCATTACCTTAGAGACGGCCTTCTCATTTCCAGGGATTGGATGAGAACTAAAAATAACAGTATCTCCAGGCTTAATTGAAATTTTTTTATGAACAGATGCCGCCATGCGAGATAGAGCTGCCATCGTCTCTCCCTGACTTCCTGTCGTAATTAAAACAAGCTGCTTATCCGTGTAATTTCTCATCTGTTCTACTTCTATTAATGTATTTTTCGGTATATCTAAATATCCGAGTTCAGAAGCAACATTAATAATATTTACCATGCTTCGTCCCTCTACGATTACTTTTCTTCCAAACTTATATGCGGTATTGATAATCTGCTGTACTCTATCTACATTCGATGCAAAGGTAGCAATAATAATTCGTCTCTCCTTATGTTCTTGGAATAAATGGTCAAATGTCTTTGCCACCGTCTGTTCTGACATTGTATATCCTGGTCTCTCTGCATTCGTGCTATCGCACATAAGAGCTAAAACGCCCTTTTTCCCAAGCTCCGCAAATCTGCCAAGGTCAATTGCCTCGCCAAATAGAGGCGTATAATCAATCTTAAAATCTCCTGTATGGATAATTGTTCCAGCTGGAGAATAAATCGCAAGTGCCGCTGCATCTGCGATACTATGATTTGTCTTAATAAACTCGATGCGGAAGCATCCAAGATTAATAGACTGTCCATGTTTTACAACTTTCTTTCTCGTATTTCTCTGAATACCATGTTCTTTTAACTTGCCGTCAATAAGCCCCATTGTCAATTTTGTAGCATAAATCGGCATATTAATCTCCCTTAAAACATAAGGAATCGCTCCAATATGATCCTCATGCCCGTGAGTAATAATCAATCCCTTGACTCTGTCCACATTCTCCTTTAAGTAGGTTATATCTGGAATTACTAAGTCAATTCCAAGCATATCATCTGTTGGAAATGACAAACCGCAGTCCACAACAATAATACTGTCTTCGTACTCGAAGGCAGTAATATTCATTCCAATCTGTTCTAATCCACCTAAAGGAATCACTTTCACTGTTTGATTTTCTTTTTTCAAGTTGATAATTCCTCCATCTCAATATTTTCTTCAAATAAACTGCAAACGCAAGAAATTTCAATCTCATCCTCTACAATCTTATAAGTTAAAAGCTCACCCTTATCTGATTGCTCCTCCCTTAAAATGAGAACCTCGACTTCTGCATCTTCTGCTTCTTCATCTATCTCTTCTGCTACTAGTAGATAGTACTTTCCATTCAATTTGGTCCGATCTAGGACATAAAATTCCTGTTCACTTCCGTCCTCTGTCAAAAATGCAATTTTATCCATCTAGCTCTTCCTTTTCTCTCATTGTTCTTGCATCCATATAAGATTGCAAAATTAAAACAGCAGCCATCTGATCGATGTATGCTTTTCTATTTTCTCTTCTTATATTTGTTTCTATCAAAATACGCTCTGATTCCATCGTCGTTAAGCGTTCGTCCCAGAAAATAACTGGGAGTCCCACTCTCCTTTTAATCATTTCTCCAAATTCTTTTGTCGCTTCCACCCTTGCACCCTCAGAATTATTCATATTCTTAGGATATCCAAGTACGATATCTGTTATACGGTATTCTAAAACCAACTGCTCAATTCTAGCTAAGGTTTTACGCAGTTTTGTGTTCGACTTTCTTGTAATCGTCTCAACTGGCTGTGCGGTGATGCCAAGCTCATCGCTTATGGCAACACCTACTGTCTTAGTCCCGAAATCTAGCCCCATCCATCTCATAGAGGAACCTACTTCTTTAATCTTGTATCGATATAGTTCTTAAGCAACACCTCGATAATCTCATCTCGCTCAACCTTCATAATTAGGCTTCTCGCATTTTTATGGCTTGTAATATAAGTTGGATCTCCTGACATGACATATCCAACAACCTGGTTCACGGGATTATATCCTTTCTCCGTCAATGCTACATACACCTCATGTAAAATAGAATCTACATCATACGTTGGTTTTGTTACATCAAAAAATTGCGTATTATTATTCATCATTTCTCACGTCCTTGCTTTTTATTATTGCTTTTATTTTAATATACTTTGGTAAAAATTTCAATCCAAAGTTTCTGCTATTAATCGATTTTCATTAGAATATCCTATAATTTTTACTCGAACCATCTGTTTTTCTATGTTTTTATGCGATAATAGATAAACTTTTAAGTATCTCTTTGTATGACCTGTGAAATATTCTTCTTTATTTTGTGCAATTTTTTCTTCTACTAATACGATTTCCTCTTTTCCAAAGAAAGATTGTTCATACTCTTTTTTTTGTCTCGCCGTCATATCTAGTAAAACTTTACTTCTCTCATGTTTTACAGATGGCTCCACTTGGTTTGCCATCTTTTCCGCCCTTGTCCCCCTTCTTGGAGAATACTGAAAAACATGCATTTCATACAATTGAATTCTCTCCAAAAATTGAACTGTTTTTAAAAACTCTTCCTCTGTCTCTCCTGGAAAACCGACAATAATATCTGTCGTCAAAGCTGGTCTATCATAATATTTTCTCAAAATATTACAAGCTTCCTCATACTCCGCCGTCGTATACTTTCGATTCATTCTCTTTAGCGTTGCATCACATCCACTTTGCAAAGATAAATGAAAATGCGGACAAATCTTATAAAGAGCAGAAATTGTCTTTACAAACTTCTCTGTTATAATTCTAGGCTCTAATGATCCAAGACGAATTCTCTCTATTCCCTCTATCTTATGAAGCTCTACTAATAAACTCTCTAAATTATCATTTTCTAAATCCTGTCCATACGAACTTATATGAATTCCCGTAAGAACAATCTCTTGATATCCATTTTTCGCTAATTTCCTAACTTCATCTAAAATTTCTGCCTTAGCTCTGCTTCTCACTCTTCCTCTCGTATAGGGAATCAGACAATAGGAACAAAATTGATTACATCCATCTTGAATCTTTACATACACCCTCGTATGTTCCATCGTTTTTTGAATATTTAATGACTCATATTCCTTTGTGTGAGCAATATCAATCACTGTCTCTGTATTTTTCTCTTCTTTCTCATACTCTCCCAAAATAGCTACAATATCTTTTTTCTTATTATTACCAACTAATAAATCTACAGCATACTCTTTCTTTAGCTCGTCGGCAGCTGTCTGCACATAACATCCGACAGCGACAATTATACTATCTGGATGATTTTTCTTTGCTCTATGAATCATCTGTCTTGATTTTCTCTCTGCCATATTTGTGACAGAGCAAGTATTGATAATATAAAAGTCAGCATTCTCCTTAAATGATACAGTCTCATATCCCGCTGCTTCTAATAACTCAACCATCGCATCTGTCTCATATTGGTTTACTTTGCATCCTAATGTCAAAAATGCCACTCTTTTTTTTCTATTCATCTTTCCCTCCTAAATATGTCCCTTTTGCATATTCTTCTCCTATTCTCTAAAAAAAAAGAGCTCTTGGCAACCCTTTTTTTTATTTTTTTAAGTTTTTTCTATTATAATAAATTTATGATTCAAACAATAGATAATATTATATTTCCAAATTTAGCCAGCATAAATTTCCCTTTTTTATGCATTACTTCCAATCTCAAATTTCCTTTCTCATTTTTTAATCGTATTTTTCTGATTTCCTTTCACTCTTTTTTCTTTATTTTTAGCCAGTTTGTATATTGACTTTTTCAGATAAAATGATTAATATAGGAGTCATCATCAGGTAATCACGAATAACAATAATAAAAAATATGATTTTAGCTAGTAACTACATATCAGGAGGTAAACGATTATGAAAACAGTAAAAATTTCTTTAAATTCTATTGATAAAGTAAAAACATTTGTGAATGAGATTAACCGCTTCGAGGCAGAATTCGACTTAGTTTCTGGACGATATGTAATCGATGCAAAATCCATTATGGGTATCTTTAGCCTAGATATTTCTAAGCCAATTGACTTAAATATCCATACTACAGAAAACTTAGATGAAATTCTTGAAAAATTAGCACCATATATCGTAGAGTAATTTGTATTTACTTCTTTAAAATGAATATAAAGACTAGGTGGAAGCCATATGACTTCCACCTTTTTTAATTTTTAGCGAATCTTAATTACCTCCGTATTTTCAATCGCTTCTCTCATCAAATCGTCAATTATATCATCAAGATTTCTCTCTGATTTTTTAATTACATTGATGTTTGGCTTTGTTACTGGATGCTTTGCCACAAAAATTGTACAACAATCCTCATATGGTAAAATAGATGTCTCATACGTATCAATTTTTTCCGCAATATTTACAATCTCTTGCTTATCCATACCGATACATGGCCTAAATACTGGCAATGTACATACCTCATTCGTGCAGGCAAGACTCTGCATCGTCTGACTTGCCACTTGTCCAACACTTTCACCAGTAATAAGTGCCAAGCTCTTTGTCTCCTTTGCAAAATGCTCTGCAATTTTCATCATATAACGACGCATAATAATTGTAAGTTCATCATGTGGACACTTCTCGTAAATCGCAAGCTGAATATCTGTAAAATTTACAATATGCAATTGAATTGGCCCCGCATACTTCGCAACTTGCTTTGCGAGGTCTACTACCTTTTGCTTTGCTCTCTCACTTGTATAAGGAGGTGCATGAAAATAAATTGCATCGATGCGAACGCCTCTCTTCGCAATCATATATCCTGCAACTGGGCTATCAATTCCGCCTGATAGAAGAAGCATTGCCTTTCCGTTTGTTCCAATCGGCATTCCGCCAGGTCCCTCGATAGAAGTAGAATAAATATATACTTTATCTCGAATTTCTACATTTAATCGAACATCTGGATTATGCACATCTACTTTCATTTCTGGAAAGCGGTCTAATAAATCACTTCCAAGATCTGCGGCAAGCTCCATAGAAGTCTTTGGATAACTCTTTTTCGCTCTTCTTCCCTGCACCTTAAATGTGAAATTCTTGTCACAATAACAATGATCGACGTATTCTTGTACCACCTTAGAAATATTCGTATAATCATTATTCTCCTCTACAATAATCGGACAAATCTCGACGATACCAAATACTTTCTTTAATCCTTCAACAGTATCTTCATAGTCAAATTCTCCTGTCGCCTCCACAAAAATACGCCCAGATTCTTTTCGAATTTCCAGCTCTCCCGCATCCCGAATCGCAAACTTAATCTGACGCACAAGTGCATCCTCAAACATATATCTATTTTTTCCTTTAAGCGCAATTTCTGCATACTTAATCAAAAATGCACGATATTCCATCCTTTTTTTCCTTTCTTTTTCTCATCTTAAATATTTTATTCTCTCTCATCGCCTCGTAAATCTCCGAAGCATAGGAATAATTTCTTTTAAAACTTTCACTACTTCATCCACTTCTTCTTTTGTATTAAAACAAGAAAAAGTAAAGCGGAGTGTGGACTCTTTCTCTTCCTTTGTAAGCCCAATCGCCACCAAAGTATTACTCGTTCCCTTTTTATTATTGGAGCAAGCTGCCCCCGCAGACACATAAATACTTCTCTCCTCCAGAGCATGAAGTAAAACCTCACTTCTCACTCCTCGAAAACTAATACTCGCCACATGGGGAGCTTCTCCAGAATTATTTTTCAAATTTTCTATCTCCATGACAGAAGAAATAAAATACTCTTTTACTTCTCTTATTTTCTCACTTCTCTCATCTAACCCATCTTGAATCCACTTTGCGGCCACTCCAAGCCCCGCAATTCCTGGTACATTTTCTGTTCCAGAGCGCATTCCTCTCTCCTGATGTCCGCCGTACACCAAAGGCTTTACTTTCACTTTTTGTCGAATAAATAACGCTCCTGTTCCCTTTGGTGCGTGAATCTTATGCCCACTAATCGTCATTAAATCAATCTTCCATCTCTTTGGATAGAGATGTATTTTCCCGTACGCCTGCACAGCATCTACGTGAAATAGCGTTTTGGGATTCTTCTCCTTAATGATCTTCGCAATCTCTTGGACTGGCTCTATTGTGCCAATCTCATTATTCACACACATAATAGAAACTAAAATTGTATCTTCTCGAATCGCCTCGCTTAACTTTTCTAAAGAAATAATACCCTTACTATCCACAGGAAGATAAGTCACCTCAAAACCAATCGACTCCAAATAATAAAATGCCTCTGACACCGAAGCATGTTCTACTTTTGTTGTAATCAAATGCTTTCCCGCTCTTTGATTGGCGAGAGCAGCTCCAATAATAGCAATATTATTCCCCTCTGTCCCTCCAGAGGTAAAATAAATCTCTCCTATATCTACCTTTAGAGAATCTGCAATAATCTTTCTCGTATTTTTTAAATATTTTTCAGCCTCCACACCTTTTGTATGCATTGCAGATGGATTCCCGTAATCATCCATCAGCAGTTTTACCACCTCATCTCTAACTTCTGGCAAAACTCTTGTTGTGGCACCGTTATCTAAATAAATTTCCACTTATTTTCCTCTTTTCTGCACAATATTTCATAATTTAAGACTCTCTATCTCTTCAAAATTTTACCGTCTTGGTAAAATTCATACTATCGTCTAAAATCATTTTCTGTCTGATACATTTTATCATTGTATTCTCTTTATAGCAAGAACAGTTTTAAAAAAGGAAGTGTTAATTTTATAACACTCCCTTCTTCTATCTTTATTTATCTAAATTAATTTGACAAATATTTTCTTTTATATCAATATCAAACTTACTCTACACTATAGTTTGGAGCCTCTTTTGTGATATGAATATCATGTGGATGACTCTCTTTTAAGGATGCAGCAGAAATCTTAACAAATTCTCCTTTTTCCTTCAAAGACTCAATTGTAGCAGCTCCACAGTATCCCATACCAGAGCGAAGACCGCCGATTAGCTGGAAGATTGTATCTTCTACTGTTCCCTTATAGGCAACACGTCCTTCTACTCCTTCTGGAACTAATTTCTTTGCATTTTCCTGGAAATATCTATCTTTACTTCCATTTTCCATCGCTGCGATAGATCCCATACCACGATATACTTTATACTTTCTTCCCTGATATAACTCAAATGCTCCTGGACTCTCATCACATCCTGCCAAAATACTTCCTAGCATAACAACATTTGCTCCAGCTGCGATTGCCTTTGTGATATCTCCAGAATACTTAATACCACCATCTGCAATAATTGGAATATTATGCTTTGCAGCCTCCTCATAGCAGTTCATAATTGCTGTAATCTGAGGCACACCGATACCAGCAACAACACGAGTTGTACAGATAGATCCAGGTCCGATACCAACCTTAACTGCATCTACACCGCTCTCAATTAAAGCCTTTGTGGCAGCTGCCGTAGCAACATTACCTGCAATAACCTGTAAATCTGGATATTTTTCTTTTACCATTCTAAATGTACGAATAACATTTGCAGAATGTCCATGTGCTGTGTCTACAACGATACAGTCTACATGTGCTTTTACAAGCTCATCTACACGAGTTAAAATGTCAGGTGTCGCACCTACTGCCGCACCGCAAAGTAATCTTCCGTGAGAATCTTTAGCAGCATCTGGATATTTAATATTTTTTTCGATATCTTTAATTGTAATTAATCCTTTTAAATTAAAGTTTTCATCTACAATTGGAAGTTTTTCTTTTCTAGACTTTCTTAAAATTTCTTTTGCCTCGTCTAAGCTGATTCCCTCTCTAGCTGTCACTAAATTTTCGGAAGTCATAGACTCTTTAATTTTTTTGCTAAAATCTGTCTCAAATTTTAAGTCACGGTTTGTAATAATACCAACTAACTTGCCATTCTCTGTAATAGGGACACCTGAGATACGGAACTTAGCCATAAGCTCCTCTGCATCACGAATTGTATGATCTTGAGATAAGAAAAATGGGTCTGTGATAACTCCATTTTCAGAACGCTTTACCTTGTCAACCTCTTCTGCCTGCTGTTCAATGGACATATTTTTGTGGATAATACCGATACCACCCTGTCTTGCCATAGCAATTGCCATTCTGTACTCTGTAACTGTATCCATACTCGCACTCATAAGTGGAATATTTAATTGAATCTTATTCGTCAACCTTGTCGTTAAATTAACTTCATTCGGAATAACCTCAGAATAAGCTGGTACTAATAATACGTCGTCAAATGTAATTCCTTCACCAATAATTTTACCCATTGTTCTTTTTCCTCACTTTCTTTTCACTTTTTTTGATTTCCTTCTATATATGTAAACTGCTCTCTCGCCGCCTTAAAACTTTGTTTTGCTAAAGACCAGTTTGAACTCTTATATAGCCAAAGTTATACTCCCCGAACATACCATATTCGATATCCCTGCTGGAGAAAGCAACTTCATTGTTTCATAAGGTATGAAAAAAGAACCCTAAAATCTAAGAAATATCTGTCTCTAGAGATTTTATGTCCTTTTCTTCTCCTTGTGGTTACTAATACTAACAAACAAATTTCATTTTGTCAACACAATTTCTCGAAAGAATCTTAAAAAAAAGTATTTTTTCTGAATCTTTTTTTGTATTTAAGTAATTTTGTTCCAATAAATTCACTCGGATTCTATCAAATTTTCTATAAAAACTTTTTTTCCTCCCATATTCATCATCAATTTAGACAAAAAAAGAAGGACTGTTACTCAAATTTTGTAACAGCCCTCATATTTGGCTCTAAAAAATTCTATACTCTCAAATAAAAAACAGAGTAATTTGCTAATCTAAAAATACTTTTTGCATAGAAGTCAAACGGAATAACTGTACGGTCTTTTCCGATGGCTCTATAATCACATGGATAAAAGAACCATCCTGATTGACTATCATACTATATCTTTTGTGCTTTTCATTTCCCGAGGAAAAATCAAGCGTTTTTGCTATCTTTCCGTTTAAATATCCATCTAAGCGATGAGAACCGTACGGTGCAATAAGCTCAATGTCCTTAAAATTTGTGGAAAAAATTTTTTTTCTTTTATTTTGATTAATAATTTTATCTACGTCAAAGTCTGGAGAGAGAAAATTATACTCGTACTCGAGCTTTGTATACTGCCATAAGAAAACGGCAAGTACAATTACGAGTACAATTAAAAATAGGAATCTTGGTATAAAAAGAAAAATTCCAAGACTTAAAATAATCGCAAGTGCGATAATACCAACTCTCGTCATAATTGTCTTCGAGTTTGTCTCCACTGAAACTAAATCTTCTGTATAAGTATCATTTACTGTCATTCCATCTACCTCTTTTATCTATATTATTGGGATAGCTTTTCGTCAATTGCTTTTGCAGCTTTCTTACCAGCACCCATAGCTAAGATAACAGTAGCTGCACCTGTAACCGTATCTCCACCTGCATATACATTTTCTTTGGAAGATTCCATTGTCTCTTCATTTACAATGATTCCACCCCATCTTTGACAGTCAAGACCTGGTGTTGTCTGACGAATGAGAGGGTTAGGACTCTGTCCGATTGCAATAATAACGGTCTCTACATCAATGATATAGTTAGAACCTTCTACTGCTACAGGACGTCTTCTTCCAGAGGCATCTGGCTCTCCAAGTTCTTGTTTTACTACCTCTAAACCTCTTACCCAACCATTCTCATCTCCGAGAACTGCTGCTGGGTTATTGAGGAATCTGAAAATAATTCCTTCTTCTTTTGCATGATGAAGTTCCTCAAGACGTGCCGGTGCTTCCTCTTCACTTCTTCTATATACAATATAAACTTCCTCTGCTCCAAGTCTCTTTGCTGTTCTTGCAGCATCCATAGCTACATTACCAGCACCGACAACTGCAACCTTTTTACCAATTTTTACAGGAGTTGGAGCTTCTGGGAATTTATAACCTTTCATCAAATTTACACGAGTTAAAAATTCATTTGCAGAGTATACGCCAAGTAGATTTTCACCTGGAATATTTAAGAAACGTGGAAGACCTGCTCCACTTCCTACGAAAACTGCCTCATAACCATCTTCCATCAATTCATCGATTGTGATAGAACGTCCAACAATTACGTTTGGCTCAATCTTAACGCCTAAATCTTCTACTGTCTTAATCTCTCTTGCAACTAATGCCTTAGGAAGACGAAATTCTGGAATACCATAACTCAATACTCCACCAGCTTTATGTAAAGCTTCAAATACAGTAACATCATATCCTTTTTTTATCAATTCGCCAGCGCAAGTGATACCAGCTGGACCAGAACCGATAACTGCGACCTTCTTGCCATTTTTTTCAATATGAACCTCAGCTGGCTTTGCATTTGCCATATGGTAGTCTGCTACAAAACGCTCCATACGACCAATTCCAACTGCCTCACCTTTAATACCACGAACACATTTACCCTCACACTGATTTTCCTGAGGACAAACACGTCCACAAATTGCAGGAAGTGCATTCTCACTTGTAATAACTTCATAAGCGCCATCAAAATCTCCTGCTGCTACCTTTTCAATAAACTCAGGAATTGGAACATTTACAGGACAACCACCTACACAAGGTTTATTTCTACAGTTTAAACAACGTGTCGCCTCTTCCATAGCCATCTCAGCTGTGTATCCAAGAGCAACCTCCTCAAAGTTTTTATTTCTGACATTTGGATCTTGCTCTGGCATAGGTACCTTTGTAAGACTCATATTTTTCTTTGCCATCTTAGTTCATCCCCCTTCCAATTTTACATTGATGCTCTTCCTCTTTGAACATACCCTGTCTCTTCATACATTGATCAAAGTCAACTAAGAAGCCATCAAAATCTGGTCCGTCTACGCAGGCAAATTTTGTCTCTCCACCTACTGTAACACGACATCCGCCGCACATACCTGTTCCATCAATCATAATAGGATTTAAAGAAACCATCGTGTGAAGATTAATTGGCTGAGTTACTTTAACAACATTTTTCATCATGATAAGTGGTCCAATAGCGATACACTCATCATATACTTCTCCCTTATCTAAAAGGTCTTGGAGTACCGTCGTAACAAATCCCTTTGTTCCAAGGCTTCCATCATCTGTAGCAATATATACATTGTCACAAAACTCTTCAAATTTCTCTGCTAAGAGGACATACTCTGCACTCTTACCACCGATAATAACATCAACCTTTGTTCCCTGCTCTGCTAATTTGCGAAGTTGTGGATAAAGTGGAGCTGCTCCAACACCACCTGCTACACCAATTACTTTATTTTCCTTTTTTTCTAAAGCTGCTGGTACTCCGAGAGGTCCAACAAAATCTGATACATACTCACCCTCTTTTTTCTTACTGAGTAACTCTGTTGAGTATCCAACTACCTGATAAATAATTGTAACTGTATTAGCCTCTCTGTCATAGTCAGCGATTGTGAGAGGTACTCTCTCTCCATCCTCATCTACACGGATGATAATAAACTGACCTGGCTCACATTTTCTAGCTACAAAAGGAGCTTCAATTTCCATAAGCTCCACTGCATTGTTAAGCGTCTGTTTTTTCACGATCTTATACATTGCTTTACCACCTCTTTAAATTTTAATTGCAACATCCACCCGATCTTTGAAGTCTTTCTCAAATTTATCTTACCCTATCTATATCGCGTTGCCCTACTTATTATACAATAAACAATCTTGTTTGTGAAGTTTTTTCTCAATATTCTTTCATGGGAAATATTTTTGAACCATTCATGACTAAAGTCACGAGTGTTCCCTCCTAACTTATAAAAAGGAGGAGCCCAAATTAGACCCCTCCTGTACTATTTATAATTTATTTAACTTTATACGTGAATTACATCATACCCATTCCGCCGCCTGCTGGCATAGCTGGCATTGGATTATCTTCCTTAATATCAGCCACTACAGACTCTGTTGTAAGTAATGTAGAAGCCACACTCGTTGCATTTTGAAGAGCACTTCTTGTAACCTTAGCTGGGTCAATAATACCTGCCTCAATCATATTTACATATTCTTCTTTTAATGCATCAAATCCAACTCCAATTTCGCTCTCTTTTACTTTATTGATAATCACAGCTCCCTCTAATCCAGCGTTTGCTGTAATATGGAACAATGGAGCTTCCAACGCTTTTAAGATAATCTCAGCACCAGTCTTCTCATCTCCCTCCAATGTTGCAACTAATTTTGCAACTTCCTTGGAAGCATGAATATAAGCAGAACCACCACCAGAAATGATTCCCTCTTCCACTGCTGCTTTTGTGGCTGCCAAAGCATCTTCCATACGAAGCTTGCTTTCTTTCATCTCTGTCTCAGTTGCTGCACCGACACGGATAACTGCAACACCACCAGATAATTTAGCAAGTCTTTCCTGTAATTTTTCTTTATCAAACTCAGATGTTGTCTCCTCAATCTGGCTTCTAATTTGAGCGATTCTCGCATTGATATTTGCTTTCTCTCCATTACCGTCTACGATAACTGTTGTTTCTTTTTCTACTTTAACAGATTTTGCGCGTCCAAGCTGGTCAAGAGTTGCCTCTTTTAAGTCAAGTCCTAACTCATCAGAGATAACCTGTCCACCTGTCAAGATTGCGATATCCTCAAGCATTGCTTTTCTTCTGTCACCGTATCCTGGAGCTTTCACACCAACTACCTGGAATGTTCCACGTAATTTATTTACGATAAGTGTTGTTAAAGCCTCACCCTCAATATCCTCAGCGATAATTAATAATTTAGCTCCGCTTTGCACAATCTGCTCTAATAATGGAAGGATTTCCTGAATATTAGCAATTTTCTTATCTGTAATTAAGATATATGGATCTTCAAGCTCTGCCACCATCTTCTCCATATCTGTTGACATATATGCGGAAATATATCCACGGTCAAACTGCATACCTTCTACTAAATCAAGCTCTGTCTGCATTGTCTTAGATTCTTCGATTGTGATAACACCATCTTTGGAAACTTTATCCATAGCGTCTGCTACAAGCTCTCCGACTATCTCGTCACCAGCGGAGATAGCTGCAACCTTCGCAATCTGCTCTTTTCCGCCAACGATACTGCTCATATCACTGATTGCCTGAACAGCTATGTCTGTCGCTTTTTTCATACCTTTTCTTAAAATAATAGGATTTGCGCCAGCTGCTAAGTTCTTCATACCTGCATTAATCATAGCTTGTGCAAGTACTGTAGCTGTTGTTGTTCCATCACCTGCTACATCATTTGTCTTTGTTGCTACTTCTTTTACAATCTGTGCTCCCATATTCTCGAAAGCATCCTCAAGCTCAATATCTTTTGCAATTGTAACACCGTCATTTGTAATAAGTGGTGTTCCAAAAGATTTTGCTAATACAACATTACGTCCTTTTGGTCCCAATGTTACTCTAACTGTATCTGCTAACTGATTTACACCTGCCTCCAAAGCCTTTCTAGCCTCAGCACCATATTTAATTTCCTTTGCCATATTTAATTCCTCCTAAATTTTAGAATTTTAGTCTAATTTATTATTCTACTACTGCAAGAATATCACTCTGTTTTACGATGATATACTCTTTATCTTCTAATTTTACATTCGTTCCAGCATATTTAGAATAAATAACTTTCTGTCCAACTGCAACTTCCATCTTCACATCTTCTGTTCCAGGTCCAACTGCAACTACCTCAGCCTCCTGTGGTTTTTCCTGTGTAGCGCTTGTCAATACAATACCTGATTTTGTTGTTGTCTCCGCCTCTAACTGTTTTAATACAACTCTGTCTCCTAATGGTACTAATTTCATAATAGAACCTCCTTAAATATTCTTTTACTTTCTATTTCATATATTGGTCTTCTCTTGTAAAAGGAATTCTACCAAAGTATTATCCAAATATTCTAATCTCTTGAACTCCTTTTTTGTTAGCACTCAATTGAAATGAGTGCTAATCAACTAATACTTATATTAATTTGTTTTTCTAATAATTGCAACTTGAAAATAAAGCAAATCTTTGTGTTTTTGAACAATATTTATTATATTCTCTTGTTTTCTCTTTTATTCTCATTATATCTCTTATTTTTGTTTTTTATTATCAAAGTATACTTTATAAAATAATATAAGTCGTTTTCCATTTCAAATATAAAAGAATGCAAAGGATATCAAACTTTTTATCCTTTGCATTCTAAAACTCTTATTTATTTAGGTAATTTAAAAGAACTCTTAAGAGATACAATTCGATTAAATACCAACTTATCTTCTGTAGAATCTTTAGAATCTACACAAAAATATCCATTTCGCACAAATTGGAAACTATCCATAGGTTTTGCATCTTTAAGACTTGGCTCCAAATAGCATTTATCTCTAATTACTAAAGAATTTGGATTTAAATTAAGACTTCCGTCCTCATTATAAACTCCCTTTTCCTCATCTACGATATTCTCATAGAGACGTACTTCTGCCTCCACAGCAGTAGAAGCACAAACCCAGTGAATGGTTCCTTTTACCTTTCTTCCAGTAAATCCCGAACCACTCTTTGTCTCAGGATCATATGTGCAATGAATTTCTGTCACATTTCCATTTTCATCTGTAAAATATTCATTACATTTTACAAAATATGCATTCATGAGGCGTACCTCATTGCCTGGGAAGAGACGGAAATATTTCTTTGGAGGATTAATCATAAAATCCTCTCTTTCAATATAAAGCTCACGACCAAAAGGAACCTTTCTTGTTCCAAGTTCATCATTTTCCTGATTATTTTTTACCTCAAGATACTCTATCTTATCCTCCTCATAATTTGTAATAACAAGCTTAATCGGATCTAAAACTGCCATGACACGAGATTTTTTAAGCTTTAAGTCCTCACGAATACAGTACTCAAGCATCGCATAGTCGACAGAGCTTTGTGCCTTAGAAACACCAACTAACTCCATGAAATTCTTGATAGACTCTTTTGTAAATCCTCTTCTTCTTAAGGCACTAAGTGTTACAAGTCTTGGATCATCCCAGCCGTCGACAATACCCTCATCGACAAGTCTCTTAATATATCGCTTACCAGTCACAACATTTGTCAAATATAATTTTGCAAACTCAATCTGTCGTGGTGGAATTTCATACTCAAGTTCTCTCACAACCCAATCATATAATGGCCTATGATCTTCAAACTCAAGTGTACAGATAGAATGAGAAATTCCCTCGATGGCATCCTCAATTGGATGAGCAAAATCATACATTGGATAAATACACCATTTATCTTTTGTATTATGGTGCTCAATCTTTGCTACACGGTAAATAATAGGATCTCTCATATTGATATTGGCGGAAGCCATATCAATTTTTGCACGAAGAACTTTAGAACCATCCTCAAACTCACCGTTTTTCATTCTCTCAAATAAATCTAAATTTTCCTCGATGGATCGATTGCGATAAGGACTATCCTTTCCTGGTTCTTTTAAAGTACCTCGATATTCTCTAATCTGATCTGGAGATAAATCACAGACATAAGCCTTACCTTTTTTTATCAGCTTAATAGCAGCCTCATACATTTGCTCAAAATAGTCGGATGCAAAAAATAAGTTATCTCCAAAATCAGCTCCAAGCCACTTTACATCCGCCAAAATAGAATCTACATACTCTGTTCTTTCCTTTGTTGGATTTGTGTCATCAAACCGTAGATTGAATGTTCCATTATATTTTTGAGATAATCCATAGTTTAATAAAATAGATTTTGCATGTCCAATATGCAAATATCCATTTGGCTCAGGCGGAAATCTAGTAACAATCTTGGTATATTTGCCTTCTGCCAAATCCTCATCTATAAATTGCTCAATAAAATTTTTTGAAGTATTTTCTTTTTCCATACAATTTTCTCCTCCTACTATATCCTAATAGAAATTTTTCTTTTCTGTGAAAAACAACGCTATTTTGTTAAATTAGTATTTCGTCTTACTAGTATTATTGGCATTTCGATATTCCCCATACCCAAAGCTAGGGAATTCTTGCTTCTGCTTCCACTACATTTTCCCGAAGGGTACCATGTCCTACATGAAGTCCACAAGCTAAATTATAGAGTTCCCGTATGCCACACGGTGCTCTATTTTACGTTTATATCCCCATAATGAAAACTAGGGGACTACGCTCATTACGATAAAAAGAGAACTCCTCCTATTTTTACCTCAAAATTATTCGAAAAAATAAGGCTAATCTCCGTATTTTTTCGCTCTCCTAAAACTTTTCTTTCCTATCATAGCATATAATAAGTTTTACAGCAATGAAAAATTAAATTTATCTTCTCAGATTTTTTGTAATAAAAATTTTTTTATGTATAAAAAAGGAATTCCCTCAGAATTTGAAATTTTTCTCGTAAGTTAGACTTTAAAATCTAACTTATGCGGAAAATTCGTTTTCTAAATGAATTCCTTTTTATTAAGCTTTTATATTTATGTTTTCGAGCGTTATTATTTTTTATATATCTTTACTGTCTTGTATTGAACACCGTATTTATTCGTATCTGAATGCTTTTCAAAGTATATATCTATCCAGTTACCTTTTACTCCCGTATCCTCCGCTATGTAAATCTTTCCGTCAATCTCAACTTTTGTTCCAAGTGGAATGACATTTTTATCTACCGCAATTGTCCTACCCTCTTTTGGCATCTTTCCAGAAGCTGTCGGACCACCTGCCCATGAGCCACAACAAACACTACAATTACAGTAAGCTGTTGTCTTAACTCGAAGTGTTGTATAATTTGCTGTTGTAGCAGTTGACTTCGCAGTAGTTGCCTTTTTGGTTGTAGTTGTAGTCGCTGCCTTTGTTGTAGTTGTTGCCTTTGCTGTTGTTGCCTTTGCTTTTTCCTTAACAGTTACCTTACATGTCGCAACTTTATATGTCTTTTTTAACTTGGCAGTGATAGTGACTGTTCCCGCTTTTTTAGCTTTTATCTTTCCCTTTGAATCAACACTCGCAATAGATGAATTGGAGCTTGAAAATGTTACCCAAGATGGATCTGTGCTTGTCTGATCGACACGACAAATATCAACGCCAAGAGTTTCTGTATCACCAACCGTAAGTGTCATATTCGCATGACTAAGCTCCAAACTATTTTTTATATTGTAAATAGTAAATGTACATTGCACTTTTTGGTTTGTACCATTTAACTTGCCAGTAATAACTGCTTTTCCTTTTTTGACGCCCTTTACCACGCCTTTACTAGATACTGTGGCAATTTTTTTATTACTGCTTGACCATGTGAGCTTGGAAGCAGAGATTTTTTTCCCATTATTGTCTGTGACAATAAGCTCAAATTTCTTACCTGGTCTTAAATTTTTCTTTGTTCTATTTAACTGAATACTAGTCACCGTCCCAGCTGCTTCTACCTGCATCGTAGAAAATGCCGCTCCTTGTACTACTCCTCCTACTGTCATAGCAGACATTGCCATAATAAATAATCCTTTTTTTATTATATGTATCATAAAAACTCTCCTTTAAAATTATATATTCTTCCTCTAGCGAAGCATCTAAATATGAATTAGATACTTCACTAAGGGGATTCCCCTCATTTATGAATTGATTATAACATACTTCTCTTTATTTGTTAATACTTTTTTAATACTTTTTAATATTTTTTTAAATCACCGTAATTATTTAAGACATTTTTATGAAATATATAAATTTTTCTCAATAAAATAGCTTAATAAACAAGATTATACGCTATCAATATCTACTATAGCACTATAAACCAAAACGAATATCATTCAAAATGATAACAAAACTTCCAAAAATTTTAACCCACTAGCTTTCATTAAAGATATATTCTATCTTCCCATTTTCTTTTCTTGTATTTGATTAACCTCAATTTTATCTACAATCCCCTCTTTGGATGTTGTCGGATGGGTAACAATAATTCTTGCAATTTCCTCTACATTCTCCTCTGAAACACTTAATTTCACCGCCATCTTTGAAATACTGTCTCCTTTTTTTAATCCTTCCATAATAATAGAAACTACCTTTTCTTTGGAAACTGCCTCTTCTACTTCCTTCATTCTTTTCTTTGGCTGCGATTTCTCACCCTGCCTTTCCTTGCTCTGCTCCTGCTCAATCTCAATTTTTTCAATTCGATAACTTCCATTTTCAGCATACATAATTGCCAATGTAATATCTTGGCGAAAACGTCTTCTTCCGCAGCTTCCAGGATTAAACCAAAGCCTCCCCTCTTGTTCTTTCTCAAAATATTGATGGGTATGCCCAAAAATAATAATATCAATACCATCAAGCTTTTTAGGCACATCTTTTTTATTATGAACTAAATAAAAGTGAATACCAGCTAACTCAAATCGCCTCGCCTCTGGCAAATCCATCGCCCAAGCCCGATCGTTATTCCCTCGAACAATATAAAGAGGAGCAGCTTTTTGTAATTGGTTCACAATCTCCCTTGTATTAATATCTCCAGCATGGATAATGGCATCGCAGTGATCGATAATCTCTCTCACCTCTTCTCTTAACAAACCATGTGTATCTGATAATATGGCAATTTTCATATGATTCCTCCTTTAAAACATTATTATTTTTACTTAGAATTTCTATTTGGATATA
The DNA here is from genome assembly GCA_964439395.1 of uncultured Blautia sp. Classification (GTDB taxonomy): domain Bacteria; phylum Bacillota; class Clostridia; order Lachnospirales; family Lachnospiraceae; genus JAUUSJ01. The sequence goes on along the minus strand of CAYTNV010000002.1, from coordinate 194,119 downwards.
CTATAATAAAAAATAGAAAAAAAGAGCAAAGAAATCAACTCACTCTAATATTTGCCCTTCCTTTATCCCTTTTATCGGCACAATAAAAAAACCTTGTATTTATCAAAAATACAAGGTTTTCTCTAAGCTGCCTAGGGGATTTGAACCCTCGACCTCCGCCTTACCAAATTTCAAAAGTACATTTTTTTAATAAATATATCTTTTTGTATCGTGTTTTGTCGTAGTTTCTTCCTTATAAAAAGGGTTTTTCTCTTTTTCTAATTTTTGCATCTTTTCACACGTTTTTTTAACTTTTGTTAGTCAAATGTTAGTCAAACGTTAGTCAAAAATATCCCTTTCATCCTACCTTGTAACCCTTAAATCATAACAAAAAATCAAAATATTTTCCATTAAAATTTCAATCTTCCGTAGTTTTTAGGTCTGTTATTCTTATCGGCTCTGATACTTTTACTTTTCCATCCAATGCTCTTTTATATTGCTCTAACGTCTGCATATGGATATTTCTATCTTCCTCCATGACATCTTGCGTTAATTGCCACTCAAGGGCTTGTATCGACCTTTGGAGCCTTCTTATGTCCTTTGGTATATTTGGATATAACATCTCGTCTTATTCCTCCTTCATGAAGAATATCCAATGTATATTGACCTGCACAGCTATTTTTCTTGTAACGGTTCTTCTTTTAAATACAGGTATTCGAGTAATCTATATACTCTTTTTAATATGTACTCGTCTTGTACCTTTTCTACCATCTCAATAATCATCTTCTTATAATCCATATTCTCTTATCCTTTCTTGTAACTGCCCTCTGCCTTATTCACTAAAGAATACTTTGACATAAGAATAGATTTTACACAAAAACTCTTGATTATCAATCTTTTTTACCATTTCAATGATTAACTTTTTATAATTCATATTCTCTTATCCTTTCTTGTAATTCACATATTTTATTTCCTGTTATGCCTAGATAATCTAAAGCGATATGTGCCAATATATTCATTCTTGTCATATCACGAGCAAATAATAGAGTCTCCTCTTGAGTCTTTGGTATCCTAGCTGTCAAATCTCCTATCTCAGAAACAATGAATTCTGTCTTTTCTAAGTCATTCTCTGCTACCTCTAACTCCGATAGAATATCTATCATTATTGTTTGCTGTTCTTTTACTATCTCACTTGCCAATGTCTTATTCTCTTCTCTCATATCTTTACCTCGTCCTTTCTTCTTTACTCCCTTTTATATACTCCACATAAACCGTTACAAAACCATTTAGGGCGTACCTTTTTATATACTGGTATGGTATATATTTATATAAAGAGGTGGAATTTTCCACCTAGCTCGCATTTCGATTTTTCATACACTAAGATAAATTTTCTACCTAGTTCCAATAGTCATTTCTCTATCTTAGTTAAAAAAAACACCTAGATTGCTCTTAATGTAAGCTAAATTTTCCACCTAGGATTTTAACTACTGTCATTCCATTCTTTCCAGTCACCAACAAATTTATATATAGACTTGCTCTTCGTATTTCTACCATTGCTAACTATTTTTATAAATCCATGCCGTTCTATTGCCTTTATATCACTATAAAATGATTGGTGATTACTACGAGTATACAAGTTATATTTCACAGCTAAAGCTTGATTAAAATAGAAACACTCATCACCTTGTATCTCTTCGATATCTGGATAATCCTTTCTTGGCTTGCGTTTACCATAATATTGCGCTTTCATATACATATATAACAAACGCTGATTTTTAGATAAATCCAAAAAGGCAGCAGATGTTAGCATACTTTCATAAATGTTTGCAGATGTATCATTGCTTATACCAGTGCTTTCAAATGATTTCGGAGTATATTTCTTTTTCTTCTGTCCTATTTCTGACTCACCTCGTTTCTTTATCTTGTTGCTTTTATTATAATACATACTCCCATGTATATCCATTGACATTATTTCCAATTTTACATGCGCCCATGTACATTATTTTTGTGAGATTTATACATAGTCTTATGTATTGATTTATGTTATAATTTCAATATAAAATGGAAAAGAAGACTTCTTCTGTCCTCCCATTATTTTAAAAGAAAGAAGGCATTAAAAATTGGAAGATAATAAAAAAAGTTCATACAATGGATATACAGATGCTAGAAAAAAAGCCAACAAGCGATATATGGAAAATTTTGTTGAAATTAAAATAAGAACAACGCCAGAACATAGAGAAACAATAAAAGCTCATGCCTCTGATAGTAAAGAGAGTATGAACGCTTTTGTCATCAGAGCAATAGATGAAACAATGGAACGAGACAAAAACGAATAACTTATACCGAACTGTCAACACTGTGAATAAGAAAGGATGTGTTATCATGCCGTTACCAAAAAACAGAACCTATACCATTGAAGATATTTATTCTCTTCCAGAAGATGAAAGAGCAGAACTAATAGACGGTAAAATCTACTATATGGCTCCACCAAACACAAGACATCAACGACTATCTATGCACCTATCAGCCCAAATTTTAAATCATATACAAAAAAATAACGGTTCCTGCGAGGTTTTTCCTGCTCCTTTCGCCGTATACTTGGACGAATCTTCCAATACTTACGTTGAACCCGATATATCAGTCGTTTGCGACCCTAATAAGATAAATGATAGAGGTTGTAAAGGCGCTCCCGACTGGATTATTGAAATTATCTCGCCTAGTAGCCGAAGAATGGACTATTACACAAAACTCTTCAAATACCGCATGACAGGAGTTCGTGAGTATTGGATTGTTGACCCTGATAAAAATAGAATTCTTATATATAATTTCGAGACTGAGGATACAGGGGATTATACTTTCTCTGATACTGTCAAAGCAGGAATATATGAAGATTTATATATCGACTTCTCGCAACTTAATTTAAAATAAATATCACTTTTCGCAAAACACTATATATTGTATTTTTATACTATTTATGATACAATATATGTGAATTGAATTTCTGAGCGTTTTAATAATGCTGTGCATGGTAACCGTTGCCTTTTGTGGTAGCGGTTATTTTTTTTACAGAATACAGATAGTTAAAAATATGATAAACCGTTACAAAGAAAGAAGGGGGCTACTGTAATTTTGACTTCTCCTAAACACCATATTTTTATCAAAAAAACTTTACTTGAAATCCTCACATAGATATGCTATATTAAGAATAGAAAAAGGGAAAGCCAGAACGGCTCGCCCTCAATGATGATTTATTTTAACTAAATAACCGTCATTATTGGCAGTAATGGCGGTTACTTTTTATCCTTGAAAATTGTGTAACACAATGCAACAAGGGTGCAAATGAAGATACAAAACTGAATTAATTCACTATATGTAACGTACATAAGCATCACCCTCCTTTCATAGATTGGAGGGCTTTCTTTATCCCTCCTGTAAAAAAGAGGGCAAACCGCCTTAGCTTGACTTTCCCTGTGTCAGAGTATAACATAATAAAGCCCTATGAGCAACTATAAAGCATGATAAAGCATTTTCTTTCTTGCAATTCTTGTCTTGATATGCTATATTGAAAATACAAAAAGGGAAAGCCAAAGTGACTTAACCTTGGAAAACAATAACTAAAAAATAACCGCCACTATGGTTTGGATAGTGACGGTTGAAGAAAACCAGAAGATAGATGAAGCCTATCCGCTCTGGTACAAAGTCAACAGTTGCAAAAAGCAAGCCGTCTACTCCTGCCAAGAGACAAGGCGGCTTGCTTATTTTTTATAGTTTAGAATTGCTACAATGAGCAAAGCTACGCTTATAATTAAGCTTAACTCTTCGTATGTAGTCATAAGCCTCACCCTTTCTACGAAATAGAACGGATGACTGCACGCCTTTCTGATTTTCCCATGTAAAGTATAGCATAATGAAGCTTATCTTTATCGTTCTTATTTCTTGAAAATCTGATAACACAGACCTGCAAGAGCGATGAGAACCATGGTAAATTCAAATAAATCTGAATATGTAACCATAAGACATCATCCTCCTTTCACACCGATTGGAGGGTATTTTTTATTCCAATCGTTCTATTGGCTCATCATGGTTTTAGAGTCAAATAACATCCGTTACAAAAAAAGCTACTTAAAGGCAAATCTAGGACTTCTAATGACATGAAGTCACGAATAGTTACCCCATCTGTCTTGAAAAGAGTCTTTTTATTTTTTTTGGAAATTTGGAGGGGTAATTAGCGCCGCCAGAACCGCTCGTTTTAGACCCCTGCCCCACCTTCATTTGGTGTCAGCATACAAGAATCCGAAACGAAGAAAAGACAGGAATCAAATCCTGCCTTGTTCTAATTTTAGTTCTTTTTTGTACTTATAAAAAGTGTTTCTTGCAATTTTCAATACTTCCATACATTCAGTATCTTTTAATGTGCCATCAAAATCTTTCGATAACTTTAAAATTTTTTGTTTCATATTTTTAGATTTTTTTGTTTCTATCTTAGTTCCCTCTGGTCTACCTATCTGTCTGCCTGCCGCTCTAGCCCGTGCAATGCCCTCTCGAGTTCTCTTATGCAAATACTCAACCTCATGTTCAGCCGTCTGAAACGCTATCTCTATTTGTTTCTTGGCAAGTATCATTAAATACTGATTTACGCCCTTCAATATAACATCTATATCAGATTCAGTTAATTGCACCTTGCTTTCAAGTGCGGCTCTGAATACATCTGTATTTAAGTGCGGCTCCTTAATAAATATAAGATTAATCCCCTTATTATACAAATAAATATATGTTTCGAACCCTTCTTGCGCTGTACGGCTCATTCGTGACACTTCATCAAACACCAATGTATCGCCTTGCTTTAACACCTTCGATAGTCTATTCCATGCTGGTCTATCCATCGTAGTTCCTGTGTATGCCTCTCGAATAACAACGGCAGCAGGATATTGTTCCTTTATATTTTCAATTTGTCTTTCTATTTTCTGTTTCAATGTCGACACCCTCGCATACCCATAAGTTGTACACATGACTTTACCTCCGTATAATATTTATTTAATCCTTCGTCTAATTTGATACTAATATAATACCATATACAGAGGCTAAAAGTCAATGTTTTTAATACTTTTTTGTTAAGGTTTATTTTGATACTAAAATATATAGGCTGTAAATTAAGTATATTTCCTTCCCTCCACAACCTAATTCTAACATATAAAGTACCGTTACCTATAAAATATAGCCTAACAGGGGGTAGGTGGCTAAAATTCAAGCACTATCCTTAATTTCTAGCAATAGAATTGATTTTAGCCACTTAGTAATCTTAGTTCTTTGGTATAAATGTTGGTGGCGTTAGCCCCAAAAGCTGGGCGCTCCTTACTACCCCATTCAAAGTTCGGGCAATCACGTCAACATACTCCCCCGCCGTATATTGTCTAATCTCAAAATCACTCGGATAAATCCTCGTGGCCTGGTTGCCAAACGGAAAGCGAATCTCGATTCCGAAATCTGGGGATACAGCTAAAATTTCGCACGCCAAAACATTGTTGAGGCAGCGGTTCGCTCCACTAATACATCGCCTATCATAAATATAATTCATTATAAATTTCCTCTCTTTCTTTCATTTATGGAAAATATTATAAATAAAATAGTTAATCTAAATCTGGCATTTCTGGAAGCTCTGCACCAGCATATCGAGCCGCTATTTCTTCACGGGTAAAAGTTGGCTGGTTAATCGCTTGTTGACTCGTAGTCGAATCCTCAAAAGATATAGTATCTTTGTAGGATAACCAATTTTTCATCAAAAAAATTCCAGTTGGCGGGGATATTTTGCCTTGCGCCATGCACTGTTCCAAAAAAGCCGCAATAAAACTTTTGGCAAGACCTATTGTTTCTCTTCGTTTCTGAGAACAATTTATGCCTAAATTCCAGTTAAAAAGCGTTGTCCTACTAATATGTAATGCAAGACAAAGTGACTCGATGCCAGGACGAATACCGCTCTTTTGGCAAAACTTAAAATATTCATCAATTCGCTCCTCAACCTCTTGGTCCGTTTGCGGTCGTCCCATCGAATTCAACTTCCTAAGGCTCATTACTGTTTCTGAAACGAAATTTTCATCTAAATCACTTATTTTTTCATTCGGAAAGTTACTTTTTCTCATTGATTTTACCTCCTTTTTTAGATGTTAATGCAATGCGAGGAAGTTGTTTTTTTCCCTGCAACAATAGTCAAAGCCTCGCCATCAAAACAACTAGGATTTATTAATATTTTCCTTATCTCGCCACTAAGTGGATTCTGCAAAATTATTCCAGGCCTATAGTCCGATACATTTATTTTACGAATTTCCCAACTTAGAAATTGCTCCAAATCCTCTGGAACGTACACTGGTTCGATTATTTTTTTACGACTTCTACTCATTTTTATTTCTCCTTTCTATCTCATCAACGCAACTAATAAGCAAGTCCCCACAAAAATTTGCTATCTGAGTTTCTTTGTACTTGGAATGAATCGCATTACACTCGCTTATTAATTGCTCCCAAGCATCATCATTTTGAGGGGTATTGTAGTATTTCTTAAAAAATCCCCAAATATCACCAAATAATCCCCAATATGCTGTATCTTTCAAATCGACCATAGCTTACTCCTTTATTGCATTTAGATAGCGATGTAGTTTTTGGTGGCAACCTGGACAAAGGCTTATAATTTCATTCAGCGACTCATGCCCTAAATTTCTATAAGATATATGGTGAACGGAAAGTCCATTACGGCAAGTAAACTCAGGACGGTTGCACATCCTGCATTTATGACCATCATGCTCAATTCTCTTTGTTGCCTTCATTTTCCAGTCAACTGACCTTATGTATTTTTGGTAAAACGCTGATTGCATTTAATAAAATCACTCCTTTCAATGAAAAATTCGTTACAAAAAAACTTAATGGGGATATTCTCTAGCGTATTGAAAAGCACCTCTTTTTCTTGGCAAATTCCGTCAACTCTACAAAAAACTACATTCTACAACTACAATCCAAAAGACTTTTATATATTATTTATATATCTATTTTTCTCTTTTTTATATACTCTTTTATTTTATTGTAGAAAATGTAGTAATAGTAGAATATATAGGAAAATCAAGGCTTTCAGCGGTCTACAATCATGCTACATTCTTAACTACATTCTCAATCAAACGGTAGTTTTGATAACTCGAAATCAGATATTTGTATAAATTCCTGACTACAATCATCTTTTAAACTACTACATTCTTGCTTTGTAACGTCCTTATCTTGAGTTTGTAGACTACATTTCTGGAACCCTCTTTGACTTCCGTATTGTCCAAACTTTGCAGGGCTTGACATACGTTTCCAATCTGGAAAACCTAAAACAATATTATTTATCTCAGACGCTTGCCATTTTTGAGGTCTCCCACTCTCGTGTAACGCCTCTGCCCATATCTCAATAGCACAAGTTCGTTTTTTATCTTCCAAATACTCTGCAATAATTCCTACCTTGCCATCGTCCGAAGTGCTTTCTTTCTGCAATTCCTCGGCTTTTTCTCTACATGAATCTGGCAAAAGTAATTTGGGCTTCTCTTTCTTCCAAATATGCACCGCCTGCGCCCAAGCCGCTTTTATATCATCCATAGCACTAGGTTCAAACAGGCTCTTTCTAGGCTCATTAACACCAGTCTGAATAATTAAAAATCTTCGATTTCCTGTCTCGTCTTGCAAAAAATCAGACTTATTTGTAGTTCCAGCAAAAACAGACTGCCTCAGAAAAATATCTGCCCTACGTTCATAAGGAATCCTGAATTTGTCTTGCCGTGCCGACAAAAATCTTTTCACCGAATCGACACCGCCCGCAGTTCTAGCTAACGATTTTAATTCCGCTAATTCAATTATCCAGGACCCCATAAGAGATTGAGCCGCCGCCTTATCAGAGTCAAGAGAATCTAGACTGTCATTAAACCACGTGTCATTCAACGCCAATAGTTGCAAAAATGTTGATTTTCCTAGTCCCTGTTTGCCTTGCAGAATCATGGTGTAATCGAACTTGATTCCTGGCTGGAAAATCCTCGCAACTGCTCCCAGCATCCATAAACGCATGACTTGGTAAGAATACTCAGTATCTTCAACCCCTAAATAATCTGGTAACAAACCCAGAATATGCTCTTCCCCATCCCATTTTAACGAATCAAGGGTTTCTCTGACTGGATGGAATTTATTTCTCATAGATACATTCTTAATTGCATCGAAAAAGTCGTTTCTGTTGTTCATTCCATAGTCCGATTGCAGTATTGAAAATAGCGCCGAATCGTCGTAGGAACCCCAAACAGCTCTATGATTGTTTTCGATTTTCCACGGCACGTCACCAATCAAATAAGTTTGTTGTGAAAATTCGTCAAATTTTATCTTTCCTGCAAATCGCCTGTCATTTTCAAGAATAATCTCAAAATTTCTTACTGTTTGGAGTATTTTTCGACTCTTTTCTTTGCCGTCTTTATCGTAAGCAATTTTACAATCCAGTAATGATAAAATGTTTTCTATATTAAGAGACTCACTTATACTTTTTTCTGTAACGGTTTTTTTTGTCTCTACGCCACCTATCAGCTTTCGTAAATCTTCGCTCGTATGGTTGCTCATATAATCTGTTACATCGCCTTTTTCTGGTACATCTGGCGGTATAATCATTTTCGCCTTTCCCACAGAGTTCAAAAGTCCCGAAATTCTTCGAGCGTCTTCTATTCCTTGATGGTCGTTATCTGCAAACACAATAAATCTTCCATTTTTTAGATATCGTAATAGTTGCTGTTTAAACGTCTTTACTGGACCACAGGTAAATGCGATATAACCATTTTTCCATAAGGTCACGCAATCTTTTTCTCCTTCCGCATAGCAAACCAAATTTCCATTCGCCAAAGCATTTTTTAATTCTTTAATACGCCCGTTACAGAATATTGAAAAAGAAGTATCTATACTGTTCAAATTGTCTACCCACAGTCCTTCGTCATAATATCCTTGTGAAAACCCTTTGCTCCCATCTTGATTTTGAGTTCTAAATTTCGTGTGTGTATATTTTTCTGTATCAATACTTTGATAGTCATATCTATTTGTAGCAAATTTTTCTAACCACCATTGCTTTTTACTGACACGTGGCTTATTGTTATGCCGCCCATTCTCCGTAAAATCGTAATACAGTTGATGCGGTTTTAGCTTAGCGGCATCTAAAATGGCTTTGAAATCACATCCAGCTTTGCAGTCTAGTATAATTTTTTTATCACCCATAGAAATATGTAAAGATGGTTTCTTGTCTGCGTGAGCTGGGCAGACACAATAAGCTGTTTCACGTACCATGCGCTTAACCTCAAAATGGTTTAGAATGGACTGAAAAATCTCACTACGTGTCATAACTCACCTCGATTCAAAAAATCAACTAAACTTCCAAAATTCACCAGATACTTGTTTCCAGATTTAATATAGGTAATTTTATTTTCCAAGCAAAGTCCTCTAATTATGTAGTACGAAATTCCAGTTTTTTCGCTTGCTTGTTTCAGCGTTATCATTTCAGGAACGTCATTTCGTGGAACTTGCATTTCAATTTTAGGCACTTCCGTGTTGTGTCGAGTTAATTCTCTTACAATTTTTTCCATTTCCTCTGTAATTTTTCTTTGCTCAAACATCAAGTTTTCAAGTTTGTCAAAAGTTTGTTGTCCTGTCATTTTCTACCTCCAATTTTTTCAAGGTGAACGGTTATCTTTCTTTTGATAACCGATATCATGTTTTTATTCTTCCGTCAACTTGTCGATAATTCGCTTAATTTGCTCTTTTTTATTGGCTGGTAACTCCTTGCGTAACATTCTCGACAAATTGCTATCGTGCATCTCAAGCACTTGGGCAATACGCCACATTCTAACATCTTTAATGCGTGCATAATCATAAATATCTTTATTAGCATGTCGCATATTGATACCTCCTTTCTGTATTTTTTTCTTGACATATTTTTGTAGCTGATATATATTATTTGATAACATCATTGTTTCTGTTATCAATAATTACTTTAAATCATCTTGAAATGCTTTGCAATGCATTTATCAAAAAACTTAATTTATGATAACATTTTAAATTTTGTTATCAAATATTTTTTTGTGATAGGAGGTATTATATTGTATTCGTCTGACCAGATTAAAAAAACTTACTCTGCCCAATGCAGTAAGCAACGAATAAGTAATTTAATTAAACTAAGAAAAGAAATAGCACATAAAACGCAAGCAGAATTCATAAAAGAAACAGGATTTACTAAAAACGACATATCAACCCTTGAAAGTGGAGATAAAAATTTATCACTATACCATATACACGCATACAAAACCTATTTTATAGAAAACTTCAATCTCGATGTATCTGTTGATTTTTTAATGGGATACACGGACGTAATGGAAAACCAGACCATGAATATTGCCAATGACTTAGGGCTTTCAGCTGACACTATTACAGTATTAAAAAATTTATCAGAAATTAAGCGTGATGTCCTTCATAGACTTTGTGCCGAAAATAATTTGCTCGAACTATTACTGGGTGAATTATGGTTATATGCCAATACTAGCACTTTCGCAGATATTCAAATCAACGAACACATCACTGGAACTAAAAAACACATTACTGACAAAAGAGAAGTTGATGCTATTCTAAGATTTAAAGCTGTTGATTCCTTCGATATGATTTTACGTTTTATAAAAGAATCGTTTAGCGCTTCCGTATCACAAGCGGCGCAAAATACAATCGACTTATTAGAAGAACGAATTAGAATACAATCGCTTGAAGAACAACTAAACCAAATTAAAAAATCTTAATATATTGCGAGGGAGGAATTTTATGGCAAGCATTAGAAAAAGGGGAAACACATATCAAGTCACAGTCAGCAATGGGCGCAAATCGGATGGTAGCCAAATTATAGAGACTGCTACCTATACCCCAGAGCCTGGTATGACTAAAAGACAGATAGCAAAAGCGTTGGAAGTCTTTGCCGTAGATTTTGAAAGAGATGTTAAAGCAGGCACAAATATTAAAGGACAAAGAATGACATTAAGCGACCTCGCAAAGCTCTATCTGGAGGATATGAAGCCACCTACAGACGAAAATGATGGCGAATATTTAGCCTTTACTAGTTGGGTCGGATATAAAAATAATTTAGAAAATCGTATTTTGCCAAAGATAGGTCATATAAAAATAGGTGATGTTATCCCAAAAACTTTAAATGATTATGCAAAAGAAATGCGAAAAGACGGCGTAAGACTGGATGGAAAATCTGGCGCTTACAGTGAGTCTACCATTTATAAAGACCGTTGCCTTGTCTCCTCTATGATGTCTTATGCGGTTGGTGAGGGACTTTTACGAGTCAATCCTCTCGTTTGCATAGGAAGGCAGAAGAGGCCCCAAAAAGCCCGCAAAGAGTACCAGGTGGAATATTTCACCATTGAACAGACAAAATGGTTTCTATGGGCGTTAGATAACCCTATACAGATAAAACATGAAGCGCATTATCGCACAAATAAGAATGGAACTCGTTACCTAGTACCAGAATATACACAATCCTGGAAACTACCTCTTATGTGGCGGGCTTATTTTTATCTGGCGCTATTCGTTGGAGATAGACGAGGAGAAAATATTTCTTTTACGTGGGAAGATATTGACCTTTTATCGGGTGAAGTGCGTATTAATAAATCCACCGCCTACGCAGATAAGCGAATCATTCACAAGGATACCAAAACACATAGCTCAAGAACTCCTATCGTTCCGCCTATTGTCACGAATATACTAAGACAATGGAAAAAAGAACAGATGGAGATGAGCCTAAAGCTAGGGACTTACTGGCAAGGCTATAGAGGAAAAGAATTCGACAAAAATTATATCTTCATACAAGATAACGGCAAACAAATCCATCCTTCAAGTCCTTACCACAAATTCAAGAAAATTGTCCGAATTTATAACGAAAATGTGGCAACAGATGACGAGCATAAAATTCCTGCCAATGCGACACAGCACCATTTAAGGCATACTGCCGCTTCTATCTTGATTGCGAATGGTATGGATGCTCGTTCAGTAGCTGGAATTTTGGGACACGCAAATCCTACTACTACCTTGAACATCTATTCTTATTTCTTTAAAAGTAAAAATCAAGAAGCCGCCAATATCATGGAAAATATACTGACAAATAACTTTTCATAACACCGTTAATCGAATATCAGTTCTTTTTAGAACAACGTTAGTCAAATGTTAGTCAAATTTAAAAAAAACCGTCCATAATCGGGCGGTTTCTTTATCGTAAAAAGAAAAAACCCTGATAAAATCAAGGTTTTCTCTAAGCTGCCTAGGGGACTTGAACCCCCGACCTCCGCCTTACCAAGGCGACGCTCTACCGACTGAGCCAAGGCAGCTTATCTCTTCAAGCCCATCAACTTTCTTCGAATTCGCTGAATAGCATTATCCACTCGCTTTGTTGTCGTATTAAGAGCTTCTGAGATTTCAGAATACTTTTTACCTTTTAGATAAAGGGTTAATACCTTATTCTCAAAGCTACTAAGTCTCTCAACAATTATAGATTCTAACATATGCTTCTCTTCCTTGTCAAGAAATATTTTCTCTGGGTTCGTCGTGATTTCTTGGTCTAATAGCAGGTCAAGTAAAAGAGGCTTTGCCTCCTCCTCCTCGCTCTGATACAGCGGCTCGTAAAAAGATACATATTCGTTTAAGGGCCGATGCTTTTGACGATTTGATTTAGTAATTGCTGTATATATCTGTCTTGTGATGCACATATCAGCAAAACCGAGAAAACTTCCCTGCTCATTTTCCACATCATAACTTCTTATTGCCTTATAAAGACCAATCATTCCCTCTTGAATAATGTCTTCTTGCTCTCCACCCATTAAATACATTTTTCTAGACTTCTTCTTTACTAATGGAGAATATTTCTCAAGCAAGTATTCCATTGCCTCCATATCCCCATTTTGACTCGACTGTACAGCTTCCTTGTCTGAATCCACTTTATATATTGTCATGTATTTTCCTCGTATTATATAGTAGTAGTGTTTATAGACCCTCTCCAAGGTCTGTGTGTTATACTATTAGAGATACTGTGCATTGTTTCTATTTTCCTACCACTGGATGGTTCTAGAAAAGCTACAACCACAGTCTCTTTGTATATTGTTAATCAGTTAGATGCCGCATGACGGTTTATTTAGAACGAGGTTATAATCGCAGGGAGCTCCAGTGGTTCTAAACAATATCAAATATTTATTCAAAGGAGTACTGTATCCAACAACAGGGAAGGATTTAAGGGACTTTATCGAAGAATCGAATCCATATCAGAAGATTTAACCAAAGTAAAAGTAGGACTGGAAGCCACTGGACACTATAGTTACAATCTTCTGATTTTTCTTCTTGATAAAGGTTACCCGACTTTTATTATCAACCCGTTACATACCAATCTTTACAGAAAAAGTCTTAGCCTTAGAAAGACGAAAACGGATCAAGTTGATGTCCATGCAATCACTTCTGTGATTATGTCTGATGTGAACCTGAAGTCCTACTCAGACGTATCATACCACAATGAAGAATTAAAGTTATTAACTCGTTATCGTTTTGATAAAGTAAAAGAACGTGCTCAATTAAAACAATCTATTTCACGTCTTGTAACGATTCTCTTTCCTGAACTTGAGAAGTTAGTTTCAACACTTCATATGGCATCTGTTTATGCACTTCTTTCCGCGTTTCCAAGTGCAAGGTCTATTGCTTCGGCACATCTTACAAGACCTACAAATCTGTTATTAAAATCCTCAAATGGTCGCTATGGTAAGGATATTGCCGCCACACTCCGAGATGCTGCAAGAGCCTCTATCGGCTCACATATGCCTGCCAAGTCATTGGAGTTAAAACATGCCATCAAACTCATCCGTGAACCAGATAATGAGATTGGTGATTTCAGCAGATTTGATTCCCCTGATAAGATACTGTCTTATGCAGGAATATCTCCTTCAACTCACCAATCTTGGCAGCTTGTATCCCAACGTTGCTTTATCCCATGCCGCGAAGAAACTGGTACGGCCGATTTTCGCAGTGGAAAAATCCAGTCAGCGATATATCAAAGCGTCTTAATTTTTTCAGTAAATATCTCCTTTTGAGCACCTGTAAAGATGCTCTTATTGTCATGCAGTTTTCAAGGTACTAAGAACTAATTTTCGGTTCTTTTTTATCTGAAATGCATTTTGGCAATTCATTCAAAAAATCTTCCTTTTAGACTTGACTTTCAATAGTTAGTCTTTCTATTTTCCATTTTGAATTCTTTGTCTCACTATCTCATAAGCCATAACACCTGCTGCTACAGATGCATTCAAAGAATCTATATCTCCCTTCATAGGAATAGAAGCGATATAATCGCATTTTTCTCTCACAAGACGACTTACTCCCTTGCCCTCATTTCCAATGACAAGACCAATCGAACCTGTAAGATTTAAATCATACATACTCTGACCATCCATATCTGCGCACACAAACCAAACACCTCTATCTTTTAACTCATCAATTGTCTTTGGAATATTAGTCACCTTGGCAACAGGCGTATAGTTGATAGCACCAGCAGAAGTTTTGGCCGCAATCGCAGTAAGACCAACTGCTCTTCTCTTTGGAATAATAACACCGTGAGCTCCAGCCAAATTTGCTGTTCGAATAATTGCTCCAAGATTATGTGGATCTTCAATCTCATCTAAAACAAATAAAAAGACTGGCTCCTTCCTTTCCTCTGCGAGTGTGAACATATCATCAATACTCGCGTACTCATAAGCTGCAGCCTGGGCGATGACTCCCTGATGATTTTTACTCTCCGACATTTGATTTAATCTATCCTTTGAGACAAAATTTACAATTGTATCTTGTTTTTTCGCCTCCCTTAAAATACTTTTAATTGGTCCATCTTGACAGCCATCTAGAACGAATAGCTTATCAATCGTCTTTTTTGCGCGAAATGCCTCAAGTACAGCGTTTCTTCCCTCTATCTTAAACTCTTCGTATCGCAAATTCTACTCTCCTATCTCTAATCCAAATTTTATCAAATCTATGATTCTTTTTAAATCTTTTTTTAAATATAAATAGCCTATCAAAGCCTCAAATCCTGTCGCCATACGATAGTCGATGACAGTCGCATTTTTTGCTGTCGTAACAGATTTTGCATTTCGTCCTCTTTTATAAACGGCATGTTCCTCCTCTGTCAATATAGGCTCTAATTTTTTAATCAAATTTGCCTGCGCCTCGGCTTTAACCAGGGCGCTTGCTTTTTTATGGTAATGGTTTACCTTATCATTTTTTTTATTTACTAAAATAGTACGAATCAATAATTCATACACACAGTCACCCATATAAGCAAGAGAAAGCGGAGAATACGTTTTTACGTCCAACTTTCTAAGACCAAGCTCCTCTATTATATACTCTTCTATGCTCTTTTCCATCTAACACCTGCTCTAGTATCTTCTAAGATAATACCCTTTTCTAATAATGAATTACGAATCTCATCTGCTCTAGCAAAATTTCTCTCTTTTCTGGCAGCCTGTCTCTCAGCAATCAATGCCTCAATTTCCTCGTCAAGTATCTCTTCTTTTTTCTCTGTAATAATACCTAAAATATCGCAAAGTTTTTCAATTGTACTTAATAAAAGCTCTGCATATGCCTTAGAGCCATCCTTTACTGTTGTATTGGCTAATTTGACAAGTTCAAAAATAGCGGAGATAGCATCTGCCGTATTAAAATCATCCTCCATTGCTTCTTCGTATTTCTTAACTAATTCTTCTACTGTCTTTGTATTAACACTCTCGGCCTCATCTGCCTCTTTCTTTGGCAAATTTTCCTTCTCTCTTCTTAACATATCGACCGCTGTCAAAATACGATTTAATCCATTTTGGGAAGCTTCTACTAATGTATCACTAAAATTAAGTGGACTTCTATAATGTGCACTCAACATAAAGAAACGGATAACTTGTAGCGGATATTTCTCACTGATTTCTCTTACTGTAAAGAAGTTTCCAGCGGATTTTGACATTTTCCTATTATCAATATTTAAAAATCCATTATGCATCCAATACTTTGAAAATACAGCGTGGTTACAACACTCGCTTTGTGCAATCTCATTTTCATGGTGCGGAAAAATAAGATCTTCTCCACCTGCGTGAATATCCAATGTATCTCCGATATATTTTTTAGACATAACAGAACACTCAATATGCCATCCTGGTCTTCCCTCTCCCCATGGAGATATCCATGCTGGCTCACCCTCTTTTTTAGGTTTCCAAAGAACAAAATCCATAGAATCTTCCTTCTCATCGCTTACTGCGATGCGGATACCTGCAGATAAATCATCTAGGTTCTTCTTCGATAATTTACCATAATCTTCGAATTTTCTTGTGCGAAAATATACAGTTCCATTTACTTCATAGGCAAAACCTTCCTCTATTAAATGTTCAATCATATCAATCATTCCATCAATTTCTTCTGTTGCCTTTGGATGATGTGTAGCTGGCTTAATATTCATTGCCTCCATATCTTTTTTACACTCTGCAATATAACGCTCGGAAACTTCACTTGCTGGGATTCCCTCCTCAATAGATTTTTTAATAATTTTATCATCTACATCTGTGAAATTAGATACATAATTTACATCATATCCCTTATACTCAAAATAACGACGTACTGTATCAAATACAATCATCGGTCTTGCATTTCCAATATGAATAAAATTATAAACAGTTGGTCCACATACATACATTCCTACTTTTCCCTCTTGTACTGGGATAAACTCTTCTTTTTGTTTTGACATTGTATTATATAATTTCATTTTGCTTCCTCCTATTTTCTATTTATACTTGACAGAGACTTTTATAATAAAAAAACTCCGTCTCAAAAAGAGACGAAGTTCATCCGCGGTTCCACTCTTAATAAAAAACAAATATTTTGTCTTTCACTCAAACTTGTTAACGCCAACAACGGATTGGAATACTATAAGCAAGAGCTTCTTCCTCCAATCAGCTCCAGGATGCACTTCACAAAAATAGTCCTAAAAATTGCTTCCAGCTTATAACAATTTCTCTCTGTTAGTATTCTTTTTACTACTCTTTCCCTTCAACGCTTTTTTCTGCTATAAGTTTAACCGATTTTTTCTTATTCGTCAATTATATTTTCTTCCTTCTCTTCTTCTATTGGCTCAGATGGAATAATCTTAATTTTTCCCTCATAAAGCTCCTCCACGGCTGTAGATAAATGCCTTCCATTTTTTACTTTTACTAAGGCTTTATCTCCTGCGATAAGCTGTCTCGCTCTCTTAGATGCAGCGATTACGATGGAGTAACGGCTACTTACTGCTGGAATCTCTCCATGCTCAATATAGTCCTCATTTACTGCGTTCATTAATTCTGTATAAGATGGGTGTAACATTATTATACTTCCTTTCTATAAAATTTATATTAGAGTATCATATCTGATGTCTCATTTTTATCAGACATGGAAAATGCCTATTTTATTTTCTCCCCATATTTTTTATTTCATATACATCAAATGGGTATTTTTTATATTTTAAAGCTTTAAATTTTCCATTTCTTTTTTAATTTTTGCTACAAACTTTTCATTTTCTTCTAGTTTACATTTTTTAGCCATAACAATCGAGTGAATTGTATCAGCACATTTTTCTACCTCACCATTTTCATTTAGAACGATGAATTCATAATTATTCATATCCTTTGCCTCATCTTTTGCACGGTTTAGACGCTTTACAATCACATCCAATTCCTCAGATTGACGACCGATAAGACGTTCTCTTAGCTCCTCTGCGCTCGGTGGAGTAATAAAGATTAAAATTGTCTCTGGATATTGCTCCTTAATATTAAGCGCTCCATTTACCTCTATTTCTAAAATGACATCTCTGCCAGCTTGCATCTCCTTCTCCACAAAGGCTCTCGGTGTTCCATAATAATGTTCGACATATTGAGTATATTCAATAAATCCGTTATAGTCAATCAAATTTAAAAAATCTGCCTCTGTTTTAAAATGATAATGAACTCCGTCTATCTCACCTTGTCTTGGTTCTCTTGTCGTGGCAGATACAGATAAGCTATATCCATATCTGTTTACTAGGTCTTTTACTACAGTTCCCTTTCCAGCACCCGAAAATCCAGAGATTACAATCAAAGTTCCTTTTTTCTCCATCGTCTCACCTCTTCTATCTTTATCATCATTTTTTCTCATTACGCCTTGCCTCATAATATATCTATATTATAATAACAATATATTAGCTTAAATGCTTTCTTTTCCAGTTTCTCTTCCGTAGTATCGATTAGAAATCGTCTCGGGAAGTAATGCAGAAAGTACAAGATAGCCACCCTCCATAAAAATGACAGCTCTTGTTCGCCTGCCGCAAGTGGCGTCAATTGCCATTCCCTCATCTTTCGCTGTCTGTACCATTCGTTTAATGGGAGCTGCATCTGGTCCGACAATCGAAATCATTTTTTCTGCATTTATCATATTTCCGTATCCAATATTGAGCAGACCTTCCATGCCCTATACTTCCTTTCTTATAACTAACTAATTTATTCTCAAGTATTCTTTTTCTCGCTATTCTCTCTTAATTTTAACAAGATAACAAATCACAAGCCTTTTTCTTTTTTCCATTACCGTTTAAATTTACTCGATATTTTGTATCTGCTCCCTGACTTTTTCAATCTCTGTCTTTAAATCAATTGCCCGATTAGAAATCTCAAGATTATTAATTTTGGAGAGAATCGTATTTGCCTCTCGATTCATTTCCTGAGCAATGAAATCTAATTTTCTTCCAATGCTACCGCCATCTTGCAAATTTTCCATCATACTCATAATATGGCTCTTCAGGCGTACAATCTCCTCATCTACACAAACTTTATCGGCATAAATCGCAACCTCCGCTGCAATACGACTCTCCTCCATCGCTGATTTTTCTAAAAATTCTTTCACACGCTCTTCTAATTTGGCACGATACTCACTGACAATCTGTGGAGATTTCTCTTCGATAAAAGAGACGGTCTTTAGCATTTCCTCTAGCTTTTGCATCAAGTCAAACTGAAGTCGCTCTCCCTCCTCTTTTCTCGTCTCCACAAATTTCTCACACGCTTCTCTTAAAACACCAACCAAGCCCTCCCAGATTTCTTCTTCATTGACTGGTTGTGACTCTAGCGTAAACACATCTGGATATTTGGAGAGCTGATAGGCAGTGATCTTATGCTCAATCCCGAATTCCTCGCCAATTTTTTTTAGGTTTTCCATATACTCTCTTGCTATTTTTTCATTATAAGCCACGAAAAAGCTGGCATCTGCATAATCTTCATATGTAATGTAGACATCCACCTTTCCCCGATCAACATATTCTTTTAATATTCCTCTGATTGCTGCCTCAAAATAATTCAACTTCTTTGGAGTTTTAATACTCAAATCACAGTACCTGTGATTCACTGCCTTCATCTCCACAACAATCTTATTTGCCTCTGTAATTCTCTCGCTTCTTCCAAAGCCAGTCATACTTTTAATCACAAAACCACCATTGCCTTCCTTCGTTTACTGTACCAACCTCGCACCATAATTTAAAATTATAAATCATTCCCAAGGCTTCGTCAATCATTTCCACTTTTTTTCCCTTTAAAAGTAAAAAAAATAATTTTATTATGAAAGTCTCTAGCAAGCGATAAGTAAAAACAAGCAGGCTTATTTTGGACCTGGTATTTGCCAGATTAAACTATATGTATACGAAGCACAATAGTGCGAAGTATACATACAGTGACAATTGCAAAAACGCCATAGCATAGAGCAATCGTTGAACTTTCATTTATAACGCTGCCTGCGAAGCAGACATATCCATTTATGTATTTTCTATTTTTCTACTCTGCAAATCCTTACTCAATGTCTCTAGATAGTGAATCTGTATGCCAGATCTGGACGGAATAAAAAATTCTGGGTTCAACTCCTCATACTTAAAATTTTTAGGATGTCCTTGCTTTTGTCTCTCCCAATATTTCTTCAATTCTGCGAATCTCAAATAATAGCTCTCGTCTCGATGAACAAAATAAATAAGAAAAAAGCTAATACCATCTTGACGCTCAAATTCTTCCATAAATTGCACCTGATGCTCATGTATATTAGCAAGCACAAACGTGTCCTTCGCACATTCTTTTGCATCAAAGCAGACTGGAATTCCTTGTACTGCTCCAATATAATCCACTGTACTCTTTTGCTCAAAATATGCAAGCGTAATATGTCTTGACTCTTGGTCAATCCTCACTGGCTTAATCGGAGTTGGAATTTTTTGTACAAGAGCAAGCTTCTTTTCTCGATATTTTTCATTTGTATAATTAATCATCTCTTCTAAAGTAGAGCCTCGAAGCCCTCTCGAATTCCACGTTGCCATAATCCATCCTCTTTTCAAAAGTATTATTATCAGCTTACCAAAGCTTACAGAATTGCTTCCGCTCGCTAGAGGAAATCAGCTACGCTGATTTCGCAGCTCGCACTATGTGTTTATTATATCATATATTTTATAAAAGTGCTATGCTCCAAGTAAAACATATACCATTTAGGTCACTTATATCCCACCACCTAAAGGCAGTGGGTTTTACACTTTACGTTTATAAATAATCTATAACTTTAAGTCTTTCTTTATTGTCAAAAATAGTTCGGGTTCTCTCGCCTTAAAACATTTTTTGGAAATATCACTCCATTCCTTTCCAAGCTCTGGAAAACAAAGTTCGCTGCTATGGAGCAGTTGATGAGAAAGCCCATACTCTCGCTTAAATTTATCATTCATCTGCCGCCTTCCATACTTATAATCTCCCACAATCGGATGCCCAATTGAAGCCAAATGTGCACGAATCTGATGCGTCTTTCCAGTAATCAACTCTACCTGAAGCAGAGTATACTCATTTCCCACCTTAATTGGCTCATATTTTGTCTCAATTCTCATATCATCCTTCGTTTTCCTCGTCGTATGAAAAACCACCGTATTATTTTTCTCATTTTTTTGTAAATATCCTGAAATTGTAGCTTTCTTTTCTACTTTTCCAGCTACAATACAAATATAAATTTTTCGCAGACTTCTCTCTTTTAAAACTGCCACCATCGTCTGCTGTCCTTTTAAAGTAATTCCACCAATCATCATTCCACTTGTATTTCGGTCTAATCGATTGCAAACTGCCGGATGACAAAGCTTATACTCTTCCTCTGTAATAATTTTCTCATTGAGACAGTAAGAAATCAACCACTCATTCATAGAAAAATCCTCTTTTTTTGCCTTCTGAGACAGCATTCCAACTGGCTTATTTAGCAAAATAATATCTTCATTCCTATAGATGACATAATCTTCTTTTGTCATAACAGTTTTTATGCTCTCTCCTTTTTCCTCTCGAAATTGCATAATTGTATCATCTGATAAATATAAAGTAACGATATCTTCTCTCGCTAATATTTCTCGTCCCTCTGCCCTTTTTGCATTTAATTTAATATTTTTTTTTCGAAGCATTTTATAGAGAAAACTTTTCGGCGCCTTATCTAAATATTTTGCCAAAAACTTATCTAAGCGCTGTCCCTCTTCTTTTTTAGTAATAATAAATTCTCGCATTTTACACTCCATTTTAGATCATTCATATTAAGGTACTAAAATAAGTAATCTATCTTCTGCCTTATCTAAATCATTTTTATTTTGCTTTTCATTTTCTTCTATTTTTCTTGTAAGCTCTCCATTTACTTGCTTAAGCATCGACTTTTCATCCTCGAAAATAGATACCTTAAAATAGAGACTTTCCCCTTTCATCCAGTTTTGAAGATATCGCTTAAATTTATTTTTATCAAACCCTCTGTTCGGCTTTACGAGAGCAAATATCTTATCCTGTGTCATATAAAGATATGGGACAAATATAATTTTTTCCTCTGTGGAGATAGCTAAATCAAAAAGTTCTCTCCCGTTTTTATTCAGCTCTTTTGACACCTGCTCTCCATCGTAGGAGGAAAAAGGAGCTACTACAATAAATCCAACTAGCATTTTGGCCGCTGGCAATACTCCAATAATTGCCGCCACAATAATTACAGTTTTTGTCGTATGCTTAATCAAAACTGCGGCAATGACAATCGCAATAATGATTGCAAACGCAATTCCCGCCTTTAAAAGCTGACTTCTCTTATATTCATTTAGATATCCTTTTTTTCCTTTTTGCATGTTTTTGCCTTTCTAAATATTATACTACTGCATTTTGCCGATTTATATGGATATTACCACTCCATATTTCTCTCCCTTCAAACTGAAAATTATTATCTAAAAATAAACGATAGCAATATTTATCTTTTAGTCCTTCTTTCTCCTATGCACATTACGGATTGTTTTCTTTTTATTTCTATCGCTTTCTTTTCTCGATTTTCCTGTTTTATTATTCATTTTTATACTAGAGCTTGCTCCAGATTTACTAGCTGCTTTTGGATTAGAATTTCGTTTATTTTTATTATTTGTCTTTGCTTCTTCCTTGGCATTTGCCTTAGCTTTCCCTATTCCTCTCGGGCGAATCAGACAATGACTATCAAATCCAACCAAATCCATTCTTCCAGCTTCCTTTAATGCCTCATATACAAGCTCATAATTTTCTGGTCGCTGAAACTGCATCAGAGCACGCTGTTTTGCCTTCTCTCTCGGATTTTTCGGCACATAAACTGGCTTCATCGTTATCGGATTTAATCCCGTATAGTACATACAAGTCGAGAGAGTCGATGGGGTCGGATAAAAATCTTGCACCTGTTCTGGCATATGATTAATCTCTTTTAAATACTCAGCCAACGTAATTGCTTCATTTATCGTACTTCCAGGATGGGATGACATTAAGTAGGGAACGAGATATTGTTTTTTTCCAATTCGTTCATTTATTTCTTTATATTTTTTGCAGAAGCGCTCATAAACCTCATGCCTTGGCTTTCCCATATTATCTAAAACATTAGCTGCCACATGTTCTGGCGCCACCTTTAGCTGACCGCTGACATGATATTTACAAAGTTCCTCCATGAAAAGAGGATTTTTATCATATATCGCATAATCAAAACGGATACCTGAACGTATAAATACTTTCTTTACTTTTGGAATCTTTCTAAGCTTTCTAAGAAGTTCCACATAGTCTCTATGGTCTATTTCCATATTTTTGCACGGAGTTGGAAAAAGACATTGTCTATTTTTACATGCGCCGTGCTCCATCTGTTTTTTACAGGCTGGAAAACGAAAATTTGCCGTAGGTCCTCCCACATCGTGAATATATCCTTTAAAATCAGGGGCTTTTGTCATTTCTATCGCTTCCTCAATTAAGCTTTCATGACTTCTCGCCTGAATAATTCTTCCCTGATGAAAGGTAAGAGCACAAAAGCTACATCCACCAAAACATCCTCTATTACTAATTAAGCTAAATTTTACCTCCGAAATAGCTGGAATTCCACCTGCCTTCTCGTAAGAAGGATGGTATGCCTTCATATAAGGAAGCGAGTAGACATCATCCATTTCCTGCTCAGAAAGTGGCTTTGCAGGAGGATTTTGCACAATATATTCTTTCTCCTTATAAGGCTCGACTAATCTTTTTCCTGAAAACGGATCGGTATTTTGATACTGAATAGCAAAGCTCTTTGCATAATTTACCTTATCCTCCTGCATAGAAGAGAACGACGGCAAAAGCTCATAATCGTATACAGAATCTAAACTTTTCGTTTTATAGACAGACCCCTCCACAAAACTAATATCAGAAACTGCAATTCCCGCTTTTAAGGCATCTGCTACCTCAATAATAGATCTCTCTCCCATTCCATAAAGTACGATATCGGCGCTGGCGTCGAGTAAAATTGAACGTCTAAGCTTATTATCCCAGTAATCATAATGCGCAAGTCTTCGCAGGGATGCCTCTATTCCTCCCAAAATAATAGTTGCCTTTGGATATTTTCTACGGATAAGATTGCCATAGACAATAGCCGCATGGTCAGGTCTTTTTCCCATCTCACCTCCTGGCGAGTACAGATCTTGTCTTCTTTTCTTTTTGGCGACAGTATAATGATTAACCATGGAATCCATATTTCCAGCACTGACAATAAATCCAAGCTCTGGCTCCCCAAATACATCGATACTGTCATCCCATTTCCAGTCAGGTTGACAAATCATTCCAACCTTATATCCGTTTGCCTCAAGTATTCTTGTAATAATCGCTGCACCAAAGGAAGGATGATCCACATACGCATCTCCACATACATAGACAAAATCAACTTTATCCCAGCCTCGTTTTTTTACCTCTTCCATTGTCATTGGAAGAAAATCTTTTTTCACTATCTGCTACCTCCTTTGTACAGATTTTTATCCAAATAACCGAAACATAACCACAAAGAAAGAAAATTTATCTTTCTCTGTGGTATATGCTATTCCCCCAATTTTTTCTATCCTATTTTTTCCATCAATTCTACATAGGAATTTATATAATAATCTGCCAATTCCTTTTTCTTTTCTGTTAGATGCTCCGAGTTTTTATCCCATATCGCACAAGTTCTCATCTTCGCATTTTTCCCTGCCAAAATACCTGCCGGAAGATCTTCCATCACGAGACAATGTTCTGGCTTTACATCCAAATCCTGTGCCACGCAAAGATAAATATCTGGTGCTGGTTTTCCCTTATTTACCTCGCACGCTGTCCGAATAGACTGAAAATATTCATCCACATGCAAGCTCTCTACCGAGATATTGACAAGCTCCCTCGAGTTACTCGTGGCAATCCCAGCCTTTATATGGTTTTCCCTCAAATATTTTAAAAACTCTAATGCCCCCTCTTTTAATGGAACTTCAAGACGATATTTTTCGTATGCCATAAAATTCCATGTATTTTTCATCTCTTCGATTGTCTGAGGAATACAAAAAGTATTTTTAAAATAATGTGCTGTCTCAGAAAAACTCATTCCCTCTATTTTATCTTGTAATCCTTTTGGTACCTCGATTCCAAACTTTCCCAAATACTCCACATCTATTTGCTTCCACATTCCCATCGAGTCCACAAGTGTTCCATCTAGATCAAATAATATGGCCTCAATTCCTTTTAACATTTTCTCATCTCCCTTCGAAAAGCTCCCTTTTTTCCTTCTCCGTAAGAGGACGATACTCTCCTTTTTTCAGACTCTCATCCAGCACCAAAGATCCCATCGATAATCTCTTGAGATAGAGAACTGGCTTTCCAACCGCCGCAAACATTCTCTTAACTTGGTGAAACTTTCCTTCCACAATCGTTACTTTTACCTCTGAGATAGCTCCCATTTTGAGTATAGAAAGTTTTGCTGGAAGAGTCAATTTCTCCTCTCCAATATCGATTCCTTCTCTAAATTTCTCTACATCTTCCTCTGTAACAGCCCCTTGAATTTTGGCAAAATAGGTCTTTTGCACATGTTTTTTGGGGGGATAATAATCTATGTGCCAATTCTCCGTCATTCGTGATTAAAAGTAACCCTTCCGTATCCTTATCTAGGCGTCCCACAGGAAATAAATCTTTTCTATTTTTCCCAAATATTAAATCAATGACTGTTTTATCTCTCTTATCTTGCGTGGCAGACACAACTCCCTTTGGCTTATAAAGCATATAGTACTCATAGCTTATATACTTTACTTGTTTTCCGTCAACTAAAATCTTATCTTGATGAATATTTACTTTTATCTCTGGTTTTTTTTGTATCTGCCCATTTATATGAACTTTTCCTTTTTTAATATATTCTTTTACCTTTGCTCTTGTTCCAAGATTCATATCTGCCAAATATTTATCTAAACGTATTATCTCTTTCATTGCTATCCCCTCATCAAACGCCAGCTTGGATTATATTTATTTTTCAAAACTCCTCTATTTAACTTTCCAAATCCAAGCGGGTGGTTTTCCACGCAGACGAGTGCATATCCATTTTCTCCCTCCACATTTATCGTCTCTCCTTTTAGATATCGAATCACATTTTCATCTGATAAAGAAAAATTAATTCGCTTTTGAAACTCTCCCTCTTGAAGAGACATGGCAAAAGCCTGAGAGGGCTCGAATCTCTTCTTCTTTACATATCCAAGAAATAGCCCTGCCCTCACAATGCGAAACCCTTTAATATCTGGCAAATTTTCCGGCATATAAAATACTTTTTCCCCGTGGATTTCAATACGTTTTTTATCTAGATGAAGATTGGCATCCAAAAGAAATTGCTCTAATTCTTTTGTCAATTTCGAAGTTTGATACGTGTATCGTTTCACTGGATAAGACAGACTATCTGTTCTCTTCTCAAAAAGTGCAACAAAATGCCCCTCTCCTTTCACTTTATGTGGCCAAATTCGCCTACATTTTCTAAGCTCCTCGTTGCCAGTATCCCCCCATTCAGGATGACCTGTATCAAATCCTTCCACCATCGGAAGCTCTATTAAGAACATATCCTCACATTCCCTTAATAAATGCTCCACGGTCTTTTCATTTTCATCCGGAGCAAAGGTACAAGTAGAATAGATAAGCTTACCACCCGGCTTTAACATCTTAGCTGCCTGTACAATAATCTCCTTTTGGATTCCGCTATACAGTGTAACCTTTTCTTCGCTCCACTCCTTTACCATCGCTGGGTCTTTTCGAAACATTCCCTCTCCTGAGCATGGGGCATCCACCAAAATCTTATCGAAAAATCCACGAAATCTAGGCACCAGCTTGGCTGGTTCCTCACTCAAAACCAACACATTACTGATGCCCGCCATCTCAATATTATGAAGAAGCGCTTTTGTTCTTGAAATACTAATATCGTTGCTTACCAAAAGTCCCTCTCCCATTAATTTCCCACCGAGTTCTGTGCTCTTTCCACCAGGAGCTGCACAGAGATCTAATACTTTATCCCCTGGACAAACAGGAAGAAAACTTGCCGTCGACATTGCGCTTGGCTCTTGTATGTAATACAATCCCGCATGATAAAACGGATGTCTCGACAAGTTTTCCTCTCTCTTATAATAAAATCCATTTTCACACCAAGGAACTGGATCTAGAGAAAACGGTGCTTCCTCATAAAATGTTTTTGCCTCCATCTTGAGTCGATTCACTCGAAGTCCATTCCATCTTGACTGCTCAAAACTTGCAAGATATTCATCAAACTCTGATTGAAGCATATTTTTCATCCGTTCTTCAAATGCTTGTGGCAATATCATATTCTAATCTTCCTCCTAATTTTCAAAACTATCTATTATTATTGTAGGCTTTGCGCTTTATATCCCTCGGAAATGATATCGAGTTGCTTATTAAAATGCGTCAACTCCTCAATATTACCCATCTGATATACTCTGTAAAACTCATCTTGAATCTTCACAACTTCCCTCTTATTGGCAACTCGGTATAGATTTTGAATATTAGTCAAAATATCTGCCACGATACTTGCCTTCATCTGGAAAGAATTTTGAGCATCCATAATCTCATCTCGGACTGTGGACATCTCTTTATCTAACAGAATAATGGCATCCGCCGCATTTGTCAACTTTTGTTTTATATGATTTGGTATATTATATTTGTATTTATACTGTAGGGAGTGCTCTACAGTCGCCCAGAAATTCATCGCCAATGTTCGAACTTGAATTTCCACCTGTAATTTCTTCACTCCATGAATTGTGTTCACATCATAATAGACAATCATATGATAGCTTCGGTATCCACTATCCTTTGCATTTGTCACATAATCTTTTACACTTTTTATCTTCATATCGCTTCGATTTCGAATCAGCTCTACGACCTTTTCGATGTCCTCAGTAAACTGACAAATGATACGAACGCCCGCGATATCTTCAATCTTTTCTTCTAGTTGATTGATATTAATCTGCTTTTTCTGCAATTTATCTAAAATACTAGATATACTTTTTACTCTACCATTTACCTGTTCAATCGGAGAATAAAGGCCTAAGCTACGATGCTCTTGTATGATATGATTAAATTTTACAACTAGCTCATCTACAGCTAATTGATACGGATCTAGAATCTCCCTCCAAAGCTGCATTTCCATATAAGTCACCTCTCTATACTATATCTTACTTGGTCTTTGCCCTTCCTCATTTTTTATTACCCATCTTTAGACAGTATACCATATTTCTTTGTCCTTTTTGTTAAATTTTCATTTTTTTTAAGGAAATTTTTATTAGTTCTGCCTAAGTCTTTCGAAAGCACCACTCTATTAGTCTATGCGATAGTTTTTATATTTATGAATAGAAATTTCGACTATCGTCTCAACCTAATATAAAATATTTGGTCATAATTCATCCTATTATTCTTTAATATCATCTAACAAATTATCTCCATCCGCCGCCATTGTCGCTAATTTATCACATCTTTCATTTTCTGGATGCCCCGCATGACCTTTCACCCAGATAAACTTCACTTTATGTGGCTTCATCGCCTCCAAAAGTCTTTTCCAAAGGTCAACATTTTTCACTTCCTCGTTTTTTCCTCGCTTCCATCCCTTCTTAATCCATCCATCAATCCATTTTTTCTCAAAAGCATTTATAACATACTGCGAATCAGAATACACAGTCACTTCACAAGGCTTAATCAAAGACTCTAATCCTATAATAACTGCCATTAATTCCATTCGATTATTCGTCGTTTTTTTATAACCAGCGCTCTTCTCTCTCTCATGTACAACGCCCTTTGTATCAGTATAG
Organism: uncultured Blautia sp.; assembly: GCA_964439395.1. Taxonomy (GTDB): domain Bacteria; phylum Bacillota; class Clostridia; order Lachnospirales; family Lachnospiraceae; genus JAUUSJ01. Next base: position 165,423 of record CAYTNV010000002.1, on the reverse strand, counting down.
GAAAGAATCGTTCCGTAACCTCCTGGACCATTTGGATTTCCTCTCGCTGCTCCGTCCGTATAGATTGTCACTTTCATTTTCTCCTCACCTCTATCATAACTATTTTTGAATTCGCATATAATAACTATAAAATATATACATTATATCTGTGCATTGACAGAAATAAATTACTACAACTATATCAAAAAATATACTTGCGATAACATATGCTATCATACTATACTCCAGGCTAAAAAGCAAAGTATTTCCAATAGTTTAAGAATCTTGTAAGAAAGTCCCTACACAGTCTACAATTTATAAAACTATTTGACTTTCTTCCTAAAAACTTATAGTCCATCTTAATAAGGAGGCATTTTATGCAACAATTTTCTATCTATAATGATATTGCCGCCCGAACTGGCGGTGATATCTACATCGGTGTCGTTGGTCCTGTGAGAACTGGAAAATCCACCTTTATCAAGCATTTTATGGAACTCTTAGTTCTCCCGCATATGGAAAAAGAATCTGAAAGAGAGAGAACAAAAGATGAGCTTCCTCAATCCGCCCAAGGAAAAACAATTATGACAACCGAACCAAAATTCATCCCAAAAGATGCAGCTAAAATTAAAATCAATGATGATATCAGTCTGAAAATCCGCATGATTGACTGTGTCGGATATATGGCATCTGGGGCAACCGGACATTTAGAGGAAAGCAAAGAACGTCTTGTAAAAACTCCTTGGTTTGATCATGAAATCCCATTTACAAAAGCAGCGGAGATTGGCACAAAAAAGGTTATCACAGAGCATTCTACAATTGGCATTGTTGTAACCTGCGACGGTTCCTTCGGAGATTTAGAACGCTCCTCGTACGAAGCTCCCGAGAAAAAAACAATTGAAGAATTGACCGCTTTACATAAGCCTTTCATTGTTTTGCTAAACTCCTCTCGCCCTTTCTCTCAGGAGACGAAGGCGCTTGCTATGCAAATTTCTAACGCTCATAATTGCACTGTTATCCCCATTAATTGCGAGCAGTTAAAAAAAGAAGATATTCATCATATTTTAAACTCCATCTTACTTGAATTTCCAATCCTTTCTTTTTCCTTTTTTATTCCAAAATGGGTGGAAATTTTATCAAACACACATTGGCTCAAATCTTCACTTATTACAACTGTAAAGGATATTCTAAAAGAAAATAATAAAATGAAAGATCTCTACGATAAAGAATTTCCTCTAAACGAATATATTACTAAGATAAAAATTCACACCGTACATATGGATACAGGTATGGTAGATATTTCTATTGAATTTGATGATAAATACTATTACCAAATTCTAAGTGATATTATCGGCCTCCCAATTTCTAACGAATATGAGTTCATTTCCATTATGAAAGAACTTGCAAAGCAAAAAACAGAGTACGATAAAGTTGCCACTGCTCTCAAATCTGTGAAAGAAAAGGGATACGGCGTCGTCTCCCCATCCAAAAAAGAAATCACTATCGATGAACCGACAGTGATTCGACATGGCAATAAATTTGGAGTAAAAATTAAGGCAAAAGCTCCATCCATCCATTTAATTCGAGCAAATCTCACAACAGAAATTGCACCAATTGCGGGCTCTGAGGATCAAGCAAATGACCTCATTCGCTATATCGAAGCTGGTGCAACTGCCGACAATCCTGACGGCATCTGGCAAGTCAATATTTTTGGAAAAACTCTCGAACAGCTTGTCGGCGAAGGTATTCAGACAAAAGCCTCAAAAATGACGGAAGAGAGCCAACAAAAACTGCAAAATACGATGGAGAAAATTGTAAATGACAGTAATGGTGGTATGGTTTGTATTATTATCTAATACTCTGCTCCTACCATTCTAAGTAGGCTGCACCCCAGGTGAGCCCTCCACCAAAACCAGATAGTACAATTTTATCTCCTCTTTCTAGCATTCCCTTTCGATTCAAATCGTCCAGTAAAATTGGGATGCTGGCAGAGGAGGTATTGCCACATTCCGCTAAATTCATCGGAAATCTCTCAATTGGCAACTTTAACTTTTTAGAAATCGATTGAATAATTCTTTCGTTTGCCTGATGCAAAATAAAATATTTAATCTCTTCTTTCGGTATATTGGCTTTTTCTAATACTTCGTTAATACATATTGTCACATTTTTCACTGCAAACTTAAAAATGGCCTGTCCATCCATCTGGATTTTATTAGATTTCCTATCTGGTTCTACAAAAGGATTAGAAAGCAATTCTTCCTCACAGGTCAACGCCCCTGCTCGTGTTCCGTCAGAATATAAGACAGCTGTATATTTTTCAATTTTTCCAGCAGAATCACCTAGATTGTTTTTCTTTGAAAATTGACTATTATTTTGCAAAATTTCTAAAAAATCTGATTCTAGATGCTCTAAATTATAAGAAAGAATTGCAGCTCCTGCTCCATCTCCAAATAAAATACAGGAAGTTCGATCCGTCCAATCTACGAGCTTTGATAATGTTTCCGCTCCAATAATTAAAGCTGTCTTTGCCATCCCCGTCTGCATATAGGTAACTGCCGTATTCATAGAAAATAAAAATCCTGAACAAGCGGCATTTAAATCAAAGCAGACCGCATTCTTCGCTCCCAGTTTTGCCTGCACAAGACAAGCTGTACTAGGTGTGTGATAATCTCCTGACAGAGTCGCTGTGATAATCAAATCAATCTCTTCTGCCGAAATTTCTGCCATCTCAATTGCCTTTTTCGCTGCCTTTGTCGCCATATCTGCCGTGCTCTCATTGCTTGCAATATGTCTTTTCTCAATCCCTGTTCTTGTACGAATCCACTCATCATTCGTTTCCACAATCTTTTCTAAATCTTTATTTATCATAAAATGAGCAGGAAAATAACTTCCTGTTCCTAATATCTTAATTGACATCTCTTTCCTCCCAATAGAAAATATATAAAATTATTTTGATAATCAAAGTATATTATGAAAATATAGTTTTGTCAATACATAGAAAGAGACCATAATTCAACTTTGAATTATAGTCTCCAAAAATCTTATTTTCTCTCATCAAGAGGTATATATTTTTGATTCTTTGCAACAGCCTTATAAGCTGGACGAATAATTTTACCGCCGTTAATTAACTCCTCTAAACGGTGTGCACTCCATCCTGCCATACGAGCAATCGCAAAAATTGGTGTATAAAGCTCAAGTGGAAGATCAAGCATACCGTACACAAATCCACTATAAAAATCGACATTTGCACTGACTGGCTTATTCATTTTTCTCTTCTTTGCCATAAGCTGTGGCGCAATTCTCTCTACCATATCATAAAGCTTAAACTCCTTTAACATTCCTTTTTCTACAGAAAGCTTTTCAACAAAGTCCTTAAATACTTTCGCTCTAGGATCAGATACAGAATAAATTGCATGTCCAATACCATAGATAAGACCTGATTTATCAAATGCTTTCTTATCCAAAATAGCCTCCAAGTAAGCTGCTACTTCCTCCTCATCTTCCCAGTTCTTTACATTTCTCTTGATTTCATCAAACATCTTAACTACTTTGATATTCGCACCACCATGTTTTGGTCCTTTCAGTGAACCAAGAGAAGCTGCGATAGAAGAATATGTATCTGTCCCCGATGATGTTACAACATGAGTTGTGAATGTAGAGTTATTTCCACCACCATGCTCCGCATGGACAACAAGCGCAATATCAAGAACCTTTGCCTCTAGCTCTGTAAACTTACCATCAGGTCTCAAAATATGTAGGAAATTTTCTGCCGTTGTCATCTCAGCCACTGGTGGATGGATAAACAAACTGTTCCCATCATGATAATGACTATATGCCTGATATCCGTACACTGCCAAAAGTGGAGAAATAGCAATAAGCTGTAGACATTGGCGAAGTACATTTGGAATAGATGTATCATCTGCTCTATCGTCATAGGAATATAATGTTAATATACTTCTAGCAAGTGTATTCATCATATCTCTACTTGGTGCTTTTAAAATAATATCTCTAACAAAATTTGTCGGAAGTTTTCGATACTCTCCCAAAATTTGATTCAATTGCTCAATCTCATCTTTATTTGGCAATTTTCCAAATAATAATAGATATGTTGCCTCCTCAAAGCAACCCTTTCTTCCTTCTTTAATAAATCCATCTATTAAATCTTCAATATCAATTCCATGATAATATAATTTACCTTCTATAGGAATAATTTCTTTATCCTCTAAATAATAAGAATTAATCTTAGAAACTTCTGTAAGACCCGTCAAAACACCCTGACCATCGTTATCTCTAAGTCCTCTTTTTACATCATACTTAGAATATAAGGATGAGTCAATCTGACTATTTTCTTCACATAACTGTGCTAACTGCTTTACTTCTGGTGTAATTATTGAAAATTTATTCTTCATAAATTCTGCTCCTTTCCTGATATCCGATATATCCTTCCCCATAATTCATCTCTGCTGACACAGAGAATATACTTATAAGCAAATTCTTATAAGTATATTTATCTTTCATCTTAGTATTTTAAATTTTTCTCTATCTGCAATCTTATAAAATATATGCATTTTATATCATAGAAAACCCGAAGCTATTCGTATGAATAAAAAGCCAAGTAACCTATAGTGAGAGTCAGTTCCCCTCTTTGGTCACTCGGCCTTTTTCAATCTTGCTGAAAGAAAAATAAGTTCAAAATTCATCTTATTTTTCCATTCTTTTTGTTTCCCTAAGCTCCACTAAACTAGATTCTATCAAAAACATGGTATTCTGTCAACTGTTAATTATAAGCTCCCAGAGTAAAATGAAAAAAATTGTAGAAATTCCTGCAAAATTTTCTATTCTTTCTTCTTTTTCCGTCTTTTTGCTGATAAGGTAATTAAAATAAAAATTTCCCCTAACCTTAATTAGAAAAAGCTAGAAAACAATTATAATTTTTTGAAAAAATATTTTTAACTTTGAATAAAAATTCAATTCATACTAGTAAATCTCTAATTCTCATCTTCTAAAACTGCTTCTCCAAGCACCTCTCCAATGCTTCCATTAATACATAAATCTGCCTGTTTATCACGACTTGTAGGAGACTTATTAATTACTACCAAATTATCTCCTCTAAAATAATCAATCAATCCTGCTGCTGGATAAACAACAAGAGAGGTTCCACCAATTATTAGAGTATCTGCATTGCGAATATGCCAAACAGAATTTTGAATGATATCTTGATCTAATCCCTCCTCGTAGAGCACAACATCAGGCTTAATAATTCCTCCACAGTCACATTTTGGCACACCAATCGATTCCTTTACCTCTTTTGCTGTGTAAAACTTACGACAACGTGTGCAATAATTTCTATGAATACTTCCGTGAAGTTCAAATACTTCCTTACTACCTGCCATCTGATGGAGTCCGTCAATATTTTGCGTAATGACAGCAGTTAACTTACCTTCCTCTTCTAGCTTTGCTAAAGCTAAATGAGCTTTATTAGGTCTTGCATCAAGCGCCATCATTTTATCTTTATAAAACTCATAAAATTCTTCCGTCTTATACATAAAAAAGCTATGACTTACAATTTGCTCTGGTGGATATTTATATTTTTGCTGGTATAATCCATCTACACTTCGAAAATCTGGAATTCCACTTTCTGTGCTGACTCCTGCTCCACCAAAAAATACAATTCTCTTGCTATTATCTAGTATCTTTTTTAATTTTTTCACTTCCGCTGTCATACTACTCTCTCCTATTTATTTTCATTGCCCGCATTTATATTTTGCTGTGCTCTCATCTGTGCCATAGCCGCATGTTCTTCTTTCAGTTCCTCACATAACTGAATAGAATTCCATCCTTTATTATAATCAGTGAGGACTGCCTTTAGATTAATTCTATCTAAATTGGCCTTTCTAATTTCAGATAATAAAATATCAATTTTTCCACTATTAAATCCAACAAGAACCATCATTTCATCGCCAAGTGGATCCCCATCATACTTTTCTCCTCTCGACTCACTCCCCCTTATCTTAGCAAGATAAGCGAGTGACTCTAAATATTCCTCTTTTTGTACAAGTTTAATACGAATTCCGAGCTTTACTAAAATTAATTTTAATTTCTTTTCTCTATCTTTTCCATTAATCTCATACAATAAAACTAACTCTTGTCCTCTTCTCATTCCAACTTCCTCCTAGACCTTTTTCTTTTTATTATAACGAAAAAATACCCATCAAGAGGGGCAAATCTCAAAATGGGTACTTTTTACTATAATACTAACCTTTAACTTAGGGGATTACTATAATTATAATACATCCTTTTTTGTAGAATGTCATGTTATCTAGCTGTAATATTTTGTCATCTTTTCAGTTTTGCCCCGACTTTTTTTGTTATCGACTTAGACTCTCATGTAATCCGCCTAATAAAAAGTAAATTTATTTAGCATTTTGTCCTAGGTTTTTCCGATTACTGCGTATTTACGGCCTGAATTCCAGTAAGCATATTTGGAATCAATTGTTTTTTCCTTGATACGATACCTTTTAGGTAAGCAGAATCTTCCGCTGGAGTTACATGGAACGCAGATTGAATAATTGCAGAAACATCCTCGTCTCCAATCATTAAGAGCTCTGTAGACTCATCTAAAATATTAGTGAGCATAAAGAAAATCATATCAAGTCCCTGTTCTTTTCGAACCTTCTTCATATATGGAAGTAATTTACCCTTGATTTCTCCTAACTCTTCCTCATCCATAGAGCTAATTTGACCAACACCAAATTCTTTCTCATAGCCAGTAAACTTCTTAAAGTCTTGATAGAAAATCTCTTCTGGAGATTTCTCCTTTAGATTACTTCCTGCTGTAAACATCTTCTTTGCATAAGGCTCCACTTCAATTCCTGCAATCTTTGCTAAATACTCTGCAGTATATTTATCAATCGGTGTACAAGTAGGCGAGCGGAACATTAAAGTATCTGACAAAATTGCAGAACAGAGAAGTCCCGCAATCTTTGGCTCAATCTCTATATTATTTTCTTGATACATCTGTGTAATAATCGTAGCTGTGCATCCTACTGGCTGATTTCTAAAGAAAATTGGTCCCAATGTCTCAATATTTCCAAGTCTATGATGATCAATAATCTCTAAAATCTCAGCCTGCTCAAATCCATCAACCGCCTGTGTCTTCTCATTATGATCCACTAAAATTAATTTCTTACGCTCTAAATCGAGCAAATTACGTCTAGAAATCATACCGACAAAACGCTCTTTATGATCCAAAATTGGAAAATCACGAAAACGCTTTTTCGCCATTATATTTTGGATATCATCCACAAAATCCTCTGTGCTAAATGTAATTAATTGTTCTGCCTTTGTCATAAAATGACTTACTGGCATACTATGTCCGATAAGTTTTGATATTACAAATGTATCATACGGTGTGACAATAATTTTACATCCTCTATCTTTCGCAATTTTGCGAATTGTCATAGAAACTGGAGAGCCCATACCGATGACGATACATCCTGCTCCCATCTCAATCGCACAAAGCTGAGATTCATATCGATTTCCGAGCAAAACCATATCATTTTCCTCGATATAATTTTCCATCAAATCTGGATTCGCTGTCGCAATGATAATCTTACCCTTATCAAAATAATCATTTGGATCTCCGACAATCATCTCGCCGTCTAATGTCTCCAAAATATTATGATAGCTTGTCTTAGCACTAGAAACAGTTGTACTATCATATACATCCATATCTGAGTAAGCGATATCACCGATTGTAATGACACCTTCTAGCTTATTTTTTTTCGTAACTGGAAGGGTTACAATTCTGGATTCTCTCATCAAATCCCAAGCTTTTTTAAGAGAGAGACTTGCATCTACTCCCTGCGCCTCACGAAACTCGATGTCTCTCACCTGAGGACGAATATCTGATACATATCCTGGTGGCGCTGCCTTAAAATAGTCTAAAACAAACAAAGTCTCCTCATTTACTTGTCCAGCTCTCTTTGGAACATATTCTTTGCCCTTTTCTTTGTTAAGACAATTTTTCAAATTGGCATAAGCGATTGCAGAGCAAATGGAGTCTGTATCTGGATTCTTATGACCAATAACATAAATTCTCTTTTTTCTTTTTTTATACACTAACTTACCCCCATTCCTTTTCGTTTTTGGTTATTATTATATTAAGTTTCACTCTTAAAATGATGATAGATTATGAGAAATCACCGTACACTTTCTCTACCTATCATTTGTATTTTTGAGTGATATAAAACTTATCTGCCACAGCATTTTTTGTATTTTTTACCACTACCACATGGACAAGGATCATTTCGACCAACCTTCTTTGGTTTCACAATCGTTGTGGAAGATTTCTGCTCTTTATAAAGCTCTTTTCTTCTCTCCTCTGTGAGTAAATTATCCCATTGTGGAAGTGTATAAAGCCACTCTGCTCTTGCCTCCACCATATTATAATATAATTTTTCTAAGTCAATATCTAATGCGACTTCTGTCTTTTCATCCATCTCCTCAATTGGATTTGGAGTCTTTAAACTATCGTTAATTCCATCTAAAAATCCAACAAAATACATAAGCTCTGCATCATACTTATCCGCTAATTCCTTTACAGTTCCCTTTTCTACTACCGTTGGATCTGTCAATAATTTTTCATAAATTCCCTTTTCTATATTAAAATATCCAAGCCAGAACTGCTGACCCTCTCTTGTTGCATCATCATGACCATACGCAAAATCACGCCATTCTTGTAATAAACTCATTTTTCTACCATCCTTTTATTATTTTTTGTAACCGTTTTTTTAACAGTTATTCTTATTTTTTATCTTCTCATGAAGAAAGAATAACATATCTGGGCTATTCTTTCAAGTTTTTTGTGCTATCTGTACAATATCCACATGAAAAGCATCCTTATATCACAGTAATATCTGTTTTTTATAAAAATTATTTAGTGGATATATTTTTCTCCAATTATAGTAATATCGTTTGTCTGCTCTGCGATATCCAAAAAATTTTTGATTATATTTTGGATAAGCGGTTCCGCTTTTCGCTGATTTTCTACAATGGCGTAGCAATTTCGAGGTTCTGGGGCATCTTGCATAGCGATAGTTCTAAAATTGCCCTGTCCAAATAAAAATTTAGCAATACTAGACGGAACAATGCTCCACGTATTCGGAAGATTTAAAAAATATGTTAAATTATGCATATTATCTAAAATAACTTTCGCATTAGCTCTTGATTTAAACCAGTAATCATGCCATATAAAAAAACTATTTCCCCATGGAATAAAAATTTCGTCAGCACAATCTAATTGCCTTGGCGAGAGCGGCTCTTCATATCTGGAAGAAGCTCCGCATATAAATTTCATTTCTTCCTCAAACAATGGAATCGTCTGCACTTTTCTAAAAAAATGTGGATTTGTAATAAAAGCCAAATCAATTTCTCCGTTTTCTAATGCTTCATACGCCATATTGGAGCGAAGTGTCATAAGACTTAAATGAAGATTAGGCTCTTTACGTAATAAATTTGTACATAATTTTGGAATAAAATGTATATTAAGACTATCCACTGCAACAAGAGATAGAGATTTACTCGGTGTTTTTGAATGAATCTCTCTTGTCTCTTCCCAGAGAGCCTGCCATTTTTTTGCGATGGGAATAAATTTTTTTCCAGCCTCCGTAAGCTCAATCGTCCGAACTCCCTTTTTACGAGTAATAAGCTCTATACCTAATTCCTGCTCTAAAGCGCGAAGGCGATGACTTAAAGCAGGTTGACTAATGTATAGTTCTTCCGCAGCCTTTGAGAGAGAGTCACAGGAATTAATTGTCAAAAACGTCTGAATATCTGTATAATTCATAAAACCTCCCAAATATAATATAAAATATATTTATATTATATAGTGAAAATATGAAATTTACAATAAAAATAAATATGAGTATACTGAAGGAAAAGAGAGAAAAAACCTCATTTTTTCTCAAAAAGAATAAAAATAAAAAGGAATAGAATATAGAGAAAGAGGGAAACTCATGAAACAAAATATAGAAAAAATAATTCATTATAATATAACCTTCATTGGAGGATTTTTAGGTGGATTTGCTATTCTAAATCACTGTGACTTGTTTGGATCAGCACAGACATCAAACTTAATCTCAATCGCATTAATGATAGTGGGACAAGATAGAGAGGATTTTCTCATCCGAATAATAGCCATGCTTTTATATTTATTTGGAGTGTCAATCACTGTAATTCTTCCACATAAAATAAAAGAAATCAATATGAAACTATTTAGTCTTAGTCTCACAACAATCGCCATATTTATTCTCTGGTATATCCCAGAAAATACCCACCACCTTATAGCGCTCTACCCAGTTTTCTTTACAATGCCAGTTCAGTGGTGCTGTTTTAAAGGGGCAGAAGGATTTACAAGCTCTTGCATATTTTCAACAAATAATTTTCGTCAATTCACTGCATCTTGGACAGAATATTTTCTCACCAAAAACAAGGAAGCATTAAGAAAAGGAAAATTTTTCGGTGGTGTTCTTCTTTTCTTCCATATCGGTGTTATGTATTCTTATATAGCTTGTAAATTTTTTGGCCAAAGTGGAGTGCTGCTTTGTCTCATTCCAATAGTGAGCGCTGCAGTTTTTATCTATATCGAAATTATAATAAAAAAGGAAAAAATAAGCCATGAAAAAGGAATACAGACAAACAAACAAAAATTACAGATGCCAGAAAATTTTATTCATCAGCATCAATAAAAAATTAAATTCTCTTTTGTATAAACTACAAATATTTGTCTATAATATAAGTAATCCAATTATTTTTCTTCTTTTTATAAAACAATTGGATTATAAAGTAGCATACCCACATCAAAATACGTATGCTCCTTTTAATAATACAAAAGAGAAAATAAATACTTATCCTCCCCTTGAGACTGTATTTAAAATTTTTGTACAGTCTTCACAAAAAAGCTGTTATGATGAAGAGCCTTGATGCCATTCATCATAACAGCTTTTTTGTTCTTTTATCTTTCCTTCATATTAATCGACTCAATTGCCACAACTCCACCGCGAACAATCTGTACATTAGAAAACTTTTTCATTAAAAGTGTAATAATATCATTATTTCTTCCCTCTGTATTTACAGATTCCAAAAGTACACTGTCAATTCCATAGTCAATCGCCTTTGCCCCAAATACTTGAGCTACACGGAAAATTTCTCCTTTATCAAACTCAGAACATTCTTTTATATGAATAAATAATAACTCTTTCATATGTGTCGGCGCATTTGTAATGTCAATTACTTTAATAACTTCTACACAACGGTTAAGCTGTTTTTTTATTTGCTCAAAAGTTGGCTCGTCTGAGCAAAGCCCAATCGTCATTCTAGAAATTGTAGGGTCTTCTGTTGTTCCTACTGTAATACTATCAATATTATAAGATTTTCCAGAAAGCATACCAGAAATTCTTGCCAAAACACCGATTCTATTTTCCACAAACATAGAAATCCATCTCTTCTTTGTCATTTTCTTTTCCTCCATTTTGTCTGCAATTTTATTATAAAATAATATCATCAAAACTGCTGCCGCCACGAATCATTGGAAGTACTAACTCATAAGGTCCAATACCAATTTCAACGATAACTGGTTGTCTTCTCTCTTTTGAAATACGGTCTGCATCTCTAAGTGCCTGTTCAATCTCACTGTCATCTTTTACAAAAATGCCATGCATTCCATAAGCTTCTGCCACTTTTACAAAGTTTGGTGTGTATTCTGGACATTTATGACCTGGAGTACCACATTTTCCCTTACAGCTCTTTTTATATCTTAGACAAGTAATACTATATCTCTTATTGTAAAATAATTCTTGCATCTGTCTTACCATTCCGAGATAATTATTATTAAATATAATAACTATCATCGGAAGTTCTTGATTTACTGCCGTGGCAAGCTCTTGTATATTCATCTGGAATCCACCATCTCCCGATACAGAAATAATTGTCTTTTCCGGACAACCAATTGCAGCTCCAACTGCAGAAGGAAGACCAAATCCCATTGTTCCAAGACCGCCAGATGTAATAAGACGATGTGTCTCATTTAACTCTATAAATTGACTTACCCACATCTGATGTTGACCTACATCTGTTGTAATAATTGTATCTTGATCTCTAAACACCTCATTAATGGCACGAACAACTTTCTCTGGAGAAACTAAAATTTTAACATCTGCCTTTACTGGACAGCTTTCTTCCCATCTCTCAATTGCCTCAAACCACATTTGGTGATCCATCGGCTCAATATGACTTATAATTTTGGGAATCGCCTGCTTAGCATCTGCTACAATCGGAATATCTACTTTGATATTTCTTGAGATAGCTGCAGACTCAATATCAATATGAACAATTTTTGCCTGTGGAGCGTACTTATCAATCTCACCTGTTACACGGTCATTAAAACGACATCCGATTGAGAACAATAAATCACATTCGTTTACCGCTCGGTTTGCAGCGTAAGATCCATGCATTCCAACATTTCCGATATAAAGTGGATGGTTTGTTGCAATTGCTCCTTTTCCCATCACGGTTGTCACTACTGGAACATCTGCTTTTTCTGCTAACTCTGTCATCTCTTCCATTGCATGGGCGATATTTACACCACCGCCAATTAAAAATAATGGTTTTCTTGCCTTTTTTAATAAAGCTATGGCCTTTTTCAACTGTCCCATATGAACACCCTGATTTGGCTTATAGCCACGAATATTAACTTCTGTCGGATAAGAGGTCTCACCAATTTGTTTCATAACATCGGCCGGCAAATCTACAACAACTGGACCTGGTTTACCTGATTTTGCAATATAAAATGCCTCTTTAATAATTCTTGCCAAATCTTTTCTATCTCTTACCATAATAGAATACTTTGCAATATTTTGTGTAATTCCAACAATATCAACCTCTTGAAAAGCATCATTGCTAATCAGATGAGCTGGAACTTGTCCCGTAAAACATACTAAAGGTATACTATCATAGTTAGCTGTTGCAATACCTGTTACAAGATTTGTTGCTCCTGGACCACTTGTAACGAGACAAACTCCTACTTTTCCTGTCGCTCTCGCATAACCATCTGCCGCATGAATTAATCCCTGCTCATGTCTTGGAAGTACTAATTCAATTCCTGGATGATCATATAACTCATCTAATAAATCTGTTACGTATCCACCTGGATAAGCAAATATTGTATCTACTCCTTCTTTTTTCATGGCAGTTACAAACAAACTAGTTCCTTTTATTTTCATAACTCTACCTCCTATTTCTATCTAAACTTAATTTTGTACAGTAACTTCATATACTATTTCATTGCTAATCTTTTTCATAAACAAAAGAAAAGCCCTAAGCTAAATATACTACTAGCTTAGGGCGAATAATCTTATCCGCGGTACCACCTAAATTCAAAGAATCTCTTTGCACTCTGTACAGTACGGACACAAATAAATTGCATCGATACTGCTCTCCTTATAACGGTGAAGTCTCCGGTGAAGTCTACTCAGGTTTGCACCTTTTCCTTTCACAGCTAAAAGGCTACTTCCATACTATCCTCACGAAAACTTACAGCATCCGTTTTCTCTCTTTGCTTTAGATTAGCATGTACTCCTCCTTATCATAGCTTTTAACATTTCAACAATGATAATTGAGCTAATTATATCAGCTAAATGTTTTTTCGTCAAGTTTTTTTCATTTTACAATATTTTGTATTTAAATATTGTATGCATATCTGATATGATATTTTATTTATGATAACTATACAACCTCCGTAATATGAACAGGCGCAAGAGGAATTATATTTTTCAAATATTGCTCTTTCGTATTTGTATAGCCAAATATTATTTCTGTGAGCCTTGCTATATCCAAAGAAATATCTGCCTCATCCTCTGTTTTCTCCAGAAAACTTTCACTTTCGCTCATTTTCCAGAGAAATTTTCCATTATTATTCTCCATATAGTCATCCTTAATTTCGATAATAAACTCCTGCTTTTTTGTCGATTTTAGAAGTGGTAATAAAATATCCACACGCAAAACTCTCGCCATAATCAACGGCTTTTTCTCATACTTTTCTTCTAACAAATTTTTATCATAGCTAATCCATTCCATTGCGTATGAAGAAAATTGCTGTCTCAAAAACTGAATTATCTCCTCTTTTCTTTCCTGCTTTTCTAGGAAAAGATTTGTTATTTGTACTTTACCGTCCACTATTATATACATTCCTGTTGCAATACAATCTTTTCCCTTTCTGATAAGAAAAATATGACCATTCTCACAATTTTGTTCTTTTTCTAAGCGTTCTAGTAATCCTACGCTCATCCTAGTAAATACTTTGGCGTACTTCCCTCGTGCTTCATTCATCTTCTTTTCTATAAACTGTATATTATCCTCATTTTGTAACTCTAATATGAATGAAGATTGCTCCGTTTTTTCTATCTTTTCATCCAACTTTTCCGTCTTAAAAATATACCAGTCCATAATAAAAGCAAAGTCAAACGGCTCATAATACTCCTTCTTTGCTGGCATAAGATAAGTAAAAGGCTCTCCTCTTTTTGCCAAATCTTCTAAAGTACGACATAATAATTTTCTCATACAGCCCTGTCTCCTCATTTCTTCTCTCGTGGACACAGCCACAATATAAGAAAGCGAAAATTCTTTTTCTCCCACTATCATCTCATACGGATTTTGATGAAGCATTGCACATATTTTCCCATCTTTTTCTAATAAAAGACAATAATTTTTCGGATATACTTCAGAAAAATAATAGCAGGCAAACTTCTCTGGGTCCTCAAAGATCAGCTGATAAAGATTATAAATTTCTTCTTTTTTAGTTTTATCGTCATAATATAAATTCATAAATAAATCCTTTCCTTGCCAGGGTCCCCCACCTTTCAGTGGTGGGTAGTTGATACTTTTCTACCTACTTATTTACTTTTTGCATCCTGGGCAGGAAGCACATCCACTCCTTCCCTCATCCAAAACATTTTCATAAATATAATTATCCACCGTCCCGAGCAAACAGATTGCCTGAGAGCTAATTCCAGCTCCTATTCCTGTAAATCCAAGTCCTTCCTCTGTCGTTGCTTTCACATTTACCTGATTTCTGGAAAGCCCAAGTATATTCGCAATATTTTCTCGCATCTTATCAATATATGGAGCGAGCTTTGGTCTTTGAGCAATGACTGTGGCATCGATATTTTCAATCACATAATTTTGCTCACTAATTAATCTCCCTACCTCTGCTAAAAGCCGCATACTGTCTGCATCCTTATAGGCTGGGTCATTATCTGGAAAATGCTTTCCGATATCACCAAGCGCCGCCGCACCGAGAAGGGCATCCATAATTGCATGTACTAAAACATCCGCATCCGAATGTCCAAGAAGTCCTTTCTCATATGGAATTTCCACTCCTCCTAAAATTAGCTTTCTATTTTCTACTAGTTTATGCACATCATATCCCATTCCAACTCTCATTTTTTTCTCCTTTATGTTTATCTTAGTTTTTCTTTCCATCATTCACTATTTTCTTTTTTATGTCAAGTATCTACCATAATTAATTTTCTCAAATAAAAAGAAAAGGCTATCATTTTCCACGATAGCCTTGATAGCGGAAGGGAGATTTGAACTCT
>CAYTNV010000002.1:18018-149694 GCA_964439395.1 uncultured Blautia sp. | reverse complement strand
CGACACTACGGGTATGAACCGTATGCTCTAGCCAACTGAGCTATTCCGCCATATTATGAAACTTTGCTAGATAAACTAGCCTTATAAAAGGACTATCACTTTTGCAATAGCCCTTTTAATAGCGGAAGGGAGATTTGAACTCTCGACACTACGGGTATGAACCGTATGCTCTAGCCAACTGAGCTATTCCGCCATATTTAATCAAAAAGGATGGGACCAATAGGGCTCGAACCTATGACCCTCTGCTTGTAAGGCAGATGCTCTCCCAGCTGAGCTATGATCCCATATCCGTTTGACATTTATAAGTATACATATTTCATCCTTTTTTGTCAACCCTTTTTTTTAATTTTTTTAAAAAACTTAAAAATATATTTTTTTGATATAATATATGCAACTTCCCGCTATGCCATTGCAGCACTAATATATAGCTTAATACATTGTCTTAAAACATCCTCACTCGGATTAAACTTTGGATGATGATTTGGATAATATTCTCCCCATCCTGCACCAACAAATGCAAAACAGCCTCTCATTTTTTTCTGGTAATTTGCGAAATCCTCACCGAGCATCATTTTATTGACATGAATCCACTCGTCTTCCTCAAAATATTCCCTAGCAACCATCCTAATCTTCTCTATCATCTCTTTATTATTAATAAGCGGTGGATGTGCCGCCGTCTCAAACTTTGTCTTAGCATTTGCCCGGTAGGACCTCGCAGTATCCTCTGCAATTCTCTTAATCGCAGCCAAAATCTTTTTTGCCGTCTCATCAGAGAAACTTCGGACTGTTCCCTCAATATACGCCTCCTCCGATATAATATTATAGGCAGTTCCAGAATGCAGGCTTCCCACTGTGACAACTGCAGTCTCGATTGGATCAAGCTCCCTGCTTACAATAGACTGTAAATTTAATACAAGAGCGGCCGCTGCCACTGTAGCATC
Organism: uncultured Blautia sp.; assembly: GCA_964439395.1. Classification (GTDB taxonomy): domain Bacteria; phylum Bacillota; class Clostridia; order Lachnospirales; family Lachnospiraceae; genus JAUUSJ01. Next base: position 148,753 of record CAYTNV010000002.1, on the reverse strand, counting down.
AATACATTGATGGGGTTTCCCAGCATGTCCTCCAGCTCCCTCCACTTTAATCTTAAATTTATCTGTTCTCGCCATTCGCTCACCAGCCTCGAGAGAAATCTTTCCAGCCTCGATATCTGTAAAAACATGAATTCCAAATATTTCCTCCACACCGTCTAATACACCTGTCTCTAAAATAAAATTAGCTCCCGTGGCATTTTCTTCCGAAGGCTGAAATACAAACAAAACTCCCTCTTTTAGTTGATTCTCCATCTGCTTTAATAAAATAGCAGAATATAATAAAGACGTCGTATGCATATCATGTCCACATGCATGCATAAAGCCCTCTCTCTTTGAACAATACGATAGACCTGTCTGTTCCGTAACCTTAAGAGCGTCAATATCTCCTCTCAATGCTTTTTTATAAGGTGGGTTTCCTACATAAGCCACTACGCCACTTGGAGAAAGAATAGTATACTTAATCTCATATTTTTCTAGTACTTCCACAATTGCCGCTGTAGTTTTTATTTCCTCCATTCCAAGTTCTGGATATTCATGTAGCCTTCTTCGAAATCCAACTGCTTCCTCGTAAATTTTTTCTATTTTTCTATCTAATTCTTCTAATTTTAAGCTCATTTTCTCCTCCTTTTTTCCCTGGATATTGTATAAAAGGGGCTATTCTCTTTTTTATCCAGCTGCTGCCCAAAAATATAACTAAGACTACTGTACTCGCCACTAAGAAGAGCCACTGCATTATCTCTCCTTTTAAAAACTTATAAATATCTATTTTTCGAAGTATTTTTATAATAAATCCGTGAAGCAAAAAAATTTGCATACTGTTTTGTCCCAAATAAGAAAATACTATTCTCCTTTTTGGCATCCATATAATAATACAAAGACTAATGAAAATTCCCATAAAATATAAAAATACTCGAATATACCAATCCATCCCACAATCACTATAGGAATAAGCACCATATACAGCCTTTGGACTTAAATATTTATGCGTCAAACTATAGAGCAATATAATAAAAATAAGTAATATGATACTTTTTTGTTTATCACCCTTCTTATATTTTCTCTGCAATAAGTCCCAATCCTCATATTGACGCATCGCATGTCCCAATAAAAAATATGGCCAAAATACCATCGTCCTAGATAAACTAAAATCTCTTCCAATTTGATTGTCAAATCCAATTCCAATCCCTATAATAAGAGATATCAAAATTAATATTAATATATTTTTTCTTTTCTTATATGCACGCCCTATAAAAGGCATTGCCATCATCCAAAAGAAAAAAGAAAATAAATACCATAAAATCCAATATGGCGAGAACAGAGTAATTGGATAATCTGACTCCTTATAATATAATACCTCAAATAATAAATATGCCGCTTGAAAAATTATATAAGGATAGAGAATTTTATATTTTACTCTGTCCATACTAAATTTGGCAAAATATCCTGTACATAGAATAAATAACGGCATATGAAATAAATAGATAAACAAATACATAAATCGAATGGAGCCTTTATAAAAAGGCTCCATATTATGAGCAAACACAACTAAAAAAATAAGCAATGCTTTTATATTATCAATTTTATAATTTCGCCTCTTCTCCATCGTATCTTTCCCTTTATTCTCTTAATAATAGTTCTAAATTTTAATAGATTTCCTCATCGAATATCTATATATTTACACTATAGGCACGCTTCTCTTTCCATTATACTTCTTTTTAATAAGCCTTTCATAATAAGATAACTTCTCCCTTATCCAATCCAAAGATAACCTTTCTCTCCTCCTGAATCTTCGCTGTATTTTTTGTTATCTCTATTATTTTTTCTTTTATTTTATTTTCTTTTTCCTCTGGAACAATGATAGAAATATTTACCTTTTCTGCATAATCTATTCCCATTACTGGAATTTCTGCCTCCGCTAACGTATACTGAAATTTTCCAAGTTCCGTATACTCAATTTGCACTTTTAAAAAACTTCCCCTTAGTCTTTGCAGTATAATACAGTTTTTTAAGCCTTCCTTCGTCGCCTCCTGGTAAGCTCTCACTAATCCTCCTGTCCCAAGTAAAGTTCCTCCAAAATATCTTGTCACAACGACAACGATATTATATAAATTATGGGATGTAAGTATCTCAAGCATTGGCTTTCCTGCCGTTCCACTTGGCTCTCCATCATCGCTGCATCTACTTTTTGGCATATCATTTCCAACCAAAAATGCATAACAATTATGCCTGGCATCCCAATATTTTTTCTTTATTTGCTCAATAAAGGATTCCGCCTCCTCCACCGTCTCTACTCTTTCAATATGTGAAATAAAGCGAGATTTTTTTTCTGTAATCTCTCCGCTTCCTCCTCGATATAATATATACTCTCTCGTATCTTTCATAAATAAACTTCTCCTAGTTCAGTTCTTACTATAGAAAGCCTCTGTCAAATGTATAGACTAAACTGGATAAGTACATAACAAAATAATACGGATAAGTATTGACAGAAATCTTTGATTTCGTTATTGAACTTATACCATTGCTATACGAATACAGCAGTGATTGCAAAAATACTATAGGTACGGAACAATCAGACTTTCATTTTCCTATTTTGTTTGATTATACCTTATAAAAATTCACTTTGCAACGCAGGAATTATCTTTCTTTTAGAAAAACTCTCTCTTTTCCATGATTTCGTCTAAACTTTCCGCAATATTTATAGGAGTAACTAAATATTGTTCACATTGCAATCCTATTTCTTCCGCCTCCTCCCGCGACTTAGTTAATCCATCAATCCATTCCCACTCTACTATACTTTCTCCACTTTGATCTAAGCAAGAAAGAACTAAAACTCCATAAATATTTCTCCTCCGTCTTGTCATATAGTAATGGACCCATCTTCTCTCCCCTATTTTCTTCTTTCCAAGAAATGTTTTCCACATTTCGCATTCCCCCCTATCTTTTCTCTCATTATAACAAATATAAAAAGAAATTCTATTTTTTTCCTTCGTATTCTTCTTTCATAATTTTTCCATTTTCGACCTTTGTTTTTTCTGTACTTTTTCTTTATTAAATGTCCATTTTTTGGTATACTATATAAAGAAGGAGGATCACTATGAATTACGATAAAAAATCCACTATAAAAAAACAAGAGCAAATTAATTCCTACAAAGAAAAAAGTAAGACAAAGCGTTTTGTTCGTTTTGGCCGATACTGTTTATTTTTTGTTATTATACTCTGTATCCTTGCCATAATTACTGGTGCTTTTATTATTCATGACGTTATCCGAGATGCACCAAGTCTTACACAAAACGCATTAACTCCTTCCAAACAAAAATCTATTGTCTATGACATGGATGGAGAAGTAATTAAAGAACTATCAAACTATCAATCAAACCGAGTCATCATTTCCTCGGAGCAGATGCCTACTAATTTGAAAAATGCATTTATAGCTATAGAAGATTCCAGATTTTATCAACATAATGGAATTGATTTAAAAGGAATTGCGCGTGCCATTTTCTCAAATATCAAAAGTTTTTCTCTCAAAGAAGGAGCTAGCACTATCACTCAACAGCTTATAAAAAATAATATATTTAATGCAGGTGGCGAAAACAATACTACCGACAAAGTCAAGAGAAAAATTCAAGAGCAATATCTCGCCCTAAAAATAGAAAAACTATATACAAAAGACGAGATATTAACAAATTATCTAAATACAATTAATCTCGGACAGGGCGTTTTAGGTGTTCAAGCCGCATCAAAATTATATTTTAATAAAGACACCTCGGATTTAACCTTATCGGAATGTGCAGTTTTAGCCTCCATCACCCAAAATCCTTCTTCTCTAGATCCTCTGGAGCATTCAGAGAAAAATAAGGCTCGCCGTACTATAGTCCTCAACAATATGTTAAAACAAAATTTAATTTCAGAAGAGGAATATAAAACTGCTATGGCAGACGACGTATATAAACGTATTAAGCTTGTAAACACAAAAGAAACTTCTAAATCTGCTGACTCCTACTTTGTAGATGCTTTAATAAAAAATTTAGTAAATAAGCTACGTGAAGAAAAAAATTATACTGCAACTGAGGCATACCAGCTTATTTACGGAGGCGGATTAAAAATTTATAGCACACAAGATACTGAAATTCAATCACTCTGTACAGATATTATAAACGACCCAGATTATTATCCAAAGGATACCCATGTATCACTTACGTACCGCTTAACTATTACAAGAGAAGACGGTACAGAGGAAAATTATTCTGAATATGACGTACAGTCTTATTTTCGCAAACTAAAAAATGATCCCGACTATGATATTATTTATAAAAATAAAAAGTCGGCAAGAAAAGCATGCGACCAGTTTAAAGAAAGCCTTGAGAAAGAGGGAGACCAATCTGCTGTAGAGCGTTTTTCTGTTATGCTCCAACCTCAGACTTCTTTTACTTTAATTGAACAAAAAACTGGCGAAGTGAGAGCATTGATTGGAGGCAGTGACCGTGACAGAGAAGACTCTAGCATCTTTTTAAACCGTGCGATTGAGACAACCCGTCAGCCTGGTTCTACGTTTAAGATTTTAGCAGCCTACCTTCCAGGACTCGATAATCAAACAATCACTTTGGCCAGCATTTTTGATGATGCTCCTTACGAATATGTGGATACTGGAAAAAAGGTAAAAAACTGGGATGGACAATATCAAGGACTAACTACAGTGCGAAATGCTATTAAGGATTCTATTAATGTAGTAGCTGCCAAAGCGATTATGAAGTCCACTCCTCAAACTGGGTATGATTATTTGCTCTCTCTTGGTTTTACCACTTTAGTAGAAAAAGAGACAGATGAAAATACTGGGAAAATTATCTCTGATATTATCCAACCGCTCGCCCTCGGAGGCATTACAGAGGGTGTGACAAACTTAGAATTAACTGGAGCCTACGCTGCAATTGCAAATAATGGTCAATATATTGAACCGACTCTTTTTACAAAAGTAGTAGACGCAGATGGCAATATTATTTTACAAAGCGATCAAAATAAAAAAAAGGTAATGCAATCTAGCACTGCTTGGCTCTTGACTGATGTAATGAAGGGGGTTGTGACAGATGGAACTGGAACTGCAGTTTCTCTCTCCTCTGATATGCCAGTTGCCGGAAAAACAGGAACGACTTCTAATAATGTAGACTCTTGGTTTACTGGCTATACCCCATATTATACAGCCTCTATCTGGATGGGATATGATATTAACAAGGAATTTTCCAGCGAAGACTACCATAAAAAAATATGGAAATCTATTATGGATAAAATTATTTCTGTAAAGGAACTAAAAATAAAAGATTTTGACGATTGCGACGATATTACAAGTGCCTATATCTGCTCTAAATCTGGAAAGCTTGCTATCAATGGTGTTTGTGACCATGAGATTGATCCAGACAGCTCTAGTGGCATAAAAAATGAAATTCGAAAAGAATATTTTGCAAAAGGAACAGAACCTACAGAATACTGTGATGTCCATATCAAAGTTACTCTATGTGAATCTTCTAACCTATTAGCAAAGAAGACTTGTCCAAAAGATAAATTATATACGAGAGTATATCTAGCAACGATGGAAGAGGATCAACTAAATACTCTGGATGCTGATAAACTTCTCCCATCCAAATTGGAATCACAGTATTGTACAGAAGATCATTCTATCACTAAAAAAATTATATCTGAAATTTCTAAAAATAAAAAGAAAACTTCTTCTACAAGTACTTCTGAGAAAAACTCCGATGAAACAGCAGAAGAGTCTGATTAGGATAGCAAAGCGAAAAAAATGAGGAATAGATATTACTATTTTTCTAAAACCAAAAAGGTTGAATATACGTAAAAGTAATAGCGTATATTCAACCTTTTCCTTTGGCATTACTCCTATATTTGTATCCTATTTTTTCATCTTAGGTTGAAAAATTAAAGAAGCCAAATAGGAAAAAACAAGTGCACTCGAAGTTCCAACTGCCGCTGATTGAAAACCTCCCTTAAATAGCCCAATCCATCCATATTCCCCAATTGCCTCTTTCATTCCTTTCCAGAGATTATAACCAAATCCAGATAACGGAACAGAAGCTCCACATCCTGCCCATTTTAAAATAGGCTCGTAAATTCCCGCTGCTCCCAAAATAACTCCTGATAAAACTAAAATAACCATGATTCTTCCTGGAAGCAACTTTGTCTTTTCCATTAAAATCTGAGCTAACATACAGATAATTCCACCGACAATAAACGCTTTTATATATTCCATATATTTACGCCTCACTTTCTAATATAATTCCATGTGCAATACCCGGCACAGATTTTCCCTCATTAAAACTTACCGTAGACAAAAGAGCACCTGTAGGAACAAAAAGTACCCTTTTCCATTCGCCCTTTCTTATTTTATCTGAGATAAATCCCGCTAATACAACTGCACTGCAGGCGCATCCTGAACCGCCTGAATTCGTATTTTGTGTTTCCTTATCAAAGATTTCCATGCCGCAATCCATATGCTTATCGCGAATTGCATATCCATTTTCCCTTAATAGTTTACATAAAATTTCTTGTCCAACTTCTCCCAAATCTCCTGTAATAATCTTATCAAAATCATTTACCTGAAAATTAAAATCTTTTAAGCATTGATAAATGACATGACTGGCAGCAGGAGCCATGGCACCACCCATATTTTGTGCATCTTTAATCCCATAATCCACAATCTTTCCTGTCGTAATTCCTCGCACTTTTATTTTAGTCTTCTTTCTGCCAATAACAAAAGCTCCACTTCCTGTCACAGTCCATGTAGCTGAGAGTGGTCTTTGATTACCATATTCTAATGGAAAACGAAACTGTTTTTCGGCACTTCCAAAATGACTGGAGCTTACTGCCAGTGTATAATCAGCAAATCCCGCTGAAGTGGTCATAGAGGCCAATGATATGGCCATTCCGATATTAGAACAAGCCCCGTAGACACCAAAAAGAGGCAGCTCCAAAGACATCATTCCAAAAGATGTGGCAATTAATTGGCCAAGCAAATCTCCCGCAAACGCATAGCGAATATTTTCCTTTTGTAAATCAGCCTTTCTTATCGCAATCTCCGCTGCCGTCTTCATAAATTTACTCTCGCTCTCTTCCCAACTTTGAGTATCAAAATAGGGATCCTCCACAATCATATCAAATGTATTTTTTAATGGACCCTCTCCTTCTTTTTGTCCAACGACAGAGGCAGCGGACTTTATATAAACTGGCTCTAAAAATTCTACACTTTGTTTTCCTCTCATGGCAGTTGTTCTCATCTATATTACCCCCATTCTCAACAAAATATAATAAATAATTCCTAAAATAAAAGAAGAAAAAATACCGTATAAAATAACTGGTCCCGCAATGGTAAATATTTTTACTCCTATTCCAAAAACTTGTCCTTCTTTTTGATACTCAATTGCTGGGGAACATACAGAATTTGCAAATCCTGTAATTGGAACAAGACCTCCCGCTCCTCCAAAATTTACGATACTTCCGTATATATTCCATCCTGTTAACAATATACTACTTAATACTAATATAATTGTTACAACTGCTGCTGCATTTTCTTCTGTCATGCCAAAACGCGACATGCTAAATTGTTTTATAGTTTCACCTATTGTACAAATGATTCCTCCGACTAAAAAAGCTTTTAGAGAATTCAAAAAACAATTCGCTTTCGGGGTCACTTCTTCTACATACTCGTTGTATGCTTCTTTAGATGGTTCTTTTTTCATAAGTTTCACTCCTTTTTATTTTTCGCTTATTAGCATAAAAGGAAAATTCTGTTTCGCAATCATTTCCTTTTATCACTTATTACCTTTGGAAGAAACTCTTCCTTTGGATAGTATAAGCAAAAAAGGGAAAAAAATACCCCGACAATCTATTGTCAGGGTATTAAACTTATCGAATTTTAATATGAGTCTCGCGAAGCTGAAGCTCTGTCACTTCGCTAGGAGCGCCACACATTAAGTCTTGCGCATTTCCGTTCATAGGAAATGGAATAATCTCTCGAATATTGTCTTCATTGCGAAGTAACATAATCATACGGTCTATTCCTGGCGCCATACCCGCATGTGGCGGTGCACCAAACTGAAAGGCATTATATAACGCTCCAAATTTTTTCTGTAAATCTTCTTCTGTATATCCAGCAATCTCAAATGCCTTCACCATAATATCTAAATCATGGTTGCGAACTGCGCCAGAAGATAACTCCACACCGTTACATACAATATCATACTGATACGCTAAAATCTCTTCTGGATTTTTTGTATTCAACGCCTCTAGTCCACCTTGAGGCATGGAAAACGGATTATGAGTAAAAACAATTTCTCTTTCCTTTTCGTCATATTCATACATCGGAAAATCATTGATAAAACAGAAACGGTAAGCGTCTTTTTCTAATAAATCAAGTCGAGCTGCAATTTCTGTGCGAAGTTGACCAGCAAACAAAGAAGCTCTCTTTTCCCTATCCGAAATAAAGAATAAAGTATCTCCTGGCTGTAAATTAGTAAGCTCTGCAAGCTCAGATTTTATTTCCTCTGGAATAAATTTATCAATCGGTCCTTTATAAGACATATCATCTTGAATCTGGAGATATCCAAGTCCACCCATGCCAATAGATTTCGCGAATTCTTCTAATTTTTTATGGAAATTCTTAGACATCTGCTGATGCACATTAATTGCACGAACCGTCTTTTTATGAAATGGCTCAAATGTGCATCTTTGAAAAAACTCTGTCACATCAACAATACGAAGAGGGTTTCTAAGATCTGGCTTATCTGTACCAAACTCTAGCATTGCCTGTTTATAGCTAATAACTGGATAAGGAGCAGCCGTCACCTTGCTTCCCTTAGGTGCAAACTTCTCAAAAGCAGCTGTTAAAACTTCCTCTCCCACTCTAAATACATCTTCCTGTGTGGCAAAGCTCATCTCAAAGTCTAATTGATAGAACTCTCCTGGAGAACGGTCTGCACGTGCATCCTCATCTCGGAAACATGGAGCTATCTGAAAATATTTGTCAATTCCAGATACCATAAGAAGCTGTTTATACTGCTGTGGTGCCTGAGGAAGTGCATAAAATTTTCCTTTAAATTTGCGGGAAGGAACGATATAATCTCTTGCTCCTTCTGGAGATGACGCACAAAGAATTGGTGTCTGTACTTCTAAAAATCCTATCTCCGTCATCTTCTGTCTGAGATAACTAATAACCTGAGAGCGAAAAATCATATTGTCTTTTACTTTTTTATTACGCAAATCTAAGTAACGATATTTAAGTCTGACATCCTCTCTCACTTCCTTCGATGTCATAATCTCAAATGGAAGCTGTTTTCTTACTTTACCTAAAATATCTACGGACTGTGCCTCTAACTCAATCGTTCCCGTTGGAATCTTTGGATTATAAGTTTCCTCGTCACGCTTTTCCATGATACCTTCAATCGAAACACAGTCTTCTTTTGAAATACCATCTAACAAATCTGTATTACGCATAACGACCTGTAATACACCATACATATCTCTCAAATCGATAAAGGATACACCGCCGTGGTCACGAATATTTTCTACCCAACCAGCAACCTTTAATGTACTTCCAATATCTTGTTCACTAATTTCATTTAATAATCTGTTACGGTATACATTTGCTGTTTTCATAATAAGTTTCTCCTTTTTTGCTTGTGTTTTTTCAGGACGAACAAACTGTCCGCGGTACCACCTGAATTACTGCTATACAGTCACTCGCTGGTTGAAAAACCTTGCCAACTAACGTATGGCTTACGGCGCCCCTACTAAACAATAAACTAATATGAGTACGTTTTTCAGTTTGCAGCTGGTAAAGTGTTATTCACATAAATTCATTCTGCGGGGTTTGCACTATCTCCCGCTCACTGTGAGTGATAAGTTATGCTACTTCTCTTCGTCATCGCTATTTGCCACATATCATACCGTAAATTATAAGACCTTGTCAATAGAATTTGGTCTATTAAAATGAAACTTTTATTTTTTAATCCTGCACAAAATTTTATAAACCTCTATTTTGACATAAGAAAAAATTGGATAAAACTTCCAATTCCCTTACCAAGTGCAAGACTATACACAATATATGGCATTCCTTTTCTCATCTTAATTCTTCTCGACAAAATAGGGACAGTAGTTACTGTCTCAGAAAGTGCAGCCACTAAACATCCAATAAAAATGCCTCCAAACAAGCCATATATTGCACCTCCAATTCTTCCCACTGGAAGAGAGATATGATATAAAAAAATAAGATTTCCAAGGATTGCTCCCCAAATAAAACAGTCCTCATATAAAACAACATATTTCATAGTCTTTGTAACCGCAGCTAATCTTGGTACAACTCCAATCAAACTTATGAAGGCTAAGAAGCTTCCTGCCACCAAACATCCTGCACAAAATGCGATAATAGACAAGAAAATATTACTCATCCACATCCTTTTCCTCCTCCTTTCTTCCTGAACTAATAATAAAAGTATCATTGACATCTCTTTCATAAAGTCTCATCTGTACTTCAAAAGGAGTCGGATCATCTGTAAGTCTCTTTTTCATAATATGATTAAAAAATAGAAGAACTCCCACAGTTAAGCCGAGTGAATAAAAAAGATGAATCACTGTCGGATTATCTGTTTGTACTCCCGTAAAAAGAAGATAAATATTAGAAAAAAGTTTTTCAAGATCCACATCATTATTATAAGCCATAATCGTAATCGCCGCTCCAAAAAATACAATGATACAGACACCTATAATCTTTGCATATTGCCAATATTTCTTTTGTGTCTTTGGACAGTGATAAAAAACAATAATATCCGTCTCTCCTATATTTTGTATTTCAATCTCTCTATACTCTTTTTTCATCATCTCAATCAGACTCAGTACAGATATAACTTGCTTATTATCCTGTTTTTTTGGAAACTGCATAATCTCTAATTTTTCTAAATTATGCTTTATCTCAGGATCTCTACAATAAATTGTTGCAATATCTTTTAATTTTACTTTCTCGTCTCTAACTGCTACACTTTGCTCTCCCTTTAAATACACAACTATATTGGACATAAAATCTCCTCATTTCTATCAGCCTTATATTTTTCTCCCTCAAAGCTTTTCTTATCATATAATGCTTTATAGCTATCTCCTCTTACTGCTTTGGGAAATTATTTTGCTTTGTTAGTATTTTCTTTCTCTCTAAAAATATACAAAAAGTTAAGGTCACCGCAAAATGAACTTCTAAAATAAGATATTCGTATTACTAAAATATTTTGCAAAATATCTTGTTGACAATTTTTATTTTATAATAGCCTCACCTTCTATAAAATACTATCTATACAAAAATCATAAAAGGCATCGGAATAAACTTATTTCCAATGCCTCTTTCTTACTTATTATTTTGTAATTTCTACATCTGCTTCATTTAATTCTGTCAGAGAAAAAGCAATATTAATTGCATGGTCAGAACACCGCTCTAAGTCAGATGTCATATCTTTAAAGATAACATCTGCCTGTGGACTACATACACCATCCATAACTCGCTGAATATGTGCATTTATCACGCTCTCCTCTGTATCGTCTACAATTTCTTCTAATCTCTGCGCTTCTGATAAACGCTCAAACTCTTCTGTCACAAAAATACCAATAGACTCCTCTACTGATTTCAAACATTGCTCTCCCATAATCTTTAAGTCTTTTTGTGCCTCTTTCGATAGCTCTACTTTTCCATCCTGTAAATCTTTGGCATACTCAATAATATTTTCTGCATGATCAGAAATACGCTCTAAGTCTGTTACCGTTAAAATCAAATGATAAATCTTATTCATATCCTTTTGAGACATCATCATTGTATTTAACTCAACTAACTTATCAATAATCGCATTATTCAAGTAGTTTACTGTCTGCTCTCGCTCTACTACTAAATCTGCCTTCTGTGCATCTTGCTCAAAAAAACTTTGCAATGCAGTTTCTAAGTTATCATATGCAAGGGAAGCCATACGACCAATCTCTTGTTTTGCCTGAGTAACTGCAAGCGCAGTAGGAATATTGGTTGTATTAACCATATACAATAACTGGCGTTCTTCTTCTTTTCTCTTTTCCTCTGGCAGTTCCGGTAAAATCTTCATAGAAAGACGTACAATCCAATCTGAGAAAGGAAGCATCACAATTACTGCAAAAATAGCAAAAATAGTATGCGTATTCGCTATCTGACGTCCCACATCACCTGGAGATAAGCGTTGAATTACCTCAAGAATAGCTGGGAATATTGTAATCAGAGTTAAAAGAATAATTGCTCTAAATAAATTAAACAATAAATTCAAAATAGCAGATCTTTTTCCATTACGGTTGGTTGTAAGGGATGCTAAAAGGTTTGGCGTTACAGATCCTATGGCGGCTCCAATAACTAAATAAACACAAATCTTATAATCAATAATTCCTTGCACGGCAAATGCCTGGAAAATAACAGTTGCTGAGGACGAACTTTGTAATAGCGCTGTAAATGCAACGCCAAATAATACGGTTATCAATGGATTTGATAACGCAGAGAGGAAACTTATGAAAGCTTGCGACTGAGCCAACGGCGCAATGGCAGTTTTCATCATTCCGATTCCTTGGAATAACATACCAAATCCCATAAGAACGGACCCTATGTATTTTAATATCTCCTTTTTTACAAATAGATATAACATAGCTCCAATAAAAAGGATAAACGGTGTGTAAGTCGATAAATTAAATGCTGTCATCTGAGCTGTAATCGTCGTACCAATATTGGCACCCATAATAACACCAATTGCCTGATATAATGTCATAAGACCTGAGTTTACGAATCCAATGACCATAACATCGGTTGCCGATGAGCTTTGAATCAGCATCGTAATAAGGATACCAACCCCGACAGCTAAGAGCTTATTCTTTGTTGCTCTCTCCAAAATCCCCTGCAAATTATCACCGCAGGCGCCTTTTAAACCTGAGGACATCATAGTCATTCCGAATAAGAATAATCCGACTCCTCCTAAAAGGCTAAATGTTTCAACTATTGTCATTTGCAAATTCCTCCGATTTCCCCAAAAAACTAGTATAGCATAGTCAAAATTTTTCTAAATATGTATCGCTATACAGTATGAAAGTTGCCCAAATCTTGAAAGAATCCTCCCTAAGTCTTCCAAATTTAGTACATGAAAATAGCACATGCAAACAGCCTGTGCTAAAAATTGTAAATTTCCTAAGTTGGTTCGTCATTTTTCAGCAATTTGTCCCCTATTCCTTTGTTATTGTATCGCAAACCTTGTTTATTTGTCAATGTTTTTAAGGCGAAAGTAATGTTTTTGTTAAACTTATGTAAAATTCTCAATAAATTTCCCCTTTTTCTCTCTTTTATTTTATAAATCTTACAATTATAAAGACGGACTCTAAAGATCCTGAAAAATCTATATCTTATGGAACTAAAATATCATCTACAAAAAAATCCCCTAAGATGGATTTTCTCCATCTTAGAGGAATTCTAAATCTTATCCTATTTGTAATATCGGCTGCGGCTGTCCTTGCATACTTGCCATCATATCATTAAAAAATTGTGGCATACCAACATTTTTTCGATAGGTAACAATAATATCGGATTGTTTCTCTTCTGAGAATCTTCTCAATTCTTCTTCGCTCTCCTGTTTTAATAAATCATGTCCTAGATGTCTAATATTCTTATCAAATAAAATTTGGGAGCTTCCAAGCTCTACTATCTCTCTCGTAAATTCATATACCATACTAAGTTCTAATTGATTCATCTTAAGCTCCCAATATAATTCATTTAATAATTTTACAGAGCTTTTCTTCATCCATTCTATCTGTCCCTCTGAAATCTGTTGATACTGCTCTCTCGTAATCGATTCCCTAATCTTATAATATACGCCCTCTCGATTACTAATCTTTTCTACAAATAATTTCTCTGTTCCTATCTCATCTAAATAAATAGAATACGTATCTGAATTTCTATCATATAAATTTCTTGTATCAATCTGAGAATTCTGGGTCACAAAAAATCTTTTTCGAAACACACGACTCTCTGTTTTGCCTTTTCCTTTTTTTGTAAACTGAACAACCATCTTAATATAATCATTCAATGTGACAACCATCTTCTCCTGAGTAAATGCCTTATATTTCATAATCATCCCTCCTAGACATTGCTCTTGTGCTGGTTATTTATTGTCTATTTTCACTAATTTTTCATTTTTATCCTTTCTCTTTGTATAAATTATACCATATCTAATGAGAAAAATCCAATGACATTTCTATGAACTTTTTATTATGTTTTTCTTACAAAATACTATTCGTATTATGAAACTCTATGACTACTTATTATAACTTATCCAATATTTACAAAAAAAGAGAATATTACAAAATAACTCTTACGTATTTTTGCAACATTCTCTTTTTTACTTCTAACAAACAACTATCTTAAATAGCCAATAGGTTATTTATTTCTGTAAATGATATCATCTCTCGCTGGACCATTAGAGATAAGAGTGATACGATATCCAATCTTCTCCTCCACAAACTCAATGTATTTTCTACAATTTTCTGGTAAATCTTCGTAGTTTTTAATTCCTCTAATATCTTGCTTCCATCCTGGCAATACTTCCAAAACTGGTTTTGCCTTCTCAAGCTTTGTTGTAATTGGAAAATCAGTTGTCACTTCACCGTCAATCTCATACCCAACACATACTGGAATCTCATCTAAGTATCCAAGTACATCAAGAACTGTGAAAGCAACATCCGTTGTTCCCTGAACACGACATCCATAGCGGCTCGCAACTACGTCAAACCAACCTACACGTCTTGGTCTTCCTGTTGTAGCACCGTACTCTCCTCCGTCTCCGCCTCGTCTTCTAAGTTCATCTGCCTCATCTCCAAAAAGCTCACTCACAAAAGCTCCAGCTCCAACTGCACTCGAATATGCCTTTACAACTGTAATGATTTTCTTAATCTCATAAGGAGGAAGTCCAGCCCCGATTGCACCGTAGGCAGCCAACGTAGAGGAGGAAGTTACCATAGGATAAATTCCGTGATCTGGATCTTTTAGTGAACCCAACTGTCCCTCTAATAAAACTTCTTTTCCTTCTTTTAATGCTTTGTCTAAGTAAGCAGAGACATCGCATACATATGGATTAATCATCTCTCTCCACTCTAACATCGTCTCAAAGAGCTCCTTTGGATCTAAGAGTGGCTTATGATATAAATGTTCTAATAATACATTTTTCATCTCACATACACGCTCAATTTTTTCCATTAAGTAATCCTCATCATATAATTCACTTACCTGGAATCCAATTTTTGCATATTTGTCAGAATAAAAAGGTGCAATTCCTGACTTTGTAGAGCCAAAGGATTTTCCCCCTAATCTTTCCTCTTCATATTGGTCAAACAAAATATGATATGGCATTACCATCTGCGCACGATCAGACACTAAGAGCTTTGGCATAGGTACGCCCTTTGCTACTACCTCATTTAATTCCTTTAATAATACTGGAATATTGAGGGCAACACCATTTCCAATAATACTTGTTGTGTGATCATAAAACACTCCTGAAGGAAGTGTGTGTAATGCAAACTTTCCGTAATTATTTACAATAGTATGTCCTGCATTTGCTCCGCCTTGGAAACGAATAATAATATCCGATTCTTTTGCTAACATATCTGTTATCTTTCCTTTTCCCTCATCGCCCCAATTGGCTCCAACAATTGCTTTTACCATATAAATTATTCCTCCTAATCTCACAGATACAAATACTTCATATCTGCTCAAGTTTATATATTAGTTGCTCTAAACAATCCATTTTAGAGTATATCATATTAGTGAGTGAAAGTGAACCCTATTATTTTACATTTTCTAAGAAATCTTTTATTTTTAAGGCTATTTCCTCATCCTTTTTTCCCTCTGTTCTAATAAAAACAGTATCATTTTGCTGAATATTAAGATTCATCAAACCTAAAATATTCGTTGCCAATACCTCACTCTTTCCCTTCTTAGAAATCCAAATTTCTCCTTCCATCTGCTTTGCCATACTACAAAAATCCGCAACTGGTCTCGCATGTAGTCCTCTCCGAGCTGTTATAATCGCACTTATTTTCATTTCTCTTATCCTCCTCAACTCTATCCTCATGCCTTCGTTTCAATCTTAGTATACAACAAAATTTAATTACTGTCTATTTGATAATAGTTTCATAAAAAAAGGCCTAGAAAACATTTTTCATGTATTCTAGGCTCTTTTGAGGTCACTATATTATGTCTTGCCATCCCATATGGGAATTTAATAAATAAAAAGTTTTATCTCTATACGTTAATCTCGGCTTTTAATCCAAGTAATTCTTTATTTTGTTCCAAAATCGGGGCAATGACTTCATCTAAAAATTCCTCTGTCTGTACTGGAGCACGACCTACAAAATTCTTAGGCTCCATAATAGCAGTTAACTGTTCCATCGTCATATTAAAAGCAGGATCATTTGCTATTCTCTCTAATAAGTCATTTTCTTTTCCCTCTTCTTTTACAACTTTTCCAGCTGCCATAGAATGAACACGAATTCTCTCGTGTAATTCCTGTCTATCTCCACCAGCCTTTACAGCATCCATCATAATATTTTCAGTAGCCATAAATGGAAGTTCCTTCATAAGACGGGACTCAATTACCTTCGGATATACAACAAGTCCATCTACTACATTCATATATAAATCTAAAATACCGTCCACTGCCAAAAATGCCTCTGGCACAGAAATACGCTTATTAGCAGAATCATCTAATGTTCTCTCAAACCACTGTGTAGCAGCTGTGATAGCTGGATTAATAGAATCCGCAATTACATAGTTTGCTAAAGATGCGATACGCTCACTTCTCATCGGATTTCTCTTATATGCCATCGCAGAAGACCCAATCTGATTTTTCTCAAATGGCTCTTCAATCTCTTTTAAATGCTGAAGAAGACGAATATCGTTAGAAAATTTATGAGCAGACTGTGCAATTCCACTTAATACATGGAGCACACGGCTGTCAATCTTTCTAGAATATGTCTGTCCAGATACTGGAAAACAGCTCTCAAATCCCATCTTTCGTGCAATTTTCTTGTCAATCTGACGAATTACTTCATGATTGCCCTCAAAAAGCTCCAAAAAGCTTGCCTGTGTTCCTGTCGTTCCCTTAGAACCAAGTAATTTCATCTCGCTAATTACATGATCAATATCTTCTAAATCAAGAACTAATTCCATCATCCAAAGAGTAGCTCTTTTTCCAACTGTAGTAGGCTGCGCTGGTTGAAAATGTGTAAAGGCCAAAGTTGGTAAATCCTTATTTTCCTTCGCAAATTTAGACAGTTCATAAATAACATTTACTAATTTTTGACGAACAAGTCGAAGCGCCTCTGTCATAATAATAATATCTGTATTATCTCCAACATAGCAAGATGTTGCTCCTAAATGGATAATTCCTTTTGCCTTTGGACATTGTTGACCATAAGCATATACATGAGACATAACATCATGGCGTACTTCCTTTTCCCTTTGAATCGCCACTTCATAGTTAATATCCTCCGCATGAGCCTTAAGTTCCTCAATTTGCTCGTCTGTAATATTTAATCCAAGCTCTTTTTCTGTCTCAGCAAGCGCAATCCATAATTTTCTCCATGTTCTAAATTTCTTGTCTGGTGAAAAAATATACTGCATTTCTCTGCTCGCATAGCGTTCTGCCAACGGACTTTGATATCTATCTCTCATTCGTATTTCCTCCTTTTATTCCATCTCTCCACGAATATTTTTACTTGGTGGTTCTATCGGATACTCTCCAGTAAAACAGCCATTACAGTAAGAAAGCCCTGGTGCCAATTTCCTTAAGTCCTCCACCCTCAAATATCCAAGAGAATCCGCTCCAATTATTTCGCAAATTTCCTCCACAGTGCGATTATATGCTATTAATTGCTTCTCATCTGGAATATCTGTTCCAAAATAGCAAGGATGTAAAAATGGAGGCGAACTAATTCTCACATGCACTTCTTTCGCTCCTGCATCCTTTAACATACTGACAATTCGGTCGCTCGTCGTTCCACGAACGATAGAATCATCAATCATAATAATTCTCTTTCCCTCGACAACGCTACGAATGGCATTTAATTTTACATTAACACTGGAAACTCTCTCTGTCTGTTTTGGCTTAATAAAGGTCCTTCCTACATAACTATTTTTCATAAATCCAATCCCATAAGGAATACCGGACTCCAAAGCATATCCAATCGCAGCTGCATTTCCAGACTCTGGGACTCCAATAACTAAATCCGCATCTACTGGACTAGATATTGCCAAGCAACGTCCCGCTATAATTCTAGAATCATATACATTCTGACCATCAATATAACTATCTGGTCTAGCGAAATAAATATACTCAAAAATACATCTTGCTTCCTTTTCTTTTGATAAGCAAAGAGATTTATCACTTGTTATGCCTTCTTTTGTAATTGCTACAATCTCTCCTGGCTCCACATCGCGAACAAACTCTGCACCAATTGTATCAAGCGCACAAGTTTCTGATGCCAAAATATACGCATGATCTTTTTTTCCAATACAAAGCGGTTTAAATCCATATGGATCTCTCGCACCAATTAATTTTCTTGGGCTCATAACAATCAATGCATACGCTCCCTTTATTTTCTTCATCGCATTTTTTACTGCACCCTCCACATTTTTTGCATGGAGTCTCTCCCTTGCAATATGATATGCGATAACCTCTGAATCAATCGTTGTCTGGAAAATTGCTCCTGTATACTCAAGCTCCTCTCGAAGCTCTAACGCATTAATTAAATTTCCATTATGTGCAAGTCCGAGTGTTCCCTTCCAATAATTTAATACTAACGGTTGTGCATTCTCTCTCGTGCTTGCACCAGCTGTTGAATATCTAACGTGCCCCACACCAATATCACCCTTTAGATTCTTAAAATCGCCTGGGCAAAAAACTTCATTTACTAATCCCATTCCCTTTTTAGATGGCACCTTTCTCACTGGACCATTCGTATCAGAAACTGCAATACCACAGCTTTCCTGTCCCCTATGCTGGAGAGCAAAAAGTCCATAATAGATCGTCGATGCCACATCATTTCCCTCAAAGTCATACATTCCAAATACGCCACACTCTTCTCCCAGTTTGTCATCCATTGGACATACGTATTGATTTTTACACATAGATATATTCAATTCCTTTCCATCGCTTCTGCACTAGCGATACGGTACCACTTATATTCGCAAAGCGATACACTATATTAGCCTTTTTAATACTTCCTCGTAGACAGTCCGAGTATCTTTTAAATTGCAGTCTTTTCCCAATCTCTTATCTGTCTCCCAATCCCATAAACGACAAGTATCTGGTGAAATTTGATCCGCCAAAATAATCTGTCCTTTATAGCGTCCAAATTCCAATTCAAAATCGACAAGACGAATGCCAACTTCATGGAACTTCTCTTTTAATATTTCATTTACCTTAAAAGCCAATTCTGTAATTTTTTTAATTTCTTCTCTTTTTGCCGCACCAATGGCAATTGCATAAGAATCATTAATCATAGGATTGCCAAGCTCTTCATTTTTATAATAAAACTCTTGTGTTGGTTCTAAAAGTACAAATCCCTCTTCAATCCCTAATTTTTTTGAAAAGCTGCCTGCAGCGATATTGCGAATAACCACTCCAAGAGGGATAATCTCTGCTTTTTTTACAACTGTTTCTGTATCACTTAATTCTTGCACATAATGCGTGGGAATCCCTTTTGTCTCAAGTAATTTACATAGAATATTTGTCATTCTATTATTGATAGCACCCCCATTAGTTCCCCCCTGAGACAGCTGTCCATTTTCATTTGCCCCATCTTTGTACTCGACAATCAATAAATCTTCATCTTCTGTCGTGAATACTTTTTTCGCTTTTCCCTCATATAATAAACCATTTTTTTCCATTTTCGCACCTATCTTTCCTTACAAAAAAGTGTACTTCTCGCCCTCTCATATATAGAAGCACAGTTTTTCCGCTTAACATTAAAGTAACAGGCGGACTTTTTGCACTAACACTGTAACATACAATTTCTAAAAAAACAAGACTAATTCTTATTTCTCTTCTCCTCCTACAAGTGTTGTATCTTTGCTAATCACACCTCGCTCTAATTTTACGCTCAAAATCCTTCTTACAGCTTCATCAATCTCCTTCTCCTCTATTTCTCCCATTTCGACTGCTTCTTCAATTCCCTCAAAAGCTTTTCTCAAGTTATTCGGCATCAAAATCATATCGTTTCCAGCCTCTATAGCCATAGCTGCCGCTTCGCCATCCTCGTAAAATTTTGTGATAGCTTGCATATTCATTGCATCTGTAATAATAATTTTTTCAAATCCTAGCTCACTTCGCAAAATTTCTTTTATAACTAATTCTGACAAAGAAGAAGGCGTCTCATCTTGTGTTACCTTGCTAATATTAATATGGGATACCATAACAAAATCACATCCCTCGTCAATTCCAGCTTTAAACGGAACAAATTCCCGTTTTCTTAATGTTTTAATTCCATTATCTGCTGCAACATATCCTTTATGTGTGTCAGAACTTACATCTCCGTGACCTGGAAAATGTTTTAAAGTTGCGCTCACATTTTCTTCCTGTAATCCCTTTACCTCTTGAGCCACCATCTTAGCGACGAGCTCTGGGTCTTGTCCAAAGCTCCTCGCTCCTATCTCCACATTTTCTTCGTTAGAAACCACATCTGCAACTGGTGCAAAATCTAAATTAAAACCAAGCTTACTAATATCACTTCCAATCGTCTTTCCTACCTCATATGCCTTTGTCTCATCCCCTGTCTTTCCTATCTCACTCATATCTGGAAAAGAAGTTGTCCCCATTTCCTCGTTCGAGGATATTCTTGCTATGGAACCTCCCTCCTCGTCAACAGAGATAAACATTGGTATTTTGGTAGCATCTTGTAAATCCGAAGTTAGTTGTTTCGTCTGTTCTCTCGTCTGAATATCTCTCGCAAATAAAATCACTCCACCCACATGATATTTTTCTATTGATTTTTTCATATCATCTGTAAGTTTTCTAATTTCATTGTCATCATTAGGATCAAGTGCATCTAACCCTACAATAAATAACTGTCCTATTTTTTCCTCCAAATTCATATTTGCTAAAATATCTTCCGTCATTCCCTGAACAGTTACCTCATCTATTTGATTAGATTCTATTTCCTTTTCTTCTTGCTTTATCTGTTCATTTGCACTCTCTGTTTTTGATTTTTGACATCCAAATAAAAAGAGAACGGATACAATTACCAAGAAAAAAAGTTTTACTTTTTTATTCACCTAAAACTCCTCCTTCGAGTTTATTTTCAATGCAGGCTCAAAACTGCGTCTTTCAATCTTTTTTTCTAATTTTTTCTCTTCTAAGGCTTCCTGACAAAAATACATTTGAGAATCCAATTTTACTTTTCCTCTTCTATCTACTTTCTCATAACTTCCATCTTCCTGCAAAATATGAGCCTTCATAGTATCTCTTAACTGAATATCTAAAATTTCTATGACCCTTTTCTTAATTTCCTCTTGCTCCACAGGAAATACAATTTCTACCCTTCGATCTAAGTTTCTTGGCATCCAGTCTGCACTGCCCATATAAACCTCTTCCAGCCCATCATTATAGAAATAAAAAATCCGGCTATGCTCCAAAAAAGTTCCCACAATAGAACGCACTGTAATATTTTCTGAAAGCCCTTTTCTTCCAGCTACAAGACAGCAAATTCCTCTCACGATAAGCTCAATTTCAACTCCCGCATTTGATGCCTCGTAAAGAGCCAAAATCATTGTCGGATCACATAGTGAATTCATCTTTGCCTTAATTTTAGCCGTCTTCCCCTTTTTAGCATTTTCTATCTCTCTATCAATTAATTTTAAGAAATGATCGCGTAACCAATACGGAGCAACTGCTAATTTTTCCCATCTTGGTGGCTCTGAATATCCAGAAAGCATATTAAATACAGCTGTGGCATCCTCTCCGATAGAGTCACTCGCCGTAAACATTCCCATATCTGTATATAATTTTGCCGTCGAATCATTATAATTTCCTGTTCCAAGATGAACGTATCTTCGAATTCCATCTTCTTCTCTTCTGACTACAAGTGCAATTTTGCAATGTGTTTTTAGTCCTACAAGTCCATAAATAACATGACATCCCGCCTGCTCAAGCTTCTTAGCCCACAAAATATTATTTTCCTCATCAAAACGCGCTTTTAGCTCTACCAGGACAGTAACCTGCTTTCCATTTTCCGCTGCCATAGCTAATGAAGCAATAATCGGCGAGTTGCCACTTACACGGTATAATGTCTGTTTGATAGCTAAGACATCCGGATCTTTGGCCGCCTGTCTAATAAAATCAACAACTGGATCAAACGATTCATATGGATGAAAGAGTAAAATATCTTTTTCTTTAATTTGATCAAATAATAAAATATCCGATTTTATCTGCTGTGAATGTTGTGGCATATAGCCTGGCTGCTTAAGATTTGAAAATCCTTTTAATCCATATAGCTTCATCAAAAAAGTCAAATCAAGAGGTCCATTAATCGCATACATATCATTATTTGAAATTTGAAGCTGCTTTTTTAAATATTTAATAAGCTGCTTATTCATCCCCTCCTGATACTCTAATCGAATTACTTCTCCCCACTGACGTTTCTTCAGCTGTTTTTGAATTTCCTCAAGCAAATCTGCTGCATCATCAATCGTTAAATCTGCATTTCTCATAATTCGATAAGGATACGCACATTTTACCTCATAATTTAGAAAAAGCTGCGATATATTTTTTTCAATAATTTCCTCCAATAAAATAATTTCTGTTCTTCCACTCTCACTCGATGGAAGCTTTACAATTCTTGGAAGCACAGATGGAACCTGCACGGTGGCAACCTCATAATCCTCTCCATTAATTTTCTTTTTAATCAAAGCTGCAATATTTAATGTCTTATTTCGAAGAAGAGGAAATGGTCTGGACGAATCAATCGCCATCGGAGTTAAAACTGGATAGACATTTTTATGAAAATACTGATCAACAAATTCTCCTTGTTTCTCTGTCAAATCTTCGTATTTCTCCACTAAAAAAAGGTTATTTTCTCGAAGAAGCGGAACTAAAGATCGATTCCATGTTGAATACTGCATATCCACCATTTTATGTGTCTCCTCTGATAATCTTTCTAACTGCTCTTTTGGCGTTAGACCTGCAATATCTGGCTTCGTATAATCCGCATGCACCAAGTCTTTTAATGAGGCGATACGAACCATGAAAAATTCATCCAAATTAGAAGCTGTAATGCTCAAAAATTTTAATCTCTCAAAAAGCATTGTCCCTTTATCTCTCGCCTCGCTTAGCACTCGATAATTAAATTGTAGCCAGCTAAGCTCTCTATTCCAAAAATTTTCCTTTTTATTCCATCTACTATAATCAGCCATTGATTTGCTCACTCCTTTGTATAATTACTGGGCGAATTCCGTATACTTCCTCGAAGGAATCTGCCGCTGTTTCAAATAGAACTTTTTCTAATGTGATACTTTCATCTGTTAAAACTGTGATAAGAAGCTCATTTTTCTTTTTCGCTATCGTATAATTAGTAAATTTTTGTCTGCTATCTCGGTCTAATGTATTTGCAACTCGAAGAATCGCACTTAACTTCACAATGACAAGATAATCCTCCACAGGAATATCATGTAAATCTTGCATAGAATCATAATGATATAATACAATATACGCAATTAATTTTCTCTCTCTATGAGAAAGTCCAATAATCTCCGTCGAGCGGATTAAATGATAACTATTAATTCCCATCTCATTCATATTAATAAATTTTCCACAATCATACAAAATACAAGCAATTTGTAACAAAATTCTTTCTCTCGCTCCTAAGCCATGATATTTTCTCATCCGGTCAAATATCGTGAGAGATAGCTCCTCCACAAGCTCCATATGCATCTTATTGCAGCGATATTTCTTCGCTAAGTTTCTAGCCGTAGCAATAATATCTTGATTAAAATCATGTACCAACGTTATCTTTTTTTCTTGCTCCGCAAAATCTACTACAACACCATCACATAAATCCGTTTGACTAATCCAAATATGGTCCGCCTTCGCCTGCTCTAAAAATATTTTATAAATCAAAATAGAAGGAAGTGTGAATCTCGCTGTCTCAAACGGAATATCATACTGTGCTGCAATTTGTCTTGTTGTAGCTTTTCGAATCTTTTTATAGAGATACTCCAAATTATCCATCGTCACATGATCTCCGATTTGTAATTCTGGGGCAATTTTATTCCAAATATTATTATCTTGTCCGATAATAATTAAGTTTTTAATTGCCTTATCTTTTAAATATATACTCTGAAAAACTTTTAGCTCATAACTGACATACTCTTCTACAACAGCAGCGTATTCTAAATCTCTCCCTTCTATCTTGGAAAGTAAGTTTTGTATATTTAATGTTCGAATTGGTATATTTTGTGTCATGTATAATTCCCCTTTATTAAAGAGAGAAATCTGAACACTTCCCGCTCCCACATCCAAAATTGCAGTATTTTTCTCAATAATTTGATTGAAATCTTTCTGATTTCTCGTCATTCCTTTATACATCAAAAGTCTTAACTCTGAATTACTAGGAATGATAAGGGAAAATCCTGTGCGAACCTCTATATGATTAGCAACCATCTCCTTATTTTTTGCCTCTCTTATCGCACTTGTGGCATAGCATTTTGTCTGCTTTACCTGGTATTCTTTTAATTTTCTCGAAAATCCATTTAAAATTTCACAAATTTCCTCAATCTGGCCTAGGCTAATTTTTTTCTCTACATATCCCTCTCGCCCTATTTCCATCGGGCAATTCACATGATCTAATTGTCTTATTCCATTTTTTAAAGATATCTCATATATTTTTAAAGATATATCCTTAGAACCTAATACAATGACACCAAATGTAAAATAGTTCATTCTTCCCGTCCTTTCTCATTCTTTTCTCTTGCTTTTAAAAACTTTCTATAAGTTATACCTACCCACAAAGCATACCGCATTTGCCCCATGAGTGAAAACAACTTCGTTGTTCCATTAAATATATTATAGCAGATATAAGCTCAAGTTGGAAATAAAAAGACAACTATTCTATCTCTTCTTTGAGATAAAATAGTTGCTTTTATTAATTAAAAAATTCCTCATATCTATGCTTTGTATCAATTAAATTATTATACTGAAGAATTTGATATTTTAAGATATCATTTTTATACGGAGACTCCTCATCAAAAGTATAATGTTCTCCATCGTCCCCAATATAGCCAACTGCGTTAATAACAGGAACCTTTTCTTGTAGTTTTAACAAGAATTTATTATATCCTGTCATTTCAAGACCTGCCAATTTCAAAAGATAAGATGATAAATAATTAGCGCTCATATCTCTCTCCTCTTCCTCAATATTATAATTAGCCCATATAATATACGGAGTCTGATATTTCTTTTGCAACTCTTCTTGCGTCAAATCAGAAAGAGATTTACCATATAGTTTCTCATAAAATTCGTCACTAATACTTGGTTCATGATCCCCAAACATCACTATCATTGTAGGCTCTTTTATATCACTAAAATAATTAACTAATTGCTTAAACGCATCATCTGTCTTCCTAATTAAAGATAAATATTGGTTTGCCTGCTCGTGTCCATTCTCATCTGTAATTTCTATATCAGCCTCAAAATTATCATAACTCTCTGTATATCCACCGTGATTTTGCATCGTTACATTAAAAAGATAAAAAGGATCCTCTTCCTTCTCTTTCGAGTTCTCATAGAGCTCTATAATTTTTTCAAAATCAGATTTATCTGAAATATAAGTTCTTATTAGCTCTGGATTTTCAAAATTGTCTTGACTAATAAAAGAATCAAATCCAAGCCATTTATAAACATTCGGACGATTCCATCCCTCCGCCACATAAGGATGCAATGCATAATTTCCTACATAACCTTGTTTTTTTAAAATAGACGTAAAACCTGGAAGCTCATTTTTTATAAATTGCGTATATCCAATACTTCCGTTTGGCAAAAATGCCATTGTATTGCCTGTCAAAAATTCCATCTCCGTATTACATGTATTCCCGCCGAAAACAGAAACATAGAGCTGTCCTTTTACTGTATTCTCCTTTAGACTATCAATAAACGGCATATACTTTTTATTTGTCTCAAAAGAATTAATAACTGATAAATCGCTAAATGCCTCATTCATAATAACAATAATATTAGATTTTATATCCTGCATTTTTCCTTCTGGCTCTTCGTCATCCAAATAATTATCTGCAATTTTCTTTACTTCCTTGAGAGAATATCCCTCCGGCTTCTCAACAGACAAATACTTACAATTCATGACAAAACTAAAAAGAGTTCCATTTTTACTGTATCCTCTTTTTTGATTCCAGACATTTATTTTAATATTATAATTGGCTAGAAAATTTTCTTGTTTTATAAAGCCAAAATTTATAATAACTCCAATTAATACAAGAGGCAAAATAATTGCTCTTCTACTAATGCTAGTCCGCCTAAATTTTTTATTTTTACATATAATCGTACAAATATAGAGCAGTATAATTAAATTGCTAATAAAGGCCGTTGTCATTGTATACGTATAATTGGACGCCACATTTTTAGCTGTCCCAATAGATGCAATATCTGAAGGTAAAATTGGATTTCCCCGAAAACTTAAAACAAAATAATTAGCTGTACCGATAAGATACATTAATACTAGATATACAACTGTCACTATTTTTTTATTACCAAAAATAAAATATAGGACTCCGAATACACAGTAATAAAGAATAATATTAAATACAATCGAAAGTGGATAAATCGTCAACAAACTATTTTTTGTAAAATGCTCCACAATATAAAATCCAAAAAGCGGCACTACAAAAAATATAAGATTTGCGATTATATTCCAGCTCGAGCTCAGCTCACTGCCACCGTATTTTTTATTTTTGGGAATATAGATAATACCAATCAATCCCAATAATAGTAAAATTAAAATAAGTCCTATCATCTGTATTATATTTTTACTTGGAAAGACATAAAAAGCAAATAGGCTTCCCCATGTATTCTCTCCATTTTGCATAAGCTGCTTATTTGGAGAACTCACCTTAGATATGCGATATAAAATTGGGCCTTGTCCTATCTTTATCTTACTTCCCGTAATATGCAAAGAATATAGCTCCCCTCTTTTCATTCTTTTTTCTACCTTAAAAGTAAGATAGGCCAAATTTTTCACATCTTTAGCAGATACTGTCATCTCTTTCATCTGCTCGCCGTTTTCATTTATAAGAGCAATAATAAGCTCTCCCTCACTTTTCCCATAATAATTATTTCCAAAATAGAGATTCAATTGCTTTAAATAAAGTCCATTTCCTTTAAAATTTTGCACGATCTCTGTCTCTTTATCTACAGATTGAAACTCGATTGCCACTCCATTATTAATTGGCGTCTGTGCTTCCTTTTGCAATTTTCCATAATTTTTTATGATAAAAATTGATAGAATGAGCAAGAAGAGAAAAAAAACAATCCGTAAGTCTCTACTGTCTTTTCTCCTTCCATCTCGGTTTTGATTTCTTCCCCTAGCCATTATATCCCTCAATTCTAATAGTTACCTAAAATTTTAAAATCCGTTACTTCTTCTCGAATTCCCTTTAAAGCATTTTTTACAGCAGAACTATTTAAATTTCCTGTAAAATCAATAAAGAAACGATACTCCCACTGTCTATTTGGAAGTGGAACAGATTCAATATTTGTCATATTAAGATCATTGAAAATAAAATGAGATAAAATATTATAAAGCGTACCACTTTCATGAGGAAGCGCAAAAGAGATACTAATCTTTTGTGCATCCTCTGTGTACTGACGTTTCTTTGATATAATAACAAAACGAGTAGAATTATTCGCCTCATGATTTAATTTTGTGTCTAAAATCTCAAGACCATACATATCTGCCACCCACTCACCTGCGATGGCTGCCTGTGTTTTATCCCCGTCTTCTTTTACTTTCTTTGCTGCCTCTGCTGTATTATTCAGACTGATTTTCTTGGCACTGGACTGAGCCAAATATTTTTTACACTGCATAAGTGCCTGTGGATGAGAATATACTACTTTAATATCTTCTAATTTACTTCCTGGAATTCCAAGAAGCGCATGATCAATTTTTACAATTTCTTCTCCAACGATACAAACATCATTTTCGAGTAAAATATCATAAATGCCCTCCACATTTCCAGCAGAAGAGTTCTCAATTGGAAGCACGCCGTAATCTGCATCTCCATTGCTTAATGCAAGTGCAACTTCTTTAAATGTCTTTACATGATAATGGTCAATTCCCTCACCGAAAAATTGTATTAATGCTTTTTGACTGTAAGCTCCAGGTACACCTTGATGCACAACTCTCGTATCCGCATACATCTCAAGCTTTGGGACTCTCTGAAAATAATTCTCAATATAGCGGTCTCTTTGATCTAAAGTATGATACTGATATTTACGACTTAAAGACATAATCTGAGAAAAAAGCTCTGACACAGTTTTTTTGATATACTCATCTTCCACATAGCTGCAAAGCTCTGTCTTTTTCTCTTCCTCTCTCTCCTTATCATAAATTGCTGTGTTTGTCATTTTTTTGTATTCTGCGACCTCTTTAGCACAGTCCATTCTCTCTTGGAATAATGTCACAATCTCCTTATCAATACGATCAATATCCACCCGTATCTCTGGTAATTCTCTCATCTTATTCCTACCTCCTAGTTTTTCTCCAATTTTTCTTTTAACTGCTCCATATTAAGTAAAAACAATGGATGCCTCACATAACTTGCAATTTCACAAAGCGGCTCAAGCACAAACATCCTTTTATGTAATTCCTTATGCGGAATAATCAAATCTTCGCTATCTATTATTCTGTCATCATAGAGCAAAATATCAAGGTCTAATGTTCGTGGTCCCCAATGTATCCGTCTCTCCCTCTTTGCTTCAGCTTCTATCTGGTGAAGAGTATCTAAAAGTTCGCTCGGTGTCTGTAAAGTCTCGATACAAACACAAGCATTTAAAAAAGTATCTTGTTCTATATAACCATAAGGCTCTGTCTCATAAAAGCTAGATACTTTCATTACCTTTATATCTCTTTGTTCTCCTAATTGCTCTATAGCATCCTCTAAATATTTCCTTTTATCTCCCAGATTAGAGCCAAGCCCTAAATAGACCGTATGCCAACCTCTTTTAATTGTAACAGAAACTGTCTCAAGTGGCAATAAAATTGGTGCCCAAGGCTTTTTTAATTCTAGCTCAATCTTTTTGATAAGTGGATAGGTCAACAAAATCTCCTCACAGACAACCTCTGCTGCTCTCTCTAAAAGTGCAAATGTTTTTGTCTCTAAAATTTTTTTTATAAGCAACGCCATCTCGCCATAATGGATAGTTTTTGTCAAATCATCACTTTTTCCCGCCTCTCTCGTATCAAGATAAGCTGTCACTGAGACAATAAATTTTTGGCCAAGCTTATTCTCTTCCTCAAAAACGCCGTGATATCCAAATACTTCCAAATTTTTAATTTTAATCTGATCCACTGTATTTCTCCTAATCTTATTTTTGCTGCAAGATAGCTTCTGTCATCATAAGAGCTCTTTTATTTTTTTGTACATCATGCACTCTAAAAATACTGCATCCTTTCATCCTTCCTATGACTGTCGTTGCCAATGTACCTTCCTCTCTGTCTTCCACAGAAAGATTAAGTGCATTTCCTATCATAGATTTTCTAGAAGTACCAAGTAAAATAGGAAGCTCCCATTTTGCCAATAATTGTAAATGATTCATTATCATTAGGTTCATTTCATAATCTTTCGCAAATCCAATTCCTGGATCTAAAATAATCTTTTCTTTTTCAATGCCTGCCCAGCACGCAATATCCAATATCTCCTCGATGTCTGACCTAAAATCATTCATAAAGTCCATATAATTAATTTCTCTTCGGTTATGCATTAGACAGCATGGAAGTCCTGATTCCGCAATAATGGGAGCCATATTTCCATCCCATTTTAATCCCCATATATCATTAATTAAATCAATTCCTGCCTTAATTCCTTCCTTCGCCACCTCTGCTTTATACGTATCAAGAGAAATAGGAATATCAAACTCCGCCTTAATTCGCTCAATAACTGGTATTACTCTATGGATTTCTTCTGTATCACTAATTTTTTCATGCCCTGGTCTTGTCGATTCTCCGCCAACATCAATAATATCTGCTCCATCTTTTATCATTTGCTCTACATGAAAAAGAGCAGCGTCCAATGTACTATAATTACCTCCATCTGAAAAAGAATCTGGTGTCATATTCAAAATTCCCATAATATAAGCATGATTTTTTAAATCAAACTCTCTATTTCCTATTTTCATTTTCAATTTCCTCCTTATTGCATTTGATATAATATAAATGCAACTATAACTAATAAATTAATCGCTTATTTTTTTCATTTTCTCTCCAATTACATTTTTCTCTTGCCTTGCAGTACATACAATTTCTGGACCATTTGTCAGCTCTATGTATACTCTCATAGAGTTTATGTCTCTTATCTTCTTTTCCAAATCGATGATTCTCAATCGCCCCTAACATAAGAGAAATTTCATCGTCTTCATATCCGCAGGACTTTAAAATTGGATCCGCCAATTTTACTCCCGCTTCCTCATGTGGTATCTTTTTTCGATACTGTTCTATTTTTCCTATATCATGTAATAATGCTGTTCCATACACAATATCTTTTTTTATATTTACCTTCGACTCTAGGAGAAAAATATAAGATATTCGAGCTACATCTAATAGATGTCCTATTCCATGGCAACAAAAAATGCGATTTTCTTCTTCTTTTTCAATTTCTTCCAAATAGCGAAGAAAATCTCTATGCTCCATAATTTTTTGCACACGTTCCATCGGTCAGCTTTCCTCCTCCAGTACCATTTTTATCTCACTCATAAACGATAAAGATCCGAATATAAAAATAACATCCTCTTTCTTTGCACTCTTTGTCGCTTCCAAGTAAGCGGCTCTTAGACTACTCATCGCCTTCACTTGAGCATTTTCTTTTTTTACTTCTTGCTCTAGAATTTTTGCACTTAATGCCCGCGGACTGTCTGGGGTAATTGTAAAAATATACTCTGCCAAGCCTGCCGTCTGCCTTATCATTTTTTTATATTCTTTATCTGCCAATACTCCTATTATATAAATGATTCGCCTATTTGTAAAATGTTTTTGAATAAAATTAGATAAATATTTTGCTGCATCCTCATTATGTGCCCCATCCAGAAAAATAAGAGGATCTTTTTTTACTAATTCTAGTCTGGCTGACCATCTTGTATGCAAAAGACCAAGTCTTCTTTTTTCCTCTGGCAAATGATAAATTTCTCCCAAATGTCCAAGTGCCAAGATTGCCGTAACCGCATTATAAACTTGATGCTCCCCTGGAAGATAAATTGTATACTCTCCACTATCCGCATAGGAAAATCTCTGCATTTCATAATTTTCTTCCAATAAACTTATCTTTGTCTTATCTACGACATAAAATGGACTATTTTTCCTTTTTGCCTCTTGTCTTATAACTTCTACTGCTCTCTCATCACTCCTATAACAAATGACGGGACAATTCTCTTTTATAATCCCTGCTTTTTGCCTCGCAATCTCTTCAATACAATTACCTAAAAAATTCATATGATCCATACTAATTGAGGAAAAAATAGTCAGAATTGGATGTTCCACCACATTAGTGGCATCGAGTAAACCTCCCATCCCCGTCTCTAATAATACAATATCTACCTTTTGCTCGGCAAAATATAAAAAAGCCAAGGCAGTCTCAATCTCAAATACAGTAGGAAGAGGACACTCTTCCTTTGCCATTTGCTCTGAAACTACCTTGATTTTTTCCATATAGGCAAGTAATTTATCTCTGGAAATTGGATTTTGGTCATATAAAAACTGCTCTCCATATGCCCCGATACAAGGAGAAGTATATTTTCCTGTATGATAACCACATTCTAGCATTACAGTCTCTATCATTGTCAAGATAGAGCCCTTGCCGTTTGTACCTGCTATATGGACAATATTTAATTGTTCTTGCGGATTCCCAAGACGCAAAAGCAATTTGCGAATCGTATCAAGACCGTAAATACTTTCTTTTTTGCCCATTTTATCTAAAAATTGTTTTAATTCTAACTCTGTCATAACTGCCTCCTACTACTTCGAGCAGATACTCTCTAAAACTTTAACTCGCTATAAATTTTAATGTAGTTTAGACAGTTTGTCAACTCTAAAGCTTCCTATGCTGAATTGGCTTTGTCTCTTTCGTAATTGGAAGTATCTCATAGCCATCTGCTTTAAGCTCATCAATCAAACTTGGAAGTGCATCTACTGTCGCCGTACATTCGTGTAAATCATGCATCAAAATCATAACTGTATTTCTTCCTTTTACATCCTTCATGATTTTTTCATTTAAAACCTTCGGTCCATTTTGAAAACAAACTGCATCGTCATTTAGGGCATTCCAATCATAATATGTGATTCCTTCCTCCTGTAAATATTTCGCACATTCTCCTAAGTCAATTTTAGAAATTGAATTGCTACTACCACCTGGAAAACGATAAAAATTAATATCTTTTCCTGTCACTTGTTTTAAATATTTTCTGAGTTTATTTAAATCAGCTTTATAGCCTTCGATGGAAGAATAAATCTTCTCATAATCATGGCTATAAGAATGAAGCCCTAATGTACTTCCTTCCGCTAAAATTCGTCGATATACTTTCTTTGCATTTTCTCCTTCTCTTCCTACCACAAAAAACGTAGCTTTTACGTTTTTTTCTTTTAAAATATCTAAAATTTTTTCTGTATTATCGGAAGGTCCATCGTCAAAGGTAAGATATGCCTTTTTAGATATAATCTGTTTTTCTTCCTTTATCTCACCCATTGTCTGAGAAAATTTCTTTTGTGATAATTTATCTCCCCAAAACCCTAATCCAAACAAAATAAGAAAAGCCACTACAACTATAATACAACTGCATATTCCTTTTTTTCTCTCTCCCTGCATTATTTTTCGCTCCTTTTTGTTTTTGATAGCATTTGAAAAAAAGAAAAATTTATACATAGAAAAAGTCGCCATAAGAGCGACATCTTATAGCGACCTTTTTTAAATAAGTATATATTTTTAGGAATTTCACAATGTAACAAATGGCTTTTTACAAAAGCTATTTTTTCATTAAACTTCAAATAACATATCACCATAGCTTGGGAATGGCCATGCAGCTTTATCTACAAGCATCTCCAATTTATCTGCTGGTGTTCTAAGCTCTGCCATAGCTGTAAATACAGTATCATGGTAATATCTAGCCTGAGCTTGAATCTCATCGATTGCCTGAGCCTTCGCTGTAACTTCTTCTAACTTCTGTAAGTTTTCGTAGAGAGGTACTAAATTATCAGCGATATCAGAGAGTAATTTCTCCTGTACAGATGTATTGATAGAAGGAGATGCCTTCTTAATAGAGTTAATAGACTCAGCTAAGCTTGCCTGATAGCTAATAACTGCTGGCACAATCTGTTTTTTGGCCATATCAATCATAGCTAACGCCTCAATATTAATTACTTTAGCATACTGCTCGTAATAAATCTCACTTCTGGACTCTAACTCAAGTTTTGTAAATACTCCATGCTTCTCAAATATTGTAACTGCTTTTTCTGTTGTCAAAGCTGGAACTGCGTCTACCATAGAGCGTAAGTTTGGAAGCCCTCTTCTTGCTGCTTCCTCCACCCATGCTTCTGAGTATCCATCTCCGTTAAAGATAACCCTCTTATGCTCAGCAATTGTATTTTTTATTAAATCATGAACTGCAGACTCAAAGTTTTCTGCCTTCTCTAATTTATCCGCCATATCACATAATACATCAGCTACGATTGTATTTAATACAACATTAGGGTCTGCGATAGACTGCGTAGAGCCAACCATTCTAAACTCAAACTTATTACCTGTGAAAGCGAATGGTGATGTACGGTTACGGTCTGTAGCATCTTTTTGGAATACTGGCAATGTATGTACACCTGAGATAAGTGGTGCACCCTGTTTGGACTTCACTGCCTCTCCCTTTGTATCTAACTGTCTAAGAACGTCATCTAACTGCTCTCCAAGGAAGACAGAAATAATTGCTGGTGGTGCCTCATTTGCTCCTAATCTATGGTCATTACCTGGTGTGGAAGCGGAGAGACGAAGTAAATCTGCATGCTCATCTACTGCACGGATAACTGCTGCTAAGAATAATAAGAACTGCACATTCTCATGAGGTGTTTTTCCTGGATCTAATAAGTTCTGTCCATCATCTGTTACCATAGACCAGTTATTATGTTTACCAGAACCATTGATTCCAGCAAATGGTTTCTCATGAAGTAAACAAACCATACCCTGCTTATCAGCTACTCTTTTCATTGTCTCCATTACTAACTGGTTATGGTCAGTTGCAATATTGTTCTGATCATAAATTGGAGCTAACTCATGCTGAGCTGGAGCAACTTCATTATGCTGTGTCTTTGCTGTAATTCCAAGCTTCCATAGTTCTTCATTTAACTCTTTCATAAATCCTGCAATTCTCTCAGGAATAATTCCAAAATAATGGTCATCCAACTCCTGTCCTTTTGGAGGAAGAGCACCAAATAAAGTACGTCCTGTAAAGATTAAGTCTTTTCTCTTTAAATATTTTTTCTTATCAATTAAGAAATATTCCTGTTCTGGTCCAACTGATGTTGTAACAGAATTTGATGTTTTATTTCCAAATAATCTTAAAATACGCATTGCCTGAATATCAAGCGCCTGCATAGAACGAAGAAGTGGTGTCTTTTTGTCAAGAGCCTCTCCTGTATAAGAACAAAACGCTGTTGGAATACAGAGAATTGTCAAATTATCAGATTCTTTAATAAATGCTGGAGATGTACAATCCCATGCTGTATATCCTCTCGCCTCGAAAGTTGCTCTAAGTCCGCCTGATGGGAAAGAAGAAGCATCTGGTTCACCTTTAATTAACTCTTTTCCGGAGAACTCAAGTAATACTTTTCCTCCATCTGTTGGAGAGATAAAAGAATCATGCTTCTCAGCTGTAATGCCTGTCATTGGCTGGAACCAGTGAGTAAAATGTGTAGCACCTTTCTCGATAGCCCACTCTTTCATCTCATTTGCAACAACATCAGCGATGGCTGGATTTAACTCCTCACCTTTCTCAATTGTTTTTTTAAGCTGTTTATAAGTTGCTTTTGGAAGACGTGATTTCATCACGCTATCATTAAACACATTTGCACCAAAGATTTCATCTACTTTTGCCATATTTTCCATCCTTTCTAAAATTCGTGAAATTTTTCAAATAGAAGCAAACTACTAATCCTCCCTCTCATCAGATGTCAGAGCCAATAGAATAACCATCCGATACGATAAGTACGCTTGCCGAAGCTTCTGTAAAAAGAAAAGAGTCCTCAAGTCATCTTCTGACAATGAGAACTCCTTTGTTCGTACTTTTTATTATATTAGCATTACTACCAAACTATTCTTTTCTTTCACAATGAAATTTTATAAATTTAATATTTCATTCTTTTGATTTATTGCTTTTCTTAAGCTAAATCTAAGATACACCGTTTTTTCTAAAAAATCAAGTACTTTTTTCTCATTTTATCGGGTTTTATTTAATTTTAGTTATTTTCTACGAATTTTAATATGATAAAAATATTTTTTTATTCAGATTCATCATACTAAAACGGAAGAAAATTTTGCAATTTTTTATTTTTTATGCTTCATCTATTGCTTTTCCGATGTCATTTCTTTTGTATTTATTGGCAAACTCTACCCACTCTGTTGCCTTGTAGGCGTTTGCTCTCGCCTCTTTTAGCGTATCTCCCTTCGCTACAACACCAAGAACTCTTCCTCCGTTTGTAACAATTTCACCGTCTTGTTTCTTTGTTCCAGCGTGGAAAATATAGTATCCCTCTTTCTCCCTTACAGAGTCTAAACCAGAGATAGGAAATCCTTTCTCGTATTTTTCTGGATATCCATCAGATGCCAATACAACACAAACTGCCGCATTATTTTCAAACTCAAGCGTAATATCTTCTAATCTGCCATCGACGCAGGCCTCCATTACCTCGATAATATCATTCTTCATTCTAGGAAGAACAACTTGAGCCTCTGGATCACCAAAACGCGCATTATACTCAAGTACCTTAGGTCCATCCTCTGTTATCATAAGACCAGTGAATAAAATCCCTGTGAAAGGTCTTCCCTCAGCTGCCATTGCATCGATTGTTGGCTGATAAACATATTTCTCACAAAATTGCTGTACCTCACCCTCGTAAAATGGACTTGGAGAGAAAGTACCCATACCACCTGTATTTAATCCCTTATCTCCATCTTTTGCTCTCTTATGATCTTGTGCTGAAGTCATACATTTGACAGTCTTTCCATCACAAAATGCTAAAACAGAAACTTCTCTTCCTGTCATAAATTCTTCAATTACAATTGTATTGCCAGCATCGCCAAACTGCTTATCGAGCATTAATGTCTTAACACCCTGCTTCGCCTCTTCCAGAGTATGACAAATAAGTACACCTTTTCCAAGTGCAAGACCGTCAGCCTTTAATACAATTGGCATTTTCGCTGTCTCTAAATAAGCTAATGCATCCTCAGCGGATGTAAAATTCTCATAGGCTGCAGTTGGAATATGATATTTTTTCATCAAGTTTTTGGAAAATGCCTTGGAGCCTTCAATAATTGCCGCATTTTTTCTCGGTCCAAATACGCGAAGTCCCTCCGCCTCAAACGCATCTACGACACCGCCAACTAAAGGATCGTCCATACCGATAATCGTAAAATCAATCTCTTCTTCTTTTGCAAACGCAACTAGTTTATCAAATTCCATCGCACCAATTGGAACACACTGGGCATATTCTTCAATTCCAGCGTTTCCTGGCGCACAGTAAATCTTATCTACCTTTGGACTTTTTTGTACTGCCCAAGCGATTGCATGCTCTCTTCCACCACTTCCAACGATTAAAACTTTCATATCTTTTTCCTTTCTCTTTTACTCTGCAATATGAACTTTGCCATCTACTACGCTTACCTTTCCATTTGCAATAAGGTCGATAACGCGAGGTAAAATCACCCACTCTGCCTGCTCCATAACACGAAGCTGAAGCTCCTTTGGCGTATCTTTGTCCAAAACTTCTACTGGTTTTTGCATAATAATCGGACCTGTATCTGTTCCTTTATCTACAAAATGCACGGTAGCTCCTGTATATTTTACACCTCTCTCAAGCGCTTTTTCATGAACAGTAAGTCCATAAAATCCTTTTCCACAAAAAGCTGGGATAAGAGAAGGGTGAATATTAATCATACGATTTTCAAATGCATCAATAATTTTTTCCGGAATAACAACAAGACATCCCGCTAATACGACAAGATCTATCTGCCTTGTCATAAGCGCCCCATAAAGTGCCTCGTTAAAAGCATCCTTATCCGGAAAATCCTTTCTTGTAATTGCCACTGCCTCTATCCCATGATTTTTAGCCCGCTCTAGAGCATAGGCATTGGCATTATTGCTAATAACAACAGAGATCTCTGCATTTGTAACTTTGCCATTTTCTAGAGCATCAATAATCGCCTGGAGATTTGTTCCTCCTCCTGAGACAAGCACTGCAAGCTTTAGCATAATTCTACTCCTTTTTCACCTTCTTCAATCTGACCTACTACATATGCTGCTTCTCCAGCATCTTTTAAAGCTTTTAAAGTTGCGTCCACATCTTTTTTATCAACTGCAACCATCATACCGATACCCATATTATAAGTATTATACATCATCTCTTCTTCGATATCACCTGTCTTTGCAAGCAATTTAAAAATAGCTGGCACCTCATAGCTATCTTTCTTTACGATAGCTTTTACACCGTCTTTTAACATTCTAGGAATATTCTCGTAGAATCCACCACCTGTAATATGGCTGCAAGCCTTAATCGTCACACTAGCATTTTTAATAGATTTTAATGCTTTTACATAAATCTTTGTAGGTGTAAGGAGTGCCTCGCCAAGTGTCATTCCAAGCTCATCATAATATGTCATAAGTGCTTCTTTTTCCATTGGAAATACTTTTCGAACGAGAGAATATCCATTGCTGTGTACACCAGAAGATGCAATACCAATTAAAACATCTCCAGCCTTTAAATCTTTTCCAGTAATTAAATCCTTCTCATCTACGACACCCACTGCAAATCCAGCTAAGTCGTACTCGTCCTCATCATAAAATCCTGGCATCTCTGCTGTCTCTCCACCGATCAAGGCAGCCTCAGACTGGATACATCCCTCTGCTACACCACTTACAATTGTTGCAATCTTTTCTGGAAAGTTTTTACCACAAGCGATATAGTCTAAGAAAAAGAGTGGTTCTCCGCCTGCACATGCGATATCATTGACACACATAGCTACACAATCAATTCCAATTGTATCATGTTTATCCATAATAAAAGCTAATTTTAATTTTGTACCTACACCGTCTGTTCCAGATACCAAAGTTGGATTTTCCATATCTTTAAACTTCTTCATGGAAAATGCTCCTGAAAATCCGCCTAGATTTGTAAGTACTTCTGGTCTCATCGTAGCCTGTACATGCTTTTTCATTAACTCCACTGATTTATAACCAGCCTCAATATCTACACCAGCTTTTTTATAATCCATTTATCTTTCCTCCTGAATCTTCGATATATTTCCAGTCAATGAACTGAAAATTCTCTATATTTTTATCTACTTTCAAAGACATACTAACATTAGAAAATCGATTTGTAAAGAAAAAACTGTGCTTTCTTCGTTTTTGTCAAAAAAAGGAACAGAAAGTCTGACTAAATAAATATCTCAGTCTCTTGAACTTTCCATTCCTTTTTCTACTATTCTGCTAAATATCCCTCTGGACCATTTACATTTAATTTTGCATCTTTTTCTACAACTTGATTTTTCATTTCTTCCGTATAAGCAGCTAATTTCTCCTGAAGTCCCTCGTCAGACACAGACAAAATTTTTGCAGCTAAAATACCAGCGTTTGCACCACCGTTAATTGCAACTGTGGCAACTGGAATTCCTGATGGCATCTGCACGATAGAATAAAGAGAATCCACTCCACCAAGGTCTGATGTCTTCATAGGAATGCCGATAACTGGAAGTGGGAAAATTGCTGCACACATTCCTGGTAAATGTGCTGCCTTTCCTGCTCCTGCGATAATTACCTTAATTCCTCTGGCTTTTGCTGTCTTTGCATACTCTACAAAAATATCTGGCTCTCTGTGAGCGGAAATAATTCTCATCTCATAGGAAATTTCAAACTTTTCCAATATCTCTGCTGCTTTTTTCATAATAGGTAAATCAGAATCACTACCCATAACAATACTTACTTGTGCCATACTTTTGCCTCCTCATTCTTTATGCCCAAATTATAGGCTTATTTTTGTATTTTTGGCAATCAAAAATTTTTTTTAAAATTTTATTCCTTATTCAGAGTTTTAAAAATTTTTGGTATTTTTTATATTTTAAATCTCTATTTTGCCTCTTCTTCTTTTATTTTTTACTTATTAATTTATTATAATTTATTTTTTCTATCTAAATTATTCAATAGTTTCTTCGTATTTAACCAAAAATTCTATATTTCATCTAAAGGAATATTTAACTCCTCTGTTCCCTCAAGTACAAATCGTCCGTCTCTAATAATGGTAATTCTCTCCCCATTCCTTGTCACAGCCTCAATCGATGCAAGCTCATCATATGGAATCGTAATATCCGTATGACAGTGGAAATATTCTGGCTCCTCGCCATTTTTTCTCTTGATTGTATAGCTATTATCTCTCGCTGTAATTTCCTTTCCATCTGGGTTAAAAACAGCAATATCCTCACAATAGCTATAACATGTATCTCCCACTGCAAAATGGGGTCCCATCTTCTCTGCAATTAAAATTGGCAATTTACTAAAAATCTGATACTGAGTTGCCACTTTATAGGCAGTTGTATTTGTGCCAATCGCAAACTCTCCAAGAGGTAATGTCTCATGGTGGAATAATATATTTTCCTTAATATAGCGCTTGTTTTCCTCCTCCGTACTGAAATTTCTGCAAGTGTAGTCTTTTATAATACCATCCTCAAATACAATCTCTAAATCTTTATAATAAAGCTCATTTAAATAAACTCCTGTTACATGTAAAACCCCATTCGTTCCCTCCAGTCTTGGAGAAGTAAAGACTTCACCAACTGGAATATTGACATCTGCGAGACAGTTTTCAAAATTTGTTTCTTTTTCTGGATGGAAAAGTGCCTGCATCTTAACAGCTAAATTAGTCCTATTTGCACCTTTCCCCTTAATTTGCACTACGCTCGCCAAATCTAGAACATCAATTATGCTTTGCTGAATCTTTTTATATTTTTCCTGATCAAGTGTATTAATTTTCACTGTCTCCTCGAATATTTTCTCAAAATTATCACCGATTTCAGGTGTTGGATAAGCAATAATTGTAAAACTTCTCTCCTCCTGATTAATATATTCATTCATAATCTTGGAAGACTGCTCTGTATACCAGACAGATAATCTTTGCTGTTCTTCACTAAGCTTAGCAGCCTCCTCCTTCTTTACTGGTGTAAACGGAGTTTCTCCAAAAACTTCAATACAAGCTGGTCCTGCAAAGCCCGCTGCAAAATCTTTTTGCTCCTCATAACTTTGTTTTAAAATATCTAGCTTCCTTTGCATAAACGCTTTATCTATATAATACGCATTATCTCCCTGATGGTCAAACTCATACTGCTTATTAACACTCGTGCTTATATACCCAATTTTTCCCCTTGGATTTTTATGCATACTACTATGTGCATATCGATAAATAACCGGTTTCAGTCCCCACTGTTCAAACTGTTTGATTGCAGCTTTTACAATACGCTCCTGCCCTAATGAATAGCGAATATTCACTGTCGATTTTTTATATAAATCTACACCTTTTGCCTCAAATCCTTTCGCATAACCGCTTGTATATGTTCTAGCCATATTCTCTATCGTTTCACTTGGAAGCTTGCTAAGATATAATGCTAACTTTTCCTCATTTCCTCCGATATATTCTCCATATCGATATAAATAACGAATATCGGATAAATCAGATTCCATAATAATCTTTGTCGCAAAATCAAGCTTTGGATCTAGATTTTCTCTTACTCTCTCTCTAACTGTTAGCTCCGCATAATCACTCATATGCCAATAAATCGCATCCTTGATTTCTTTATAGGATGCTTTATCGATAAAAAGACGATAAATTTCTAAAAATAACTCATTAAAAATAGTAAGCTCTTCTTTTCTTTGCTCATACACAGATACAATCTGCGCTCTCGCCTCCGCATACAAAAAGCTTAAAATACCACCAAAATCTTTTCCCAATTCTCTCACTGCATAAGCTGGATTTGCATAGCTTGACTCATAATTTTCTCTCTCAAGCTCACCATATAAAACTTTTTGTTGATTTTTCAATTCTTCTTTTATTGCAGTATTCATAAATCCCTGCTCAATCTTTTCATATAACTTATGAAGCTCATATAAAAAACTACTTGT
Organism: uncultured Blautia sp.; assembly: GCA_964439395.1. Classification (GTDB taxonomy): domain Bacteria; phylum Bacillota; class Clostridia; order Lachnospirales; family Lachnospiraceae; genus JAUUSJ01. The sequence goes on along the minus strand of CAYTNV010000002.1, from coordinate 107,036 downwards.
TTTGTGAAAATATGACAAAAAAGGGGGATCCATCTCACTCTCCTCCCTCATCTGTTCAATTCTATTCACGGATAACTCATATCTCTCCTCCAGCATTGAAAATTGTCTACCCATTCTTCACCACTCCCTTCCAAAAAATTATTATCCCATCTTTGCTCTCACAAAAATGGGATTTTACTCTTCGCTATTTGCTTTTAATCAGATCTTTCCTTCTCTCACTATTCTTTTTGGCTTCCACGCAACTTCATTCGCTTTGTTAATTTTTTCCTATAATACCAGCGATAAATCTGTCTTACTAGCTTAAAAATAAGATAGCCAGTCAATCCGCCAATTGTATTTAGAAAAAGATCATCTACATCAAATACACCACAGCGACAAACAAATTGTGTGGCCTCAATTACTAAGCTACAAAAAAAAGATAAAATTGTACATTTTATTAAATTAATTTTTCTAGACACGAACATCGGTACTAAAATACCGATTGGTATAAAAATAAAAACGTTGCCGAGTAAATTCGTACCCCATGCCTCCCAACTCATCTTATCTTTATTTTCCATAAATCTTTCAATCTCTTTAAATAGCTGCAAATTATACTGGTACTCTACATATCCTTCAATTCTGCCATATCGCTCACTAAAAAATACAAAGTAGAATAATACAACAATATATACCATAAAAGCAAAGAAACAAAACCAGCTTATCTTTAATCTGGTGGACTTTTTCATCTTAATTCTCTCCCATATCCCTATCAATTATCAAAGGCAATACTCTTACATTTGCCATACTTTACTTCACAATCTATCTTTGATTATACAAAAATATTATATTGCTCTATACGCTTTTATATTCTAACCTGACTCACTCTATCAAGTAAGTCTGATGGATTCTACTGGTGAGCTTTTCCCCCTTGCCTATACCATATAGGCTTTGGCAGGTTATACTTGCTCAGAGCAGCAGATACAGACAAGTAACTCTCTCGCCGCATTAACATCTATATTCACCAAGGACGCAAAGTTAAATGCCCTACGCATTTATAGTATATGTTCAACATATACTTATGTCAAGCAAAAATATGTGACAGAACATAAATTCGCTTGACTACTATAGAAGATTTCATCCGTCTTATAAACAAAAATACTTTCTCCTATCGTTATCCAAAATTTTATTTATAGCCTTATTATTTATATTTAATCCCCATCTTTACTTTTCAATCAAAAATATAATCATGTTTTACTTTACTATATCTTTCTACTTTATAAGTATAATGACAACCTTTATATAGCTATCTCCCAAATTTAGAATATAATTTTTGATTTGCCTTTTAATAGCATTGCTCCCTGCACGATATTTAAAATACCAATACTAAGACCTACAACAATGATAATAATTCCTGTCACGATATTACAAGATCCTACAATTGCAATTCTTTTATAGATTTTTTCACTGTCTTGCATTATAAAACCGCCTTTCTATTATTATTTTATACCGTACTGCTCATAATATGCATCAATGGCTGCTTTTAATGTATCATCAATAATTACCTTTCCCTTATAGGGTTTATTATATAAATGCTCTACAACCTCTGCCATCGTCACAATAGCCGTTGTCTTTAAACCGTATTTCTCAGAAATTTCTTCTAAGGCGCCTTTTTCTCCCTGTCCCCTCTCCATTCTATCCACAGATACGACAAGACCGAGAACATCCACATCTCCCTGTGCTTTAATAATAGGAAGCGTCTCCTGAATAGATGTACCAGCTGTTGTTACATCCTCGATAATAATAACTTTATCCTGATTTGCTATCGGGCTTCCAAGTAAAATCCCCTTATCACCGTGGTCTTTTACTTCTTTTCTATTAGAGCAATATTTAATCTCTTTTCCATAGTCTTGTGCAATTGCCATTGTAGCAGCTACAGTTAGAGGAATCCCCTTATATGCTGGTCCAAATAATACGTCAAAATCTAACCCAAATACATCATAAATTGCCTTTGCATAGTAGGAGCCGAGCTTGCTAAGCTGTACACCGGTTCTATAAAATCCTGTATTTACAAAAAATGGAGTTTTTCTTCCACTCTTTGTCACAAAATCTCCAAATTTTAACACCTGACAGTCAATCATAAATTCGATAAATTCTTTTTTATATGCTTCCATTTTTTTCTCCTTTTATCATATTTTTAAAGTTTTATTTGGCGAATACGCCACCTCAAGAAAACGAGCTGTATTTTTGAGATTGGCTCCAACCGTTACAGTACTTTTATCATATCATGAATATCTACAATCTTATACTGTTCCATATAAGATTTAATTCCATCTAAAATCTCCATCGTTACATGAGGATTATGGAAGTTCGCTGTTCCGACAGCTACCATAGTAGCTCCTGCCATTAAAAATTCAATCGCATCCTCCGCTGTCATAATTCCACCCATTCCGATAACTGGAAGATTTACTGCATGCGCCGCCTCATAGACCATGCGAAGTGCAATGGGCTTAATCGCTGGTCCTGATACACCACCTGTCTTATTTGCTACAGCAAATGCTCTTTTATGAATATCAATTTTCATTCCAGTCAAAGTATTAATAAGAGAAATAGCATCACTTCCTGCCGCCTCGGCTGCCTTTGCCATCTCCGCAATGCTCGTGACATTTGGACTAAGTTTCATAATAATGGGCTGTTTTGCCTTTGCCTTTACCGCCTTAGTAATCTGGGCTAATGCCTTTGGATCTTGTCCAAAAGCAATTCCACCTTCCCTTACATTTGGACATGAGACATTAATTTCCAATAAGTCTACAGCCTCGTCAGCAAGTCTTTCTACTACCTCTACATAATCCTTTTCAGATTTTCCACATACATTTACAATAATCGCTGCATTTTGCTCTCTAAGGTATGGCAAATCTCTCTCCACAAAAACGTCAATTCCCGGATTTTGAAGACCGATGGCATTCATCATCCCACCGTAAGTTTCTGCAATTCGAGGGGTTGGATTACCTGGCCAAGGGATATTCGCCACCCCCTTTGTCGTCACTGCTCCAAGCTTTGACAAGTCCACAAATTCGCTATACTCCATACCAGAACCAAATGTCCCAGACGCTGTTGTGATTGGATTTTTCAAGGTAACTCCTGCAATATTTACTTCTAATTTCATGAGAAATCTACCTCCCTCGCATCAAATACTGGTCCGTCTTTGCAGACTCTCTTATTATGCACATGACTGTGAGAATCTACTTCCTTTGACTTGCATACACATGCCAAACAGGCACCAATTCCACATGCCATTCTCTCTTCTAGGGATAGTTGTGCCTCGATATCATTTTCGAACGCATACACCTGTATTGCACGAAGCATAGGGGTAGGTCCACAGGCATAGATAACATCCCCTGTGATAGCACATTCTCTAATTGCATCAAGAACAGTTCCCTTTGTTCCGTGTACTCCATCCTCACTCGCTAAAAACACATCTCCATATGGCTCAAATTCTTTATTTAAGAAAATTTCATCGCGATATCCTAAAACGATACTCTTTTTTACATCTAATTGCTTCGCAAGCTCTAACATCGGAGGAATTCCAATTCCTCCACCGATTAAAATAGCTGTTTTCTCTTTTTTAGTAAATCCATTCCCAAGAGGTCCTAAAATATCAATCTTATCTCCCTCTCCAAGCTTTGAAAACTGTTTTGTTCCCTCACCCGCAATTCGATATACAACACGCAGACAATTTTTATTCGGTTCTATTTCACAAATACTGATTGGTCTTGGCAAAAGTTTAGAAGCATCGTTTGTGTAAATAGAAATAAACTGACCAGGAACTGCCTTCTGAGACACTTCTGTCTCAAGCCAAAGGTCATAAATTCCTATGCCGATTTGTCTTTGTTTTCGCACAATGGCACGTTCTTTTTCTCGTCCCATATAGATTCTTCCTTTCTGTTTTATTGGTTGTATTAAAATTTCTCACTAGCTTTCATTAATTCGAAAAATTAGTTTTTATCCCAAAAAAGCATACGATAATTCTCTTTGAGTCAAAACAACTTTTCTTTTTCATAAGAAATGAATTATTTCATCCAAGCAATTTTTAAGTCTTCCTTCATATCTAGTACTGCTGCTCTAGAAGCCTCTGCATATCCCTGCTCACCAAATTTTTGGTATTTTTCTTGTTTATAAGCTGCGATAATTCCTCTAGAAGAATTTACGATTGCTCCAAGTCCATCCTCATTAAAAAATGGTGCTAAATCCTCTGCTTTTCCACCCTGAGCACCGTATCCAGGCACTAGAATATAGCTTTTTGGCATAACCTTTCTCAAAATCTCACCCATCTTTGGATAAGTTGCTCCTACTACTGCTCCCACATAACTATAGTCGTCACCCATATGGTCTTTTCCCCACTCGTCAACTTTTCTCGCAACCATCTCATAAATAGGTGTTCCATTTACTTCCTGATCTTGGAACTCACCACTTGATGGATTAGAAGTTTTTACAAGTACGAAAATTCCCTTTTTCTCTTCTTTACAAACATCGATAAAAGGTTTCACTCCGTCACTTCCAAGGTATGGATTCACTGTGACAAAGTCCTCGTTAAAACTTTGGAATTTATTCTCTCCAACTTGAACATGTCCCACATGTCCAACTGCATAGGCAGCGGATGTAGAGCCAATATCTCCTCTCTTGATATCACCGATAATAACTAGTCCTTTTTCCTTAGCATAATCACAAGTTTTTTGGAATGCCAAAAGCCCCTCGATACCAAATTGCTCATACATCGCAATCTGAGGTTTTACAGCTGGAACTAAATCATAAATCTGATCAATAATCCCCTTATTATACTGCCAAATTGCCTCACCAGCTCCCTTTAGAGTCTGTCCATACTCTTTAAAAGCTGCTTCTTTTATACATTCTGGTACATAGTTTAACATTGGATCAAGTCCAACTACAATAGGTGCCTCCATTTTTTTTATTTTGCTTACCAACTCATTAATCATCTCTTTTTTCCTCCAGTTTTCTCTTCATCTTTATTAGAGCTTTCTATATTGATTGGCACGATTTATCTACTAAAAATATATCATATTTTGCAAACCAGTTTCCCCATTACTTGCTACGCTTCATATACAATATTCCCCTCAAAAATTGTCATCTTTACCTTTCCTGTCACATCCATACCGTCAAAAGGTGTATTCTTTGCTTTCGATGCAAACTCATTTTTATCAATCTGATACTCCATATTTGGATCAAAAATCATAATATCTGCAATTTTACCTTCCTGTAAACTTCCGATATCATCTCTCTTTAAAATCTTTGCTGGATTGGTACTCATTTTTTCTACCATCTGCAGAGGTGTTAATATACCAGTTTTTACCAAATATGTGTAAGTCAAGCTGGCACTTGTCTCTAATCCAACAATACCAAACGCACATTTTGTAAAATCAGACCCCTTCTCCGATTCGTGGTGAGGAGCATGGTCTGTAGAAATAGCATCTAAAATACCATCTCGCAATCCCTCGATTAAGGCATCTACATCTTCTCTTGTACGAAGAGGAGGATTCATCTTATAATTTCCATCCGCTTCTTTAATATCCGCATCCGTCAAAATAAAATGATGTGGGCAAACCTCGCCTGTCACTGGAATTCCCATACCCTTTGCCATCTTAAGAAGCTCCACAACTCCCTTTGTAGAGCAATGACAAAGATGCAAACGTACTCTTGTCTCATTCGATAAGAAGATATCTCTCGCTGTAATAATATCTTCTACCGCATTTTCAATTCCTGGCACATTATATTTTTCAGAGGCAACTCCTTTATTGAGTACACCTTTACCAACTAAATTCTTATCCTCACAGTGAGCCATCACAAGCATATCTTTCTTAGCCAATTCTTCTAATGCTTTCTCATATAAGCAAATATCCATTACACTCTTGCCATCCTCACTAAAAGCAGCAGCCCCAGCCTCAATCATCTCATCGATATCAACTAACTCTTTTCCTTCCATACCTTTTGTAAAAGCAGCAAGCTGTAATACACGGGCAGAGCCCTTCTCACTTGCTTTTTTATAAATATATTCCAATGTTTCCTTAGAGTCCACAACTGGCATTGTATTTGGCATTGCACAGATTGTCGTCACGCCGCCTCTTGCCGCCGCCCTCGTTCCGGTCTCAATATCTTCTTTATACGTAAGTCCTGGATCTCGAAGATGCACATGGAGGTCAATAAGTCCTGGCATTACAAAGCATCCACTTGCATCAATTACTTGCTCTACCTCCTCAGTCAAATTCTCTCCTCTTTTTATAATCTGCTTATCCTCTATAAGCAGATCCATAATCTGATCTATTCCTGATGCAGGGTCCAAAAGTCTACCATTTTGAATCAAAATCTTCAATTTTGCACTCCGTCCTTTCTGTCACTAAAATGTGTTGCTCATTTATTGTATCGTACAATATACGTTTTTGCAAGTAAGTATTTTAATCCTCTCTACTCTCAAAATAAAAAGTTCCCTACTTCTACTTTACTTTATTCTATCCTATATCCCACAAAAAAGAAAAAGGAATGCCTTCTATCTCGACATTCCTCTCTATCTTTAAATAAAAAATAAAAAATAAACGATAACAAAAATACCAATAATAATTCGATAAACACCAAACGCTCTAAAATCATTATTCTTAATATAACTCATCAAGAATTTAATTGCGATAATAGACACAACAAACGCCACTAGACATCCGACACCCAAAATTAATAGTTCTAACTTTCTAAAAGTAAGTCCAAACTTCACTATCTTTATCATACTTGCACCAAACATAACTGGAATAGACAAGAAGAACGAGTACTCTGCCGCTACAAATCTGCTACATCCAAGCAAAACTGCCCCCAAAATCGTGGCACCTGATCTCGATGTTCCTGGAATTAATGCAAGAATCTGAAATATACCGATAGCAAGGGCTAGCTTATATGTAAGCTGATCAAAATCTCTCACCTTTGGTCTTCTAAACTCCACATAATTTTCTACGACAATAAATAAAATACCATAGATAATAAGGGTTCCCGCTACTACCTTCCAATTATAAAAAACTTTATCAATCCAATCATTAAGTGGAATTCCAATAACTGCTGCTGGTAAGCAGCCCACGATAACTTTACCCCAAATATTCCATGTCTCTTTCTTTTCTTCCCTTGTCTTACTAAGAGCAAACGGATTTAACTTATTAAAATACAAAACACATACTGCCAAAATAGCCCCTAGCTGAATGACTACAAAAAACATCTCTTTAAATTCATCCGAGAGATTTAATTGTAAAAACTCATCAACTAAAATCATATGACCAGTACTACTAATCGGAAGCCACTCCGTAATACCCTCTACGACACCAAGGATGACCGCCTTTATTACTTCAATCATAATGGTTGCTGTCATTTTCTCTTCTCCTTTTATCTTTCTTTTTAATGTATGTTCTAGAATGTCTCGACATTCTTAAATATAAGATAACTTATAATTAGGTTTGGTTTATTCCTAATCTATCCTATTTTTTGAATAGATTTTTCTCTACCTAATAAAAGTAAAACATTCTCAACACAATATGTTAAAACTTTTGTAACAAATACATTCTTTATCATACATAGAAACGACAAAAAAATCAAGTCTCTATTACATCTAATCTCATAAAAATATACTAAGTAAAATTTATATAGTTTTAGAAAATTTTCTATAACTCAATTAAACTTTTCTCAGAATGTGCAAAATTTCGATAACCATCCTCTGTCACAACAATCATATCCTCAATACGGACGCCGCCAAAGCCGCCCACATAAATTCCTGGCTCCACTGTCATAATTGTATTTGGCTTTATAATCTCTTCACATGTCGGAGAAAATCTTGGTTCCTCATGGATGAATAAACCAACGCTATGTCCAAGACCATGTCCAAAGCAATCTCCATATCCAGCATCACTGATAATTTTTCTAGCAATGGCATCAATTTCAGCTCCCTTTACTCCCGCTTTTACAGCTGCCAAAGATTCCAGCTGAGCTTTCAAAACTATATGATAAATTTCTCTTTGCTTCTCATTTGCCTTGCCGACAACAATTGTCCTTGTCATATCGGAACAATATCCATCCACCATACATCCAAAATCCATTGTAACAAAATCTCCAGTCTCAATCTTCTTCGTAGTTGGAATTGCATGTGGCATAGAAGAATGAATACCTGAGGCAATAATTGTATCAAAACTTGTCTTCAATGCTCCATTCTTTTTCATAAAATACTCAAGCTCTGCTGCAATTTCAAGCTCAGTAATTCCAGGTTTAATAACTGTTAAAATATGGGAAAATGCCGCATCACCGATACCTTCTGCTTTTTCTAATTTTTGCAATTCATCCTCTGTCTTAATAATACGAAGCTTTTCTAATCTACTCTCAAGTCCAACCCAATGCATTTTATCAGAGATATCCATATAAGCTCTCGCTTCTTTATAAGTAAGCACCTCATCTTCCAAACCTACAGACTCAATCTTATCTTCCTCAAATAAAACCGTTAATTGCTGAACTGTCTTAGACTGACTTGCACTTTCCACCACCGTAAATGTCTTAGACTCTTCCTTTGCCTGAATCGTATATCTAGAGTCTGTAAATAAAATACTCTTTTCTCTTGTGATATATAAAAGTCCCTCTCCTCCTGCAAATCCACTAATATATCGCATATTATAAGGACTTGTCACTAAGATAGCATCTAATTTTAATTCTTCTAAAATCGCCCTTGTTCTATTTAATCTTTCCATCTTTCTTTTGACCTCTCTTTACATAAACATTGTAGAAATATGGGCCATACTCTCCCAAATTACTCCACCAAATACACCGAGTAAGACACCAATAATCGCCCAAATATAACGCATTTTATTTGCCCTTTCAAGCTCTGACTTGCTAGTTCTTCCTAATATATCATAATCATTTTCTCTATCAGCTAAATCTTTTTGGATTTTCTCAAGCTCTCTTTGCTTTTTAGATAACTCTATATTTAGCCCCTTTCCTTCTTCTTGCAATCTTATCTTTTCTTTATCTTTTGCTTGTTTCTCGTTTTCTACTTTCTTTTTTTGTTCTTTTATACTTTCCTCCAGCCTTTGTATCTCTTTTTGAAGTGTTTGTCTTTCACTTTCCATACCTTGTATCTTCACAGCTTGGTCTTTTAGCTGTTTTTTTGTCTCAGAGAGCTCTGCTGTCATCTGACTTTTTTCTCGATTGCTCGTCGCTTTATTATACTCCAGCTGTCTTTGCAATCCTTCCTTCTCTCTGGCACCAGCATGCTTGGCAATATCCAACTGTCTTTGCAGCTCTGTCTTTTCTTTTTGACTATTTTCTTTTATCAGTTTTATTTGACTCTCAAGCTCAGATTGAATGCCTCTTAGATTTTCCAATTGTTGAATATTCTTCTCATTTTCATCCCTTAAAGACACCATCTCTTCTTGCATTTGCTGCTTTTCTCTTTTCAGAGACTGCACTTCCTCTGCCAAAGGATTTTTAAGTCCTGGTACAGTTGGAGACTTCTTGCGATTCTTTTTTGCATCCCAGTTTATATTTTTAAACCCCTTTGGCGTATCTGTCTGAATGCTTTCACCGCGTCCTTTTAGAACATCTCCTGTGGTTAAAATATCATCTGCCATCTTTCTTCTCCTTTGTCTTTTTATATTTTAAATATCTAGTACTATCAAAAACTCTTTTCCGAAATATTGTTTTCGTCTATCTAAAATACAATAAATATAAAACATAGCTACTTTCTTTACTTTATTACTATTTTAATACCTGACTTTGCTTTCTTCAAAATTGTAATCAGTTTACTCTCTGGAATTGCAACACAGCCACTTGTATTTTTCTTTACTGCACAGTGTAAGAAAATAGCACTTCCCTTTCCATACGTACATTCACTATTATAGTCGATAACCATACTATAATTATAGTATCCTGTATATCTTTTTAAATGCTCTCCACTACAATTATGATTTATTTTACTTACATCTACCAATGTATTGTAATAAGCTCTATCTTCACACCAGTACATCGTATCTGTTAACTTTGTGTACGGAAGACTCGTGCCAGGATTTGCTTTAATTCCAAAAGCAGATTTGATTTCAAATATTCCCGTTGGAGTTTTTCCATCTCCCTCTTTTTGCTTATTAATTCCATTCCATCCTAAATATGCATAAGTGGAAAGTACCTGACTCCAAAGTCCATCACTGCCTTTTTGATGAAAACTTAAAGTAGCATTGGAACCTCCCTCATATTTTACGATAATAACCTGTTCTGTTTTTTTATCTTTCAAATATTTCGCCACAAAATCTTGCTCTTTTTGTTTATCAGTACTCAAGATTGTCTTTTTTTTCATAATCTTATTACAGTTTATACATTTCTTCACTTTTAAGCCATCTTTTGTCTTTGTTGCTTTTTGAACTATTGTATATTTTCCTGCCACATGTTCCTTTTTGGGAATGTTCTTTGTATAGGATTTTCCACAAGAACAAGTATATGTTTCCACTCCTTTTTTCGTGCATGTCGCCTTCGTTGTCACCTTTTTTGTATATTTATGATTATGTACGGTAATTTTACAAGTCAATTTTTTCTTTCCAATCTTTGCTGTCACTGTCGTTGTTCCTGTTTTCTTTCCTGTCACCTTTCCATTTTTGCTCACCTTGGCAATGGATGAAGACTCTACTGTCCAATTTATTTCCTTTTTTGTTCCAGATACCTTTAATTGATACGTATCTCCCACTCCAATTGTCTTTTTTGTCTTATTTAATTTTATGCTAGCTGCGTTCGATGGTTTTACAAAAATAATACAACTTAGACAAAAAATGAATACTAATATATAAATTCTTCTTTTTTGACTCATTTAACAATTCCTCCCCTTTTTATTTTTTATAAAATACATCTTTTAAAATCATACCATTCTTTTTCTAGAATAACAAGCCAGATTTTCCTAAGGTACAAAAAGGGGCTATCGGAAAATATAAAATCTCAAACAAATATAATATAAAATCTTTTCAAAATCATTTATATTTGGTATGAAAAATTTATTTCCCGATAGTCCCTTTTCTCTTATTTTTTATTCTTTTTAGGAACAGATTTTTTCTCGGTCTTCTTTTCTTCTTTCTTTGGCTGATAGACTGGTGGCTTCCACATTTTAGGTTTCACTCCCTTTGGGGGGCCTGCCTTTAATCCCTTTGGTTTTTGAGAAACAGTCGTTTTAACCTTTGGTTTGGCTAAATTCATTCTTTTAAGAAGCAAAAATTGATACGGTTCCAAAGTAAGAGCAGACGCTCTAACGACCTCATCTGTATAAATATTGCGATATAAGTCATCTTGCTCATCAATCCACGCTGTCTTTTTCTCCTCACTAAAGTTGAAAAGTCCGATAATTTTATCTTTCTCATCCTCTCTCACAATACAAAGTAGACAATCATCCCATGTTGACACAGTATAATAATTCGAGTTAGAATTATAAACTTTCTCCTTTTTTCGAATCTCTTCTAATTTTTGTAAATTTTTAAAAATTCTGCCCTGTATAGTCGTTATATCGTCGATTTTACTTACTGCCTCCCAATCCATTTTCGTGCGATGAACCCATCTAGAATCTCTTCTTTTCTTCAAGTCATTCTTATAAGAATAATCGTTTAACTGACCAATCTCATCTCCACTGTACAAAACTGGAATTCCAGACTGCATGAGCATAAAAGCGTGTAACATCGTATCTAGTTGAATTGCCATATCAAGCTGCTCTTCCTTCTTCTCCTTTAACGCCTTCTCAATTCCGCACATAGACGCCGTCGTCGCACAAACTCTTGCATCATTAAAGTACAGACTTTCATTATATAATTCTCCGCAGCTAAAGCTTCCTGCTACTTTTCCTGTAAAGAAATCATTAAGATACTGCTTATGAGGGATTTCCTCCATTCCCCAACTGCGAAGTATATTATAATCTAATCCCCATCCGATATCATCATGACATCTCAGATAATTGAGAAATACAAAGTCCTTTGGAAGTTTGCAAACAAAATCCAATTGATTTTTTAGTAATCTCGTATCTCTTGTAGCTACTGTATTCCATATCGTTGCCATTGTTGTGACATTATACAATATATGACATTCTGGTTTCTCTACAGTACCAAAATAAGGAACTACTTTCTCTGGCTCCATCACGACTTCCCCAAGTAATAAAACACTTGGGCAGACAATCTCATCGATAATACGCATCATTCGCACAAGCATATGTACTTGCGGAAGATTTCGACAAGGCGTATTTATCTCCTTCCAAATATATGGGACTGCGTCAATTCGCATAATATCAATGCCGCAATTCGCCCAATAAAGGAAATTGCTCATCATCTCATTAAACACAATAGGATTATTATAATTTAAATCCCATTGATACGGATAAAATGTTGTCATAACATAACTTTGAAGCTCACGAAGCCATGTAAAATTACCAGGTGCAGTCGTTGGAAATACCTGAGGCATAGTTCTCTCATATAAAGCTGGCATCGCATAATTATCAAAAAAATAATATCTATCTTGATATTCTGCCAATCCTTCTCTTGCCTTCTTAGCCCATTCATGATCATCAGAAGTATGATTCATCACAAAATCCATGCTGACATAAATTCCCTTCTCATGACATTTCTGAGTTAAATTTATAAGGTCTTGTATCGTCCCAAATTTCTCGTTCACCTTTCTAAAATCTGACACCGCATATCCGCCGTCAGACTTTTCATCTGGAGAATCTAAAAATGGCATTAAATGAATATAATTTATATTTGCCTTCTGGAAATAAGAAATTTTCTCAGATATACCATTTAAATTTTTTGCAAAATTATCTATATAGAACATCATGCCAAGTATATCATTTTTCTTGTACCAATCTCTATCCTTCTCTTTTTTGCTGTCATTCTCTCGTAATTGCTCGGATCTTTGCTCGTAAAAATATCTCATATTTTCACAGAGTGATTGAAACATCTCCTCATCGTCGTACAAATACATATAGATTTCTCTAAGTTCATCTATATGTTCTTTTAGTCTCGTCTCAAATATCTCTCTTTTTAGCATATGCTCTCACCTTCTTAATTAATAGTTCCTCTTCCCCTTTTTTTTCAGATAATATCGCTATGTAGTATATTTATCTAGGAAAAAAGTATACTCCTTATATCTCTTATTTACCATCTTCCTTATCTTTTGCATAGAGAACTGCTCCAAGTAAGCTGGCACTATTTCTAAACTTGCACTGCAAAATCTTTGTTGTCAATACATCATGGAATAAAAAGCGATACTCATTAAATTTCTTTTCAATGAAATCTACAAACCATATCTCCTCTGAAATCTGTCCTCCAAGACAGATAACTTCTGTATTATACATCATTATAACCTCGTATAATCCATAACAAATATTTTGCATCCAAGCATCCATCGCATGACTCGCATTTTGTTCTCCCTGTAAATATCGACGGACAACTTGTATTCCCTTTGTCGTCTCTCTATCTGAAAATTCTTTATAAATATTTACTAGAGCATCCATAGATGCATAATTTGTCAAAATACCTGGCTTACCTGAAAATGTATTTCCAAAAGGAATGACAGAAAATTCCCCTGCTAATCCGTCTTTTCCCTCTACAATTCCTCTTTCATCACAAATACATCCACCAAGCGTATCTCCAATAATAAAATACGCACTAGATTTGGTACCTTTGCCATTTCCCATCTGAAATTCACAGTATCCAGACGCCCTAGCCTCATTAATCGCATAAGTTGTAATCTCTGTTCTTTTTTCTACTTCTTCTTTAATATTCGTCTTATAGAGGTATTTTATCTGTGATTTTGCAATCACACGGGAATCTCTCACAATTCCTGGAACGCTGATTCCAATTAAATCTGCGCCAGTCTCATCTAATTCCTCGCAAATATAATCATAGAACTGATCTGCAGATTCAAAATCCTTCATATCCTTTTTCCACTTTTCAATCTCCTCAAGCTCTTGTCCATACATCGCATAGCGAATCGCATCTCTTGAAACATTAATTCCTAAATACATATCTTTGCCCTTCTTTCTTTTTCAGCCGTGCTTCCTCCTCACTTTTATACACGGCGAATTTCTTATACTATCGAAGGCAATGCCTTCGCTGTATTTTTTCTAGTTATCCCCAAAATAATAAATTTTTCACACTATACTTATAAACCACCTCCACATAAAACTATTATTTTACCCATATTGTTTTGACAGTCAAATAGCAATCTCTTTGTTAATCATAATTTTCATATTGAATTCTTACCCTTCCTCTGGAATAAATTCAATACAATTCTGATCTAATTTAGATACACGGGCGAGAGAATATACCTTATATCCTGCATCCTCCAAACGCTTTCTTCCTCTTTGGAATGCTTTCTCGATGACTATACCAATACCTGCAACTTCCACACCTGCCATCTCAAGTAACTTACAACTTCCTGTCGCAGCCTCCCCGTTTGCTAAAAAGTCATCAATCAATAATACTTTATCTCCTGGCTGCGCATATTTTTTGTACAGAGTGAGTTCATAACTTGTTCCCTTTGTAAAAGAAGTAATCTTTGTCTGATACACATCCTCATTTAGAATCTTAGAGGTCTGTTTTTTCAAAATGACCATAGGAACCTTCAGACTCCTTGCTGTAGCATAGGCTGGAGCAATACCAGAACTTTCAATCGTAAATACTCTTGTAATCCCCTCATCCCTAAATTTATCGGCAAACTCTTCCCCCATCTTATCCATCAAGGTATAGTCTACCTGATGATTTAAAAAGCTATCTACCTTTAATACATTTTTGCTAAGCGCCTGTCCATCTCTTAAAATTCTTTCTTCTAGTTCTCTCACAATTTTCACCTCATTATGTATGTTGACTGTTTTATTTTTTATTCTAACATGATTGAATAGTGAAAAGCAATTGTTTCCTATAGTTTTTTCATTTCATACAATCTTTTTCCTAACTTACTAGTATCTTGACATCTGCTTTTTCAAGTGCTACACTATCAATTGCTAAATTTAAAACATTTCACTTTTATACTTTACACCGCAAAAGTTATATGATATACTTAGCGATGAATAAAACGACTCCCTAATTTTGGGAGCTAATATATATATATTTTCAGGAGGAAAAAAATGAGTATTAAACGTTTAAAAGAGATGCCAAATGCCGATGTCATCCAAACTCTATACCCAATGACAGAGGACTTAAAAGCTATAAAAAAAGAGAGAGATGAATTAATTCACAAAGTTTTTACTGGCGAATCCGACAAATTTCTTGTTATCATCGGACCTTGCTCTGCAGATAACGAGGATGCTGTTTTAGATTATATGAATCGTCTTGCTAAAGTACAAGAAAAGATTAAAGATAAGATTATTGTTATTCCGCGAATTTACACAAATAAGCCACGAACAACAGGCACTGGATATAAAGGAATGCTTCATCAACCAGATCCAGAACAGGCTCCAGATATGCTTGCAGGTTTACTCGATATCCGTAAAATGCATATTCGTTCTATCAGAGAAACTCATATGACGGCAGCGGACGAGATGCTCTATCCAAACAATTGGCAGTATATGGAAGATATTTTATCCTATGTTGCAATTGGTGCTCGTTCTGTCGAAAATCAGCAGCATCGCCTCACCGTAAGTGGTATGGATGTTCCAGTTGGCATGAAAAATCCAACTAGTGGTGATTTATCTGTTATGATGAACTCCGTCATGGCTGGTCAATCTGCTCATAATTTCTTATATGCAGGTTGGGAAGTAGAGACAACAGGGAATCCTCTTACACATACTATTTTAAGAGGAGCTGTAGATAAATACGGAACAACAATCTCCAACTATCACTATGAAGATTTAATGCGAGTAATTAATTTATATGAACAGCATGATTTGAAAAATCCTGCTTGTATTGTGGATGCTAACCATGCAAATTCTGGAAAGAAATGGGAACAGCAACCTCGTATTGTAAAAGAAGTGCTTCATAGTCGTCATCTCTCCCCAGAAATCGAAAAGCTTGTAAAAGGTGTTATGATTGAAAGCTATATCGAAGATGGCAATCAGCCAGTTGGAGGCGGATGCTATGGAAAATCCATCACAGATGCCTGCCTTGGCTGGGATAAATCTGAGCAATTGCTCTACGAAATTGCAGAGAGAGTTTAATTCCTCTAAACCTCAATATATTTTATTGAATATACTGCAAAATAATAGGATTTATATATGCTTCGAGAAAACATCCTCCAAGTAAAATAGCAATTACAACCATCCATCGAATTAATATTTTGGATATATATTTCCCTCCTATCTTTCGTTCTTCTCGAAAGGGGAGGGATTCTTTTTTACTCTTAATCCGATAAAAACAAATACAAAATAAGAGAATATAGCAAATATACTGCGGGAAGAAATAGAAGAAAGAAGATAAAATCCCATAAAACCCCGCCTGTACTGTCTGTATACATAAAAAGCAGGAAAGTGAAAATGAAAAGAAAGAAAGATATAGCCCAAATACTAAAACTGTCGGCAAAAACATTCCTCCCACATATAGAACTAAAAACTGTCTTCCTCTCTTTAATAATAACGATAAAAAAAACTCATTCGATGAAATTTTAGAAAGCTTGTCTAAATCATATACCATAAGATTTAATTGACTTATGTACTCCCCATATCGATATGCCGCAAAATTTGTCAGGATAATTCCAAATATTAAACTGACAAAATAAATTCCCATCATTCCCTTATTTCTCAATTCTATTTGACGCAAAAAATCCCCCTCCCATACACTCTTTTGCTGCCAATTTCCTATATTGATAGCAAAGACAAATTATAAAGCAAGATATACTAAAAATATTTCTTCTATATAATAATATGTATGAAAAGGAGATTTTATTTTTCTTTTTTCAATCTTAATTAAAGCATCTCATATTTTACCTTATAAGCCAATACCGCCGCTGTTGTCTTACCGTCGATAATCGTCCCATCCAAAATCATATCTACGACTTCATCAATATCATAATATAGTACATCCAAAAACTCTTCCTCATCCAAATTCTGTTTAGAAGGTTTCAAATCTCTCGCTAAATATATATATATTGTCTCATTACAAAATCCGATTGCAGACACAATATCTTTTAGATGCTCTACATTATCACTCTTAAATCCAGTTTCCTCTTCTAACTCACGAATAGCACTCTCTCTAGCAGTCTCTCCTGGATTAATTCCACCAGCTGGAATTTCCAACGTTTCTCTATCAAGTGCATTGCGAAATTGTCTCACCATAATAATTTTTCCATCATCTGTGATTGGCAATACCGCCGCTGCTCCTTTATGATCTGCCAAATCCCACTCCACAACTTTGCCATCGGGCAATTGTATATAATCTTTATAAAAATCTACTATATGTCCTTTATATGCTAATTCTTTTTTTATTCTTTTATATCCTTTCATAACTCTTCTTCCTTCCCTATTCTATATTTTTATTTCTCTTTATTCCTGCTTTATCTGGAAAAATATGAAAAAAGCGGCAGTAAAACTGCCGCTATATAGCTTATTTTTAGAGAATTCTACTTAGCATAATCTATTGCTCTGCTCTCTCTAATAATATTTACTTTTATTTGTCCAGGATATTCTAACTCACTTTCAATCTTCTTAGAAATATCTCTCGCTAATAAAATCATATCTGCATCACTCACTTGTTCTGGAACGACCATAATACGAATTTCTCTTCCTGCCTGAATAGCAAAAGTCTTATCTACTCCCTTGAAAGAGCTTGAAATGTCTTCTAACTGTTTTAGTCTTGTAGTATAGGTTTCAAGAGTTTCTCTTCTAGCACCAGGTCTTGCTGCGGAAATCGTATCTGCTGCCTGCACAATGCATGCAATCAAGCTAGTAGGTTCCACATCTCCGTGATGTGCCTCTACTGCATTGATAACTAAAGAAGACTCTTTATATTTTCTACAAAGATCTACTCCAATCTCAATATGAGAGCCCTCCATCTCATGATCAACCGACTTACCGATATCATGTAATAGACCTGCTCTTTTTGCCATACGTACATCTACACCAATCTCTCCAGCTAGTAAACCAGAAAGCTGTGCTACTTCAATAGAATGCTTTAACGCATTTTGTCCATAGCTAGTTCTAAACTTCATTTTACCAAGTAAACGAACTAATTCTGGATGAATGCCGTGAACACCTACCTCTAAAGTAGCTGCCTCTCCTTCCTCTCTCATCATGATTTCTACTTCTTTTTGTGCTTTTTCTACCATCTCTTCGATTCTTGCAGGATGAATTCTTCCATCTACAATTAACTTCTCGAGTGCGATTCTTGCTACCTCTCTTCGCACTGGATCAAAGCTAGAAAGTAATACTGCTTCTGGGGTATCATCGATAATTAAGTCTACACCTGTCATTGTCTCAAGGGTTCTAATATTTCTACCCTCACGTCCAATAATACGTCCTTTCATTTCGTCATTTGGCAATTGCACTAAAGATATAGTAGTTTCGGAAACATGATCAGCTGCGCATTTTTGAATTGCGTTCACAACATATTCCTTCGCTTTTTTGTTCGCTTCCTCTTTCGCTCTGGTATCCATTTCTTTTACCATAATAGCTGTTTCATACTTCACTTCATCTTCGACAGTCTTTAACAAATATTCTTTTGCCTGTTCAGAGGTTAATCCTGAAATTCTTTCGAGTTCCTGCAATCTTTTTGCGTGAAGTTCGTCTACTTTGACCTTCTGCTTCTCTAAAGCAGCTTCCTTATGGACAAGGTTTGCTTCTTTTTTCTCTAAGCTATCGGCCTTACGATCAATACTCTCTTCTTTATTGATCACACGCTTCTCCATGCGCTGCAATTCTGCTCTACGTTCCTTGGTTTCTTTTTCGAAATCATTTTTCGCTTTAATTGATTCTTCCTTGGCTTCCAACAGGGCTTCTCTCTTCTTGGACTCCGCTGTCTTAAGCGCATCATCTATAATCTCTCTAGCTTTCTCCTCTGCGCTTCCAATTTTCGCTTCCACAACATTCTTATGATATGTAATAGCAAGCCAGGCAGCTACAGGTGCAGAAATAACTAAAGTTATTAAAACGGCCAGTACGTATCCTACCACAGGAGCACCTCCTTATTTAATTTTCACAGTGAAAAAATAATCTTAGGGCATCTCCCCTATTTTATTCTCTCAATGCAACACCTAAATTTTACACTCTTTTCACGTTCTTGTCAATAGATGTTTCATTATTCTTATCCTTCTTCTTCATAATTGACTTAAAATTTTGCGAATTAGACAACTAGAATATCCTTTTTGTAAAAAATGTCGATAAGTTTTTTGTCTTTTTTGGAAATTTTCTCCTGACTGCTTTTTCATATAGCGAGATATAAGTTCCCTCAAAATATCCTCATCGTCCTCCTCCAAATCTAAAATTGGCTCATAAATAGACTTTGCTATTCCCTTTCTTGAAAGTTCCTGTGCAATCCATCTCAGACTTTTAGAATTCTTCTTCCAATTTATATACTCTCTCGCATAACGCTCATCATCTAAATAATGCATATAAACACCATAAAAAATTGCATCCTCAATTATATCTTCGCTATAGTATCCTTGTCTTAGTTTTCTTGCAATTTCCTCACAAGTATAATCTTTCTTTGACAAAAGGGCAAGCATCTTGCGCTTTGCCCTTATCAATACAATTTTTTGTCTAATCTCCTCATAGAGTTCTTCAGATAACTCCTCGTCCACCTTAATAGAATACTGTCTTAACTCCTTTGGATATAAAAAGAAAGTATACTCACCGTCAAGATAAATCTTCTTTCGATTATTCTCGCCTTCCTCTATTCTCGTCACTCTCATCTTTGCCTACTCACTTGCCTCTTCCACAAGCTCCATCTCTGTCTTTGAAATAACTGGCGCAGCTGGCATTCCAAAATGTTCTCTCACTTTCTGCTCAATCTCTGCCATTACCTCTGGATTTTCCCTTAAATATTTCTTAGAATTTTCTCTTCCCTGTCCAATCTTTGCATCATTATAAGCATACCAAGCACCGCTCTTTTTGACAACGTTACAACTTGCCGCAAGATCTAAAATATCTCCTTCCCTGGAAATCCCCTTACCAAACATAATATCAAATTCCGCCTCTCTAAATGGTGGAGCAATCTTATTTTTTACAACTTTTACTCTCGTTCTATTACCAATCACTTCTCCACTTTGCTTAATCGCCTCAATTCTTCTGACATCCATGCGGACAGAAGCATAGAATTTAAGTGCTCTACCACCCGTTGTCGTCTCTGGGTTACCAAACATAACTCCAACCTTTTCACGAAGCTGATTGATAAATACTACGACACAATTATATTTATTAATATGTCCTGTTAATTTTCTGAGAGCTTTAGACATCAATCTGGCGTGAAGACCAACTTGTACATCTCCCATATCTCCATCAATTTCTGCCTTAGGAACAAGAGCTGCTACAGAGTCAATAATAATAATATCCATCGCTCCAGATCGAAGCATCGTCTCCGCAATCTCCAAGGCTTGCTCCCCATTATCTGGCTGTGAAATATAAAGATTATCGATATCCACACCAATATTCTTCGCATAAGCTGGATCTAGGGCATGTTCTGCATCGATAAATCCTGCGATACCTTCTCTTTTTTGAACCTCCGCAATCATATGAAGTGCAACGGTTGTCTTACCACTGGACTCTGGTCCATAAATCTCTACAATTCTTCCCTTCGGCACACCACCTGCTCCAAGGGCCACATCCAAGCTTAGAGAACCAGTCGGAACCGTCTCTACATTAAGTCCCTTCGACTCATCTCCCAATTTCATAATAGAACCCTTGCCAAATTCTCTCTCAATCTCTGAAATCGCTTTATTCAGGGCATTTAATTTATCTTCTTTAATCATAACTAATACTCCTTTATTCTATAAATAATACAAGCTTTCTCTTATATGCTGCCACTTGTTCTTCGAACGATATCGGCAAAATCTTTATTTTAACTCCTCTTAGTTAATTATATAATCGAAAATTTGTTCTCTTTTATTATATCTTTCTTTATCTATAATTGCAAGAAAGTCTTTATAAAATTTCTATGTCCAATTTCTGAAAATTTTTTTAATTTTCTAAAAGAAGAAAGAACATTAAAACATAATAATATGCAAAAAAACGACATGAACTATTTCTTATAGCATCATATATACTTCCTCTTTACATTCCCCAATTATTCAAGACAATAAAAAAAGAGAATTGATATCATAAATTAATTTTTCTATCAAACTCTCTTTTTTACTCATACTCTATAAGTGTAGGTTTTGAAACAGATTAGAAATAAGTGATATAAAAGATTAAGATTTATAGAGCGTGGAAGAGTGAGGATAGCTGTGGAGACATTTTTTGCTGCGGATGCTTTGAAAGTTTAAGCGTGTTTGAATGAAGTGTGTTTGCGAAAACTCTCAAAAATAGGCGAAGCAGCAAAAAATGCGGGCACGAAACGTATTGACTAGGAGAAGATACTTCCTCTGCCTTTTGGCGTCTCCTTCCAAAAAACATTCCACTTTATCTATTTTCATCCGTAGAATATAGGATGCGAAATACCCAAAGATTATATCTAAAGAACATAATTTTCTAAAATTGTTGTTCTAAGGAGTGCAAGCGCTGCCATAACAGAACTCTCTCTAATATCATTTCTATCTCCCACAAAACGGTATTCTCTCGCAATCGCTTTTTCTTTTACATAGCATCCAATATACACAAGCCCCACTGGCTTCTCCTCAGTTCCGCCATCTGGTCCTGCAATTCCTGTAATACCGATTCCCACGTCAGATCCAGTTGTGACAGAGACACCTTCCGCCATCTCCTTTGCAGTCTGTTTTGAGACAGCACCATGTTTTTTCAATGTATTTTTACTTACCCCAATTAATTTTTTCTTTGCCTTATTAGAATAAGTAATAAAACCTTGTCCAAAAATAGAAGATACACCCGATATATTCACAAGTTTTCCCGCCAGACATCCTCCAGTACAAGACTCCGCAGTAGATACTGTAATATTATATTTTTTCAATAAGGATACTACATTTGCCTCTAGCGTCTCATCTTCATTTGTAGAATATACTAGATTTCCGAAGTATTGCTTTATCTCCTCTAAAATCGGAATTACGAGCTTTTTCGCCTCTTTTTTCGTGTTCGTCTTAGCGATAATGCGAAGATGAACCTCTCCAATTTGAGAATAGGTCGTAATTTTAGGATTCTCACTCTCCATTAAACTTCCAAGCTTCTCTACTACATCTTGTTCTGTCACTGCCATAATTTTTACAATTTCAGAACAAACAACACTAGGCTGCCAATCCTTTAAATAAATCATTACTTTTTTGTCTACCATCTCTTTTAATTGTTTTGGATTTCCAGGAAGCAAAATAATCTTCTTCCCAATAGCAGATATAATAAATCCAGGAATAATATCTTGCTTATTTTCTAGAAGCACTGCGCCCTTTGGAGTCATCGCCTGTTTCCAAATATTTTCAGGAATCTCGGATGATTTTTTATCCTTAAATCTATTCTTAATTTGATTTTTTACAACTGGATTTTCCACAAGGGAAATTCCAAGCGCCTCAACTACCGCTTTTTTTGTCACATCATCCTTCATAGCACCGAGACCGCCCATAACAAAAACAATATCTGAGCGATCGATCGACCTTTTTAAAACTCTCTGAATCTGGCTAATCTCATCCCCAACTACAATCTGCTCATTCACTTGGTATCCAAGTGAAGCAAGACGCTCTGCTAAATAAAATGTATTTGTATTAATTGACTTACCAATCAAAAACTCTGTTCCAACAGAGATAAGCTCTACATTCATCTTTTTGTCCTAAACCAGAGAATTTCTCTCTGGAGAAAAATATAAACTTTATATATCTATACAATCTAGTTTATATTTTTCTTCTTCCTTTCACTATTTTTTCTCTTTATTTACCACTTTCCTTTAAAACATCCATATTTTTTACAATATAGTCAACTAATGACACAATCGTTAAAATTAATGCTAAGTATATTAAAATATTCTCTAAAATTGGCACTATCATTATCGTTTCAGGGAGTTTTAAAATCAAAAGCATAATCATAAACATCTGAGAAACCGTTTTCGCTTTTCCCCAGTAGCTTGCAGCAATAACGACTCCGTTATCCGAAGCTACAAGACGAAATCCACTAATAATAAACTCTCGTGCAATAATAATAATAACAATCCAAGCCGGAAGACGTCCTTGCTCTACAAGACAGATAAATGCAGAGCATACAAGCAATTTATCCGCTAAAGGATCCATAAATTTTCCAAAGTTTGTAACTAGATTGTTTTTTCGAGCAATATGACCATCTAAATAATCTGTAAAGCTCGCCAGCGCAAAAAGAACAAGTGCAATCCAGTTGGCATATGGTATCGTATCTTTAAGCATAAAAAATACAAAAAATGGAATCATCAATACTCTAAGTATTGTCAATTTATTTGGTAAGTTCATTTCCATATATAACATCTCCTATCAAATCATATTCGTTGGCCTCTATAATTTTTACAAAAACAAAGTCCCCCGATATCACTTCCTCCTCAGAAGTAAAAAATACACAGCCATCTACTTTCGGTGCGTCTTTCTCACTTCTTCCTACGTAAATACCCTCCTCGTACAAGTAGCCTTCTACTAATACTTTTATCGTTTTCCCGACAAGAGCTTCGTTTTTTTCATATGAAATTTCTTGCTGTAATTCCATAATCTCGTCTCGTCTACTTCTTTTTATATCCTCATCTACTTGATCTTCCATCTTGTCTGCTCTCGTTCCCTCTTCTCTTGAGTAAGTAAATACACCGAGACGATCAAACTCCATCTCATTTACAAATTCAAGTTGTATTTCCTGGTCTTCTCTCGTCTCTCCTGGAAATCCAGAAATAAGAGTAGTTCGAATTGTAATACCTGGAATTTCCCTGCGAAGAAGTGCTATTTTTTCTCTCAGCTCTTTTTGATTTGTCCTTCGCCCCATTCTCTTTAGCACAGCATCACTAGAATGTTGAATTGGCATATCGATATAAGAACAAATTTTTTCCTCTTGCTTCATTACTTGGATTAATTCCTCAGTAATCTCCTCTGGATATGCGTATAAAAGACGAATCCACTCAATTCCTTCTACTTTACAAAGCTTTTTTAGCAATTGTGGAAGCTTCTTTTCTCCATATATGTCTACACCATAAAGTGTCGTCTCCTGAGCTACGAGAATTAGTTCTCTTGCTCCCTGAGAGGCTAGATAAGTTGCCTCCTCCAAAAGTTGTTCCATCGTAAAGCTTCGGAATGGTCCTCGAACCTTTGGAATAATGCAATAGGAACATCCCTTATTACATCCCTCCGCTATTTTAAGATAAGCTAAGTGATTGCCCGATGTTGAAATTCTCTCTATCTCTTCTCTCTCAAGAGGTGATCTTAAATCAGTAAATTTATTATATGTTTCTTGTCTTTCAATTGCAGATACTGCTTTTACAATTTCTCCATAACTAGCAGTGCCCAGGACGCTATCTACTTCTTTTATCTCTTCTTGAATCTCTTCTTTATAGCGTTCTGCCAAACATCCAGTTACGATAATTCCCTTGACCAAACCTTGTTTTTTTAGCTCTGCCACTTCTAAAATCGCCTCAATGCTCTCTTCCTTTGCATCGTGAATAAAGCAACATGTATTTATTACAATAATATCTGCCTCTTCCCCTTCGGCCACAATCTCATGCCCAGCCTTTTTCGCCAGCGTCAACATTTTCTCACTGTCCACTAAATTTTTGTCACAACCTAGGGAAATAAATGATATTCTCATAGACATCTATTTCTTCTCCTCCTGCTCCATCAAGGCTGCCTGAACACAGTTATACATTAACATTGCGATTGTCATTGGTCCGACACCACCTGGAACTGGAGTAATATAGGAGGCTTTTTCCTTCGCAGATTCGAAGTCTACATCTCCACAGAGCTTATTATTTTCATTTCTATGAATTCCGACGTCAATAACAACCGCTCCCTCCTTGATATAAGAACCATCGATAAATTTTGGCTTACCAATCGCTACAATTAAAATATCCGCTCTCTTTGTCACTTCTCTCAAATCCCTTGTTCGTGAATGACAAATTGTAACTGTTCCATTCTCTCTGAGCAGTAAAAGTGCCATAGGTTTTCCAACAATATTACTTCTTCCAATTACAACACATTCTTTCCCAGAAATTTCAATCTCATATCTCTTCAGCAATTCAATAATTCCAGCTGGCGTACAAGAAACAAATCCCTTTTGCCCAATACTTAAAGCTCCTACGCTCTGAGGATGGAATCCATCCACATCTTTTGCTGGTGAAATCGCCTTAATTACCTTATCTTCATCGATATGTTTTGGGAGTGGCAGCTGCACTAAAATTCCATTCACTGCCTCATCTTGATTTAATTTTTCAATTAAATCAAGCAGTTCTTTTTCTTCTACTGTTTCTGGAAGATGATAAGCTAATGACTCAATTCCAATATAGGCACAAGCTTTTTGCTTATTTCCTACATATACAGAAGAGGCTTTATCCTCTCCAACTTGAATTACAGCTAAAGTAATTATAATTCCCTGTTCTTTCAGCTTCGCCACCTGCTCTTTTAGCTCTTCTTTTAAGGCAGCAGAAACCTTCTTTCCATCTATTAAAGTTGCCATTTTCTTACTCCTTTGTTTCACATAATGAACGATTTCCTAGAATAATCCTGTAATAACTCCATCCTCGTTGACATCAATATTAAATGCCGCTGGTTGCTTAGGAAGTCCAGGCATTGTCATGATACTTCCTGTAAGTGCCACAATAAATCCTGCACCTGCGGATACATACATTTCTCTAATTGTAATCTCAAAATCTTTTGGTCTTCCAAGTTTTGTGGCGTCATCAGATAAAGAATACTGGTTTTTGGCCATACAAATTGGCAATTTATCAAATCCTAAATCCGTCAGTTGCTTCATCTGTTTCTTTGCCAATGCGGTATAATTTACTCCATCTGCACCGTAAATCTCTGTCGCAATCGTCTGAATCTTATTTTCGATGGAATCATTCTCGTCATATAAAACTTCAAAATTACTTTCTTTATTGTCCAAAGTACGAATGACAGCGTTGGCAAGTTCAATTCCACCTTCCCCACCTTTTTCCCATACTTCCGAGAGTGCAAACTCACATTCTCTATCTTCACAGAAATGTTTTACAAATTCCAACTCTGCATTTGTATCTGTCACAAAACGATTTAAGGTTACTACAACTGGTACTTTATATTTCTTTAAATTTTCAATATGTTTTTCCAAGTTTTCGATGCCTTTGCTTAACGCATCAATATTCTCTTCACTTAAATCCGCTTTTTTTACGCCACCATTATACTTTAAGGCACGCACTGTAGCTACCAATACAACTGCATCTGGTTTTAATTTGGCCATACGACATTTAATATCTAAAAACTTCTCTGCTCCTAAGTCTGCTCCAAATCCTGCCTCTGTGACAACAATATCTGCAAGTTTTAAGGAAGCTTTTGTAGCTCTTACACTATTGCATCCGTGAGCAATATTAGCAAATGGTCCGCCATGCACAAATGCCGGTGTATGCTCTAATGTCTGAATTAGATTTGGCTTTAAGGCATCTTTTAAAAGTGCTGCCATCGATCCAACTGCCTTCAAATCTTTTGCAGTTACTGGATTACCGTCATAAGTATAAGCCACAACAATTTTTCCAAGTCTCTCTTTTAGATCTGCCATATCAGATGCAAGACATAAAATAGCCATAATCTCAGACGCCACTGTAATAACAAAACTATCTTGTCTTGTAACTCCATCCATCTTGCCACCAAGTCCCACTACGATCTGACGAAGAACTCGATCATTCATATCAAGACAGCGCTTCCAAACAATCTGTCTTGTGTCAATGCCAAGCTCATTTCCCTGCTGAATATGGTTATCTAATAAAGCTGCCAAGAGATTATTAGCAGAAGTGATGGCATGAAAATCTCCTGTAAAATGAAGATTTAAATCCTCCATCGGAATAACCTGTGCATATCCGCCACCTGCTGCTCCTCCCTTAATACCAAAACAAGGTCCTAAGGATGGCTCACGAAGTGTAACGATTGTCTTTTTATCTAATTTATTAAGTGCCTGTGCTAGTCCAATACTAGTAGTTGTCTTACCCTCTCCCGCTGGAGTTGGATTAATCGCTGTCACTAAAACGAGCTTTCCATCTTCCCTATCCTCAATCTCTTTTAAAAGCTCATCGGATAATTTTGCCTTATATTTTCCATAAAGCTCCAAATCATCTTCTTTGATTCCAATGGAGGCTGCTACTTCCGTAATTGGACATTTTGGTGCCTCTTGTGCGATTTGAATATCAGATTTCATTTGCTTCTCTCCTTTTAATTATGATTTTCTATGTAATTTTCTAGTTCCTCTTTTGACATTAATACTTTTCTTGGCTTTGTTCCCTCCTCTGGGCCAACAATTCCTGCCTGTGAAAGTTGATCCATAATTCTTGCCGCTCGGTTAAAGCCAATCTTAAACATTCTTTGCAACATTCCGATAGACGCTTTATCTTTCTCTATGATAAACTTAGCCGCATCTACGAAATATTCATCTCTTTCTTGTTTTGCCAAAGTTGCTGATTTTTCTATTTGGTCTAATATCTCATTACTCTCTTGTTTTTGTTCTTTTTCCTGAATTTCTGTCTTCAAAAACTCTACTACTTTATTGACCTCCTCATCTGATACCATAGCCCCCTGTACTCTGGCAGGTTTTTGATATCCTGCTGGATAAAAGAGCATATCTCCCTTTCCAAGAAGCTTCTCTGCTCCATTCATATCAATAATTGTTCTAGAATCCACACCAGATGAAACTGCGAATGCAATTCTAGATGGCACATTCGCCTTAATTAATCCAGTAATAACATTAACAGACGGTCTTTGAGTGGCGATAACAAGATGAATTCCCGCCGCTCTCGCCAACTGAGAAAGACGGACAATAGCGTCTTCTACCTCACCTGGAGCTACCATCATCAAATCAGATAGCTCGTCAATAATAATGACAATCTGCGCCATTTTTTCTAAGTCTTTTCCTTCTTCTTTGCTCTGCTTTTTAATCTCATCTACTTTTTGATTATATCCCTCTAGATTCCTCACACTATATTCGGCAAACTTTTTATAACGGTCTGTCATCTCCATGACTGCCCAATTTAACGCACTAGACGCTTTTTTGGGATCTGTGACAACTGGAATTAATAAATGTGGAATTCCATTATAAGTACTAAGCTCAACTACCTTAGGGTCAATCATAATAAGTTTTACTTCGTCTGGCGTTGCTTTATACAGCAAACTGATAATCAAAGTATTAATGCAGACAGACTTACCTGAGCCTGTCGCTCCAGCAATGAGCAAATGTGGCATCTTTGCAATATCTGCAATAACAGGATTCCCCGAGATATCTTTTCCCACTGCAAAGGCAAGCTTTGATGGAAACTTTACAAATGCTTCACTCTCAATAATATCTCTGCATTTTACCATCACATTTTCTTTATTGGGAACTTCAATGCCGATTGCCGCCTTACCAGGAATTGGTGCCTCAATTCGAATATCCGATGCTGCGAGATTAAGCTTAATATCATCCGTCAATCCTAAAATCTTACTTACCTTTACTCCTGTCTCTGGCTGCATCTCATACCTAGTAACAGCTGGTCCACAGCTTACATCTGTCATTGTGACATTTACGCCAAAATCTTCCAATGTCTGTTGAAGCTTTGCCGCTGTATCTCTCTGTTCTTTTTCTGTTTTCTTAACACCTCTTTTTTTACCGCCATCCAGCAGAGAAATTGGTGGAAATACATACACCTTCTTGTCTTTTTCTTCCTTATCTTGTATTTCCTCTGAGACATCATCCACTGTCTCCTCATTTTTCTTTCTCTTTTTAACTGTAGTAGCTCTTTTCGCAAGTTCTGGTCTTATCTGCTTTGTCTCTTCTTCCTCTTGCTTTTTTTGTCCAAGACTATTGGCCATCATCTCATCAAAATCAAAGTTCAGCTGTTCATAATCTGAATTTAAATCCGTGTGAAAATGAAAGACTGGGTCTTGTTTTTCTACTATATCATCTTTTTCCTCCATTGGAAAGATAGAATCCTCAGAATTTAACTCTTTTTCTTCACTGCCATCTTTTCCGTACAATAAAAAGTTTTTCAGTTCATTTGTCTTTTGAGTGAATGTCTTCTCCTTCTTTTCTTCTTCCGGCTCTTCTTGTACAATTTCTTTTGTTTTCTTTGTTCTCTTCTTCACAACCTTCTTCTTCACCGGCTCTTCCACTTCTACATCTGCCATAGAAAATTCCTCTTTTAATATTTGAATTCCCTGTAGAAGAGAACGCTCTGTAATAAAAATAATACAAATTAAGATAACTAAGATAACAACTAAAACTGCCACAATCTTACCAACTGATTTTATAAGACAATATGATATGATTCCTCCAATTAGTCCTCCTCCTGAATGGTTTACAGAGGCATATCGATAGTATCCCAAAATTCCAAAAGATAAACTATCCTCAGCATCCACACAAATCTGAGCCAATGTTGACAACATGGA
This sequence comes from uncultured Blautia sp., assembly GCA_964439395.1. Lineage (GTDB taxonomy): Bacteria > Bacillota > Clostridia > Lachnospirales > Lachnospiraceae > JAUUSJ01. Next base: position 77,399 of record CAYTNV010000002.1, on the reverse strand, counting down.
AAATAAGATAAATAAGGATACTGATTTGCGAATAGAAATCGCACTACATTTATTTGAAATCAAAAGTCCTGATATCGCAATTCCAAGAACTGGAACAAAATACTGCACAACTCCAAAAATTCCAAAGAAAAAAGAACTAACCCATTCTCCAACTCTACCGCCAAGATGAAAGTTACTCAACATTAAAATGATAAATATTCCAACACAGATGATAAATTTAATTTCTGCGGTCAATGGATTCTCTTCTCGTCTTTTTGTAGTCTTTGGAGGAGTTTTTCGAGTTTTTCTCGTTGTTTTTTTTCTTGTTGTTGTAGCCATAACATTACTCCTTTTAAAACATACTGCTTTTATTTTACTATAAATGACTCTCGATATGCAACCTAAATTTTTAGTGAACATAAATCTATCTGTATACAAGCTTCAATACCTCAGTGATAAATATTTCATTCGTCTCAAAACCTATACTCACAGAGCACACCGCATTCTATGCCCTGCGGGCGAAGAAACAGCCAAGCTGTTTCACAAAGTATAAAAAGAAAGACAGATGCCCTACGCATCCATCTTCTCTCTTTTGTTCTTCACTTATCCTATCAACTCATAAAGCTTATTTATCGCCTCTTTTATCCCACCAACTTCATTTAAAATTCCTGCTCTCACAGCCTCCTCACCTACTAAGACTGTCCCCACATCTCTTGTGAGCATTCCCGTTTCCATCATAAGCTCCTCGATTCTCACAGGATTAATATTAACTGCGTGATCAGATAAAAAATTCACAATTCTATCTTGAATCATCTTAAAATAATTATATGTTGGTTGTGCTCCAATTACCATACCATTCATCCGAACTGGATGAATAATTACAGTTGCAGTCGGAACAATATACGAATAATCTGTGGAGACAGCTAATGGCAGAGCAATCGAGTGACTATCTCCAATGACAAGAGATACTGTTGGCTTGCTCAGAGAAGCTATCATCTCCGCCAATGCCAATCCTGCCGAACAATCTCCACCAATAGAATTGACAATTAATAATAGACCATCTACCTCACTATCGTTTTCAATCATTGCAAGCTTTGGTAAGAGATGCTCATATTTTGTCGTCTTGCTATTAGAGGAGAGATTTTCATGTCCCTCAATCTCACCGATAATTGTCATAAGCTGAATTTGCTTCTTACCCTCAAGTAAGACTTGCCCATATTCCTTAATTTGTTCCCCTTGTTTTTCTTGTTTTTCTAAATTTTTTGACATATTATAGTACTCCTTTTTGCATCATAGTCTCATACTATAGTATGTCCCTACATTATTTTTTTAATCCCTGTGAAAAATCACTGCTATCTAAAACAATTGTAAAAGGTCCATCATTTATAATTTCGACTGTCATATCTGCTCCAAACTCTCCATGAGCTACCTTTTTTGCTCTTTCCCCACATTTTTTTAGGAAATACTCATAAATTGCCTTAGCATGTTCTGGTGCCCCTGCCTTTGTAAAACTTGGTCTTCTTCCCTTTCTACAATCAGCGTAGAGTGTAAATTGAGATACAACTAAAACTTCTCCATCAATGTCTTCTATTGATTCATTCGTCTTGCCGTTCTCATCCTCATAAATACGAAGTCCAAATATTTTATCGACAAAACGGTCTGCCTCTGCTTCATCATCCTCGTCACAGACTCCAAGTAAAATGACATATCCCTTTCCAATTTCTCCCACCATCTTTTCTTCGATGGTCACAGAACCTCTCACTACTCTTTGAATAATAACTCTCATCTTATAATGCCTCTAACGCCTGCTCAATATCCGCAATAATATCTTCCACATCCTCTAATCCAACACTAAAACGAATTAACTCTGGTCCAATTCCTGCCTCCACAAGCTGCTCATCTGTCAACTGTCTATGAGTTGTGCTAGCAGGATGAAGTACTCCTGTTCTCGCATCTGCCACATGTACAACGATGGCTGCCAATTTTAAATTATCCATAAATTTCATTGCAGCATCTCTTCCCCCTTTTACACCAAAGGAGATGACACCACATGTTCCGTTAGGCATATACTTCTTTGCCATATCATAATATTTGTTGCCCTCCATAGCTGGATAGTTTACCCATGTAATCATATCGTGATTTTTCAAATACTCTGCCACTTTTGCAGCATTCTCACAGTGACGCTCTACACGAAGAGCCAGTGTTTCTAATCCTAAGTTTAATAAAAATGCATTATTCGGACTTGGAGTTGTTCCCATATCTCTCATAAGCTGTACTCTAGCCTTTGTAATATAGGCAGCCGCTCCAAATGTCTCTGTATAAATAATTCCGTGATAAGATTCATCTGGTGTGCTGAGTCCTGGAAATTTACCATTATTCCAGTCAAAATTTCCTCCATCTACGATGACACCACCAAGTGCAACTGCATGTCCATCCATATATTTTGATGTGGAATGTACTATAATATTAGCACCATACTCAAACGGACGGCAATTAATTGGAGTTGCAAATGTATTATCTACAATAAGTGGGACACCATGTGCATGTGCGGCATCAGCATACATCTCGATATCTGGAATCTCAAGTGCTGGATTAGATAAACTCTCAATAAATACTGCTCTTGTATTTTCTCTAAATTTTGTATCTAACTCCTCTCTCTTTATATCTGTCGGTACAAACGTAACATCAATGCCAATCTTCTTAAATGTAACTCCAAATAAATTAACTGTTCCACCATAAATTGCATTGCTCACAACAATATGGTCACCACTCTCACAAATATTCAAGACAGCAAGCATAGATGCCGCCTGGCCAGAGGAAGTACATAAAGCTCCCACACCGCCCTCTAAATCTGCAATTTTTTTCTCCACCGCATCTACCGTTGGATTCGCTAATCTTGTATAAAAGAAACCTTCCTCCTCAAGATCAAATAATTTTCCAACCTGCTCACCTGATGTATATCTATATGTTGTACTTTGCGTAATTGGTAATACTCTAGGCTCACCATTCTTTGGTTCATAGCCTGACTGGATACATTTTGTATTAATCTTATATTGACTCATTTTCCTTCCTCCTATCGTCTATTTTTAACGAAAATTTTTTCGCTCTTTTTTCAGTTCTAAAAAAACTATCATTCTGTCTCACTTATATTCAATCAACCAAAAGATTAAATTGTATTTCGCTGTTAATAAGTGTATCATAAAGTATAAAAAAAAGAAAGAGTCTAAAACAACGGTTTTAGACCCTCTACTTTTCTCTTTTCCATCATGCAATAAGCAAATGCATTATCCATGAAGCTCTACCGGCAAACTGATTCTCGCCCTTGATTATTTTCTTAAGCCTAATCTCTCGATTAATGTTCTATATCTTGCAATATCAACTTTCTTTAAGTAAGCAAGTAATCTTCTTCTCTGACCAACCATCTTTAAAAGACCTCTTCTTGAATGGTAATCCTTTGGATGCATCTGGAAATGATCTTGAAGATCTCTAATTCTTGCTGTTAATAATGCAACCTGTACCTCTGGTGAACCTGTATCTCCCTCTGTTCTACCGTATTCTTTGATAATCTCTAATTTCTTTTCTGCTGAAATCATGCTTTTTCCTCCTAAATAATATAATATAAATACTGAATATTTGAGCTTTCCAATCACTAGGAAATAGGTTGGAGTTTCCTGTCTCTTGGTGATGGTTTTTTACTCACTGTTCTTGAGTATAGCATAATCTTTTAAAAATGTAAAGAATGATTTTTAAACTCTCTATGCTAATTTTAGTTTGTCTAATAAATCCGAGAAATACGCAGGAAGCGGAGCCTCAAACTCCATATATTCATTTTTCGTTGGATGAATAAATCCCAATATTCCTGCATGCAGACATTGTCCCTGAAGAAAATATGGCTGAGAACTAGAACCATAAATTGTATCTCCAAGAAGGGGATGATGAATACTTGCCATATGCACACGTATCTGATGTGTTCTTCCTGTCTCAAGCTGACATTCTATATATGTCATCTGTCTTTTCAGATATTCTAATACATGATAATGCGTTACTGCTCTCTTGCCACTTGACTCTATTGCCATTTTTTTCCTATCTTTTTTACTCCGCCCAATTGGTTTATCAACAATTCCATCCTCTTTCACCGTTCCCATTACAATCGCCTTATATTTTCGTGTAATGCTATGTTCCTTTAATTGCTCTGCCAAAGCTCGATGTGCTTTATCATTTTTGCAGATGACTAATACTCCTGTTGTATCTTTATCAATTCGATGCACAATTCCCGGGCGCATTACGCCGTTAATACCTGAAAGCTGCTCTTTACAATAATATAAAAGACCATTTACTAAGGTATGCTCATAGCGCCCCGCACAGGGATGTACAACCATATCTTTTGGCTTATTAATTAAGATAATATCCCCATCCTCGTATAAAATATCAAGCTCCATTTTCTCTGGCTTTATCTCCAGCTCTTTTAGTGGAGGAAGCCAAAATGTAATTTGTTCTTCTCTCGATAGCTTATAATTTGCCTTTACTATCTTTCCATTTACAAAAACATTGCCTTCTTTTATTAATTTTTGAATATAAGAGCGAGATAAGTCGGACATTTCTTCCGATAAAAATTTATCTACTCTCATATTTTCTTCGTCCTCAAATATAAATTGATATGGTATCATTTTTTCCTCCTACTAAAAGAAAAGGGAAGCTCTACTTCCCTTCTCTTTTTAAAAAGTCAAAATCCTCATCCTTATAATAAAATAAAACAAAAAACAAAAGCGAAAAAGCCGCCACTGTCACATAACAATCTGCCACATTAAAAATAGGAAAATCAATTAATTTAAAATACAAAAAGTCTACTACATACTGAAGTCGCAGTCTATCTATCATATTACCAATTGCACCTGCAAGTACCATAACTCCTAATATACGAAGAGGAATATATTTTTTTTCACTCGGCATTTTATAAAAGATATAACACATCAACAGCAAAAATATAATTGTAAGTAAAAGTAAAAATATCCGCTTATTTTGTAACATTCCAAACGCTGCTCCGCGATTTTCCAAATAATACAACTCAAACACGTTTTGGATAATGACAATTGGTTCTTTATTCTTTAAATTTAAGACAGCAAAATATTTTGTTATCTGGTCCAAAAGAACAAGTGCCAAAAAACTAATCACCGAAATTATATGATTTCTTTTCATGATTCTTTTTGCTGCATTAAAATTGCATTTTCCATCTCTTCTTCTGTCACATCCCTCACAATGCAGGCCTCTCCTATTTTATTTAATAAAACAAATTTAATAATACCATGTTCCATCTTCTTATCCAATTTTGTCGTGTCAATAATTTCTCTTGCTGAAAATTTCGCTGGGAAGGCTGGAAATTCAAAATATTTTAACCACTGTTTTAGCTCTTCATACTGTTCTTTTGTGATTTCATCTCTTTGCACAGAAATACTGCATGCCGTAAGCATACCGATTCCCACACATTCTCCATGAAGATAAGAAAAATTCATCAATTTTTCTACGGCATGACCTATCGTATGTCCAAAATTTAATAATGCTCTCTCTCCCTGCTCTTTCGGATCTTTCTCTACAACTTCTCTCTTAATATCACAGCTTCGATAAATCATATCTATTAATGTCTGCTCATCCATCGCCTTAATCTCTTCTTTTTTAGAGAGCAACCACTGATAATACTTTTCATCTTTGATCAATCCATGCTTAATAATTTCTCCAAGTCCAGAATAATACTCCCTCGTTGATAATGTATCTAATGTCTTTATATTAATATAGACAAGCTTTGGCTGATGAAAAGCTCCTACCATATTTTTATAGGCGAGATAATCAACACCTGTTTTTCCTCCGATACTACTATCTACTTGAGATAATAAACTTGTCGGAACCTGAATAAACTCAATTCCTCTTAAATAAGTTGCCGCCGCAAAACCTGTCAAGTCTCCAACAACTCCTCCTCCAAGTGCCACAAGCAAATCCTTTCTATCAAACTTATGAATAATTAAAAATTCATATAAATCGTTTACTGTATTTAAATTTTTATTTTTCTCTCCCGCCTCAAAAACAAAAGAATAACATTTCTTCGCTAATTTTTCAAACTTTTCCTGCAAAATAGCCTCATAATGAGAAGCTACTTTTGTCTCAGATACAATGCAGACTTTTCTATTTTCTAAATTGAAGTCTTTTAACGTATCCTCTAACCTGTCAAACGAATTTGTCAAAACAATCGGGTAGATGGGATTTCCATTTTCATGAACAATTAATGTTTTTTCTATCATAATACTCTCCTTAATTATATTTCTTTAGCAGAACATGATGCCTTCCTTTTTTGGAAGTATTTCCCTCCTCAAAAAAAATAAACTTTCCATAACCGCGAACTGAAATAATATCCCCCTCTTTTAGGAGAACTGCAGGACTTACACAAAGCTTACTATTTTTATACACTTTTTTCATCTTAATATAGTCGCTGCTCTCTTTCCTAGACATACGAAAAGCTAAGCTTAACAATGCATCCAATCGAAAAGAAGATACAAAACCACTTACATCGAGAAAAGAAGGCTCTCTCTCTATCTGTCCCTCTTCCACCTTTACGGTTATATACGTATGCTTTACTTTAAATAATTGTTGGCTAATAAATTCCGCCATTGACTCATGTACATATACATATGCAATATTTTCCTCAACCAAAATATCACCTAATATCCTTCTCTCTATTCCAAGATTAAGTAATGCACCGAGAAAATCCCTATGACTAAGTTTTTCTGCAAATTTTAAATTAGATGGCTCAATTCTCAGTAATACAATAGGAGGAGATACTTCATATCCAAATTGCTCTTTAGAACCAAAAATCGCAATTTTTCTCTCGGCCAAAGCATATCCTCCCCATAATTTTTTTGCAACAAAAGTAAGAGCAGGTATATTTTGTTCAAAAAGATCCTGCTCCTCTAAATCAAGAAAATATGTAAACATATATCGATTTTCTTCATAGGATTTTATAGCTAATTCTTTTATATGGTTTAAAAAATTTTCTTTTGACTTCATAATTCATTTCAATCTATATAGGCATTTTCAGGAACATGATATAATATAATTTTTCTCATGACAATTGTGGATACCATCTATGTTCCGCCACAACTACTATCTATTTTTCTAAAATCTATCAAACTTTGGCGAAATACTGCCATTTGCCAATCTATTTTTCAAATCTCCTGTAATCTCTACATCTTTTGGAGCTAAAATAAAAATATTATCATTCACACCTTCTAATTTGCCGTCCAAAGCATAACTTGAACCACTAATACAATCTATAATTCTCTGTGCAACATCAACATTAAGCCCCTCTAAATTAACTACTACGATTTTATTTTCTTTTAACAAATCAATCATAGCTCTTACTTCTTCAAATTCTTGTGCTCTAACTACTTTTACCATCTCGCCACCTCTATCTACAGAAGGTACATCACGACTCGTTCTATAAGAAGTTATATTGGTTTTTCTTATTGTTTCTCGAATCGGTGTAGCTTTCTCTTCCTCTTCCTCATCTTGTACTTGCTTTTCCTCTATTCTTCTCGCAAAGAAACTTTTCGTCTTAGGTTGTTCCTCTATGACATTCTCCTCCTCTGTCACTTCTGATTCTTCCTCTTCTGCGTCTTCCTCGCCCTCGAAAAAATTTTCATCGTACTCTTCTTCATCATTAAGCTTCATAAAATTTAGTAGCTTGTCTGTTACTTTACCCATATCTATCCTCCGCTAAATCTTATAATTTCTCTCGCCAAAAATTCCTGTTCCAACACGAATCATCGTAGCGCCCTCCTCAATGGCTACCTGGTAATCCCCTGTCATTCCCATTGATAGAGTGTCCATAATTACATTATTAATGCTTTTTCTCTTTATGTCAACATATAATTGATATAAATTTTTAAAATGCACTCTATTTTCCTCTGGATTTGTCACAAAAGGAGCTATCGTCATAAGTCCTCTTATCTGAATTCCCTCCATATCTTTTATCTGCTCTATCAACGGAAGTACTTCTTCTTTTGCAAGTCCAAATTTTGTGTCTTCTTTTGCTATATTTACTTGAAGCAAAATCGGAACTATTTTATTTTTCTTTTTTGCTTCCTTATTAATTTGCTCAGCTAACTTATAGGAATCCACAGAATGAATGAATGCAACTTTATCTACCACATATTTTACCTTATTTGTTTGCAAATGTCCAATTAAATGCCAATTTACTGGACGAGAAATTTTTTCGTACTTATCACAAAGCTCCTGAACCTTATTTTCTCCAAAATCAATTACATTTTCTTCCAAAATTTCTTCTATATCTTCTAAAGGTTTGGTCTTGCTTACAGCAATTAATGTTACATCTTCTCTCTTTCTTCCGACTCTGTCGCAAGCTTTTTGTATATTCTCCTCTACTCTTTTTAAATTTTCTTTTAACATACTACCTCCTTAATATATAATCTGATTTTCTTCAATTGTATCACTATTTAAAACAATACGGTCATAGGCTGAAATACTTCCTGTCATATTATTTTTTACAATACAATATTCTGTATTTTTCTTTTTGATTGTAATAGGTTTAAAACTAGCATATCCTTTATTAACACAATATACTCCATTTAACTTTGTCTTCTTTTCCAATAAATACGTATCTTTTTCTTCTGAAAGTGCAAGAATCGTTCCTTGTTTTACCTCATCTGCTGGAATATAACAATAATCCTCATCTTCCATTCCTATACTAAGTGTAATCGTCTGTTTCTCGGACTTGCCATCAGAAGGATTTACTAAAAACTTAGAAGAACTTGTATTATTTTTATCCTGTTTAAATTTAAGTGGAACTTTATAATACTCTTTTTCCACTAATGCTGTATTAGGAATTTTTAGACCTTCCTCCGAGTTAAGCTGTATCTCCACATCTAAAAACCTATCATTAACATAGCGTATCATATAGGACGAAAGTGAAATAACAAGATAAGTTTTTCCATTCTTCTCTATAAAATTGATTCCTTGAGATGGAATAAGCAAGCCATCTTTCTTAATTAATAAATCAAATTTTTTATTTTCTTTCATTTTCTCATAATTTTCTGTAGACAACGGAACAACAATCTGCCACTCATTATTTTTTACAATTCGATATATATAATCTCCTTTTTTTACCTTTTCTTCCGTCTTTAATTCTGTCTGCTCATATTGACTAAGGTCAAAACTTTTTTCGGTAATCAGCTTTGCCGTCATATATTCATATCCATCCTTTATAAAAGTTATTATGCCACTTGAATCACTATAACCTTTTTGAAAACATTTTGCTCCAAGCTTTTGTTGAAGCTCTTCCATATTCTCTTTTAAAATACTGCTTCCAATCTCACTAGCAGTATTCTCCAAATCATATTTCAAGAGATAAATATCGCCAAATTTTGTATCGGACGCCTCTTTTTTATACTGGTAAATCTCATCCTCCATCTTAGAGTACTCCAATTGATTTAGAGAATCTTCACTATCTACCATCTCTTTTACATATTCATTTACTTTTCCAGTTTCGTCAACACTGTATACAAGACCTCCATTTTTTACTTTTTCTCCTGATCCCACATAGTAGCTGACATATCCATCATAATCTGACTCTACTAAACTCTCTTCTCGAATTGCAATCGCAGTTCCTGAAAACTTTTCACTAATTTTACTTTCAGGAACTCTATATATTGTCAGCGTATCTTTTCTCAAATAGATAACTACATTTGCCACTACATAGATAAAAATCATGAGAAATATAATAATTCCAATATTGATAGAAAATCTTCTTTTTAATTTAATCTCAACTACTTTATCCTTCTTGGGCATCTTTACCATCCTCCAGTTTTTTTAATGCTGCACCATATAAATAATGGAAATTTTTCCCCTGATATAAATCTTCTTCTCTCATTCTTTCCTCTAACTGCTCTCTTAATTTCCACCAACTCGTATCCCAGTTTGAAAATACCGCATACTCCTTTGGCACTCTACTAAATAACCGTTCTATTACTATATTTGGACGCAGTAAAGCCAAAAATTGTATTACTCTTTCTATGTATTCTTCTTTGTCACATAAAGTTATTGTACCATTTTCATATTGTTCATACAATACTGTTTTTTTCGGAATATAAAGAGAATGTAATTTTACAATATGAATTGGAAGAGCAGATAAGACTTTCGCTCCCTCCTTTGCATCCTCCAGCGTATCCCACGGAAGATTTAAAATCATATGTACACAAATTGGAAACTGATACGAAGAAATCATAAGTACTGCATTAATAAATTCTGCCAAGCCATGTCCTCTATTTATCTTTTCTAAAGTATGATAATTAACTGTCTGTAATCCAAGTTCTATTGTAATACAAATCCCATACTGTTGTTGTATTTTTTTTAGAAATTCCAAATAATCTTCTCTTATACAATCTGGTCTGGTCGAAATACTAATCTCTACAATATTTTCAAACCTTGCTGCCTCCTCCACATATTTCTTAAACCGGTGTAAAGGCAAAAATGTATTTGTAAAATTTTGAAAATAAGCAATAAACTTTTTAGCATGATATTTTTGTTCTATCTTCTCTCTAGTAAAAGCTAACTGTTTTGTAACGGTAGCTTCACTTGATACTCCCTCAAATCCCGTTCCGACTTCTGAACAAAAACTACATCCACTTCCATCCACTCTATTAGGACAACTAATCGGAAGCTTAACTGGAAGCTTATATACTTTTTCTCCGTACTTTTCTTTTAGATATCCCGAATAAGTTCTATATAATTCGCTCATTCTTCCCTCCTAAACTAATATACCTGCTATACTCAGGCACCACGATAGACGAAAATCCGATTGTTCCGTGCTTTGCACTTCCACAATCGCAACCGTATTCGCTCTCCACAGCCGTGCTGCGTGCTCATACGATTTAATCAGTCAAATTCCAAGCCTCAAACAAATTTATTTGTTTATCTCATCGCTTGACAGTGACTTTCCCAGTAAACTAATACTACCAGCAATTTCTCATAACTGTCTTATTTTAAAATCTATTCTATTGTATAAGGTATTAAAAAAAAATTCAAGAATAAACTGTGTAAGTTTTGTGAAGTATAATAAAAAAGACTGTCTCAAAAGTTCTCCTCATTTGAAACAGCCTAATTTATTTTCTTTATGCATTTGTTCACCAAGTTCTCACTAAAAAACTTAGTTTCGCACACTGCTATTCTTAATTATAAAGAAACTGATACGAGAGATTGAAGATCCTCTGGCAAATCTTCTTTATCGATAGATGCACTGATAACGAAATCTACTTGGAACTCCTCAGAAATTGCCTGTAATTTCTTAATAGTTTGCTCTAAGTTACCGTCAATTTTGGCAATTGTTAAGAAACTATCTAAATAAATCTTGTCTAAATCATGGTCTTGAGATACGATTCCTGCTATAAATCCTAAGAACATATCACAATTTGAAATCTTATAATCTGGAACAACAATAAGACGAATACGATTGCTTAATTCATACATATGCTTATTGTTTTTATCAAGGTAAACAATTGTACCATGTGTCAATTTGATATCATCGTTTACCTTTTGAATTAAAATTTTTGTTTTTCCTTTTCCTTTTACTCCTGAAATAATCTCTACCATACAGTCGTCCTGCTACTAAAAACATATACGGATATGTATATGCTAGATGATTTGGAGAAACTTTACAGTTTTCTCTTACTGTTTCATCCTGTACCTCTGCGATTTGTATCCTTACAATATCTACTAACGAGTTACAGTCCACAGTCGTAAATTCCCGACTAGCCATCGGTACATACCTATAAACTCGCTTATGCTGTTTTATAGGTTTCATCTAAATAGCTTTTCCTTTCTTAAATTTTATATTTGCCCTTGGTTCTCGTGACTTAGCCACCGACCAGCTATTACCCACAAAGCAAAAAATACAATTTTCTTTGCACTCGAGAGGTCGCTTCTTACTTTATCATTATAGTGTATTTTCACTAAAATAACAACTAGTTTTTGCTATTTTTTGCTCGTTTTTGATATCAATTCTGACATATCGCGATATAAGTCATCTTTATCATCTGCACCGAGCACCGCTGTTATCATCCTATCTCCATCTTTATTTTTTGTAAGAACAATTAAACAAGAACCCGCTGCATCCGTTGTACCTGTCTTTCCACCAATCATCTTCACTCCATCTGGTATCTCTCTCTCACCAGTTAGATATTGGTTGGAGCTTTCCATATCTTGTACATGCTCATCCCCATCTGCATCTGTATAAATAAACTCACATTCCGATTGACTAACTACTTCTATAAACTTATCATACGTACATGCTTTTTTAAAAATCAAGTAAAGATCATACGGAGTTGTATAATGATCTTTTTCATGCAATCCATGCGAATTAGAAAAATGCGTCCCTGTTGCTCCAAGTTTTTTAGCTTCTGCATTCATCATCTCTACAAATTCCTCTTCGGAACCCGCCACGTGTTTTGCCAAAATAATCGCTGCGTCATTTGTCGAGTGCACTAACAAAGCATTAAAAAGCTGATCTACAGTCGCTTTTGAGCCCTTTTTTAGTCCCAATTTAACTGCGTCATCTTCCTTAAATGTAATATTCTCATCTACTGTCACTACATCATTCAAATCTGCATTTTCTAAGACAACCAACGCCGTCATAACCTTTGTAATGCTCGCTGGATACACTTTCTCAAACACTTTGTATTTTTGCAGTGACTCCTCTGCATCTAAATTAATGCAGATAGCTCCGTGTAAATCTTTTCTCTTATACTTTTTATCTGTCTGCTCATCTTTTGATATCACAACCAAATTTTTTGCCATACCAGTTACTTTATTTCCGTATTGTAATGACTCATCCTTTTCATACACAGTCTCATAAGAATTATCATATGAGAAAAAGGATGAGATAGGAGAATTACATCCCGTCAATACAAAAGAAGATAGTAATACTCCCATCATCAAATATATTATTTTTTTCTTCATGTTAACTTTCCTTATTTGTACATATCTCTCCAGCCCAGATCTCCCCTATCTAAAGCCTTCACAAGCAATTCTGCAGTTGCTAAATTAGTTGCAACTGGAATATTATGAACATCACATAAGCGAAGAATATTGAAAATATCTGGCTCATGTTTTTTCGGTCTTTGAGGATCTCTAAGAAAAATTACCATATCAATCAAATTATTCTCAATCTCAGATGCAAGCTGCTGTTGTCCGCCTAAATGACCAGCTAAATATTTATGTACATCCAAATTTGTTACTTCCTCAATTAATCTTCCTGTTGTTGCAGTAGCACAAAGTGTGTGCTTATTTAAAATACCCCTATACGCAATACAAAAATTCTGCATCAATTTTTTCTTCGCATCATGTGCAATTAAACCTATTGTCATTTTCTTCCTCCTAACGTCTTCTTTGCAAACTAATATTCAATACTACACCTATTCCTATCATGTTACTAATTAACGAGGTTAAGCCATAGCTAAGAAATGGCAACGGTAACCCTGTATTGGGTAATAACGCTGTGGCAACACCGATATTGATAAACGACTGAAAGCATACAAGAGCCGCCATCCCCGTCGCAATCAATTTGCCTGAAATATCCCTCGCCCTTTTTGCCACTAATATACATTGTAACACTATTAAGGCTAAAAATGCAATAACAATAACACTTCCAACAAAACCTAACGATTCTCCTACCACCGAAAAAATAAAATCTGTTTGCTGCTCAGAAATTAAACCTGTACTACTTCCATTTACATCGGAGACAGAATTACTAAATAAACCTTTTCCAAGCAATCTACCTGATCCAATCGCCATAATAGAGTTATTTTGTTGATATCCTGAACTATCCACATAATTTTGTGGATGCAAGAATGTCATAACTCTAGTAAGCTGATAAGGCTTCAATAATTTTTGCCCTGGTGTCTGTATATACCAAAAGGCCACACCCATAACTGGAATTATAATAATCAAAACATTGCGAATAAATTTTAGACTAATTCCTCCTACAAATACAATGGCTGCCAAAATACAAATAAAATCAATTGTTGTAGACAAATCTGGTTCCGTCACAATAAGTATAACTGGAACACAGCAAAATACGAGTAATTTTACCCACATAAATGCTTCATCCATTTCCTTTCGATGAGCATCCACGTAGGCTGCCACAAATAAAATAATTAATACTTTAGCAAACTCAGAAGGCTGAAAAGTAAAAACTTTTAAATCCACCCATCTTTTTGAGCCATTTACTTCTTTTCCAATCACTAATACTAAAACTAATAAAAAATTCAAGATGCCATAGATTGCCCAGTACCAGTCACATATTTTATGATAATCAATACAAGAAAATCCAATCATCAAAATAGTTCCCATAATTAATCCTAAAATTTGTTTTCCAGTAAAGCTACTGTCGGCACAGTGAATACAAATAACTCCAAAACAACATATGGAAAACACAATAATTGCTAAAAACCAATTATAGTCATCCCAATTATATTTCTTGACATCAATATATAGTTTTAGTCTCTTTTGGATTTTATTATTATTCTTCCTCATACCGTAATGTCCTTCTAATACTCTTTTTTCAAAAGTCTTTTTACTCGAATAAAAAGATTTTCTCTCTCCAAATCTAAAAATGGAATATCTTCTCCCAAAATTCTTCCACATATATTCATATAAGCCGTTCCAGCTTTAGAGAAAGAACCTACCAGCGGTTCTCCATCATTGGATGCCACTACAATATTTTCATCATCTGGAACAATTCCTATTAAATCTATCGCCAAAATATCAATAACATCCTCGACCGACATCATATCTCCTCTTCTCACCATATTTACTCGAATCTTATTTACGATAAGTGATACATCTTTTATTTCACTTGCCTCTAATAAGCCAATAATTCGATCTGCATCTCGAATAGCCGAAACTTCTGGTGTCGTGACGATAATAGCGGATGTGGCTCCAGCAATGGCATTTTGAAATCCTCTCTCAATTCCTGCTGGACAGTCCAATATAATATACTCAAATTCCTCTTTTAGCTCCTCAATTAATTTCTTCATCTGTTCTGGTGTGACTGCGGTCTTATCTCTCGTCTGTGCAGACGGCATAAGAGAAAGATTCGGATATCTTTTATCTTTAATTAATGCCTGTCTCATACGGCAGTTCCCCTCTACAACATCCACTAAATTATAGACGATTCGATTTTCCAATCCCATTACTACATCCAAATTGCGAAGCCCGATATCTGTATCAACCAGGACAACTTTCTTCCCTAATTTTGCAAGTCCAGCTCCTATATTTGCAGTGGTAGTTGTCTTTCCAACGCCACCCTTACCAGATGTAATTACAATGACCTCACTCATTTTTATTCCTCCAATACTGCCTTTTTACTATGAAAATCTCACTTTTTATATTACGACATAAAAACAAATATCTATTACAAAGCTAATTGTTCTTATTGCTCCAAGAATCTGCTATGCAGTCTCTCATATATTATATCTGCATGTCTTTTCTAATAACTCCATGCGAATAGAGCCTTTTTCTATAAAAGCAAATTGTGGTTTTATTTGATTGTCATCTACCTGTGCTTTTTTGGGAATTTTTTTCTTTTTTTCATATAGATATATTTTTCCTATACGAAGCTGTGTAGGATTCAAGTTAAGCGCCATAACAAAACATTGGCTATGATTTGGATAACCTGCATAGACCATTCCCTGTACTTGTCCAATAACGAGAATATTGCCCCGCGCACTCACAAATGCCCCTTTCTTAATATCTCCCAATAGAGTGATATTTCCTTTTACTTCTATCGATTGCCCTGCTGTTAAATTTCCTCGATAAAAATGACTTTTTCCAGCGGGCAATTCTAGAGAAGGTATCTTTTGTATTTCTTTTTTTATTTCTTTTGTCTGAGTGCTCAAATAAGTTTCTTGCTTCTTTTCTTCTTCTACAATATAGGAGATATTAAGATTTGTCGTCTCCTTTATTGTCTCTAGCACTAAACCTTTTTCCTCACTCGATAGTTTTCGACCCTCAAACTGAATCGCAACCTGACTACTTGCGTTAAAAAATCGGTTCGACTCTCTAAACTTTGCCGCAATTTCTCTTCTCAGTAAAATAAAATCTAACTGTTCATCCAGTACAAGTACAAATCCATATTTGTTCCCTTTAATAATCACCGGACTGCCCATGACTTCACCTCTTATTACTATGAAATTGTTAACTTTTAATCAGCAGATGTCGTGCCGCTCGTTGGTAATAACGCATTTTTATTTTTCTTTTCCGTTGTAGAAATCAAATTAAAATAATATTTATAAAAATCTTTTGTCGCCTCCGCTGCGTAGGAAGATGTATAACCATACGGAATAACCGTTGTAATCGATATCTCTGGTTTATTCGATGGAGCGAAAGATACAAATAACGCATGGTTTGCTCTCGTTTTATCTTCCTGTGCTGTACCAGTTTTTCCCGATACCTTTATTTTGAAAGTTCCATATAAATTATTAATGGAACTTCCATCTCCATGTGTAACTTGATACATACCATTGTGAACTAAACTCCAAGCTGAATCTTTAATATCTAATTCTGTTTTTCTTTCTTCTTTATTATTTTTCTGAATAACTTTGCCCTTACTACTCTTTACTTTATCAATTAAAGTTAAGCTATACAAATCACCTTTATTAGCAACTGCTGTCACATATCTAGAAATTTGTGTCGCTGTAAAAGCATTATTACTTTGTCCAATTGATGCACGAATCGGGTCATCGTCTGCAATATTTGGACTTGCCTCTGAAATTTCCACTCCTGAATTTTCATCCAATCCAAACATTGCTGCATATTTATGAAGTAAATTTAAGCCTTGTTTAGACTGATATTCTCCATCTTGTGTACACATTTTATATCCTACATTATAAAAGAAATAGTTACAGGAGACTCCTATTGCCTCAGAAACATTAATTTTTCCATGATTTTCTGGATAAATCCAACATTTCGAATATGGAGTTACTTTTTTAAAAATACCTTTTGTCTCAATTTTTGTTTTTCCACTAATAATATTCTCCTGCAATGCCGCAATACTAGTAAGTAGCTTAAACGTAGAACCAGGTGCTTTTTTTTCTTGAGTTGCTCTATTATACAATGGTTTTGTCTTATTTTCAAGTAAGGATTCGTAATATTTCGAATCAATATTATTGGCCAGCTTATTATTATCATAACTTGGATATGTTACTAAAGCTAGTATATTTCCAGTCTTTGTATCTGTCACTACCACAGAACCTGAACAAGGATCTAAGGCGAGCTGGTCTGGCTTTATCTCCATTTTTTTAATCTTTTCCGAGATATAGCTATAGGCCCCTATGGAACCTGACTCTAAGTCCTCATAGTCACTATCTCTTTCTACAATTCCTTGCGCTAATAGCAAGGAACATACTTTTCTCCCTGATAACTCACTTGATTGTATCATAGCCTTATATAAAAGTTTGTCAAAGTCTGTCCTATCTTTCAATTCTTCTTTTATATAACCTAATAATGCCTCATATATCTCATTTGTACTATAATAATTACTAGATAAGTCGAGATTTGTGATAGAAATCCACTCTTTATTAATGGCATACTTTAAAAAACTCTGCAGAGATTCTTTTTCTTGTCTCCATTTTTTGTAATTTTCATCCTCTGTATCAATTAATGTACTATTAATAATTCCATCTTCAGATAAAAAATCATATACATACTGCATATAGTCTTTCTTTGAACCTTCTAATTGTCCTTGAACAGTGGCTTCACCTTCTAACTGGTTCGTAATAAAAGATATGACTCGCGATTTTTTATCTTCTAATAAAGAAGCGACTTCTTTTTCAGTTTCCGTTGCCTTTTCCGAAGAGATTTCATCGATATCTAATATATTATTCTCAAAAAAAGCATTATATACATCCTGAATAGAAATCATAATCTCTCCATTATCATCTAATTCTTCTCTCGTTTTTTCTGTCAGTTTTTCTAGTATAATTCCCGCCAGTCTACGTTCTAAAGTATCATAGCAGTACTTTTGTAAATCAGCATCAATCGTTAAATAAATATCATTTCCCGCCTGAGCTTCTGCTTTTTGTGTTACTTGAAGTACCTTTCCCATACTGTCTATATAAGCTTCTTGTTTTCCCTTTTTCCCTCTTAAATAAGATTCCATAGATTTCTCTAAGCCAGTTTTTCCAATCATATCACTGGACTCATATATAGTCTCCTTCGCATTTTGCTCTTCCAGCTCAGATTCTGAGATTGCACCAGTATATCCTATAATATGAGAAAAATACTTACTATCATTATATACTCTAATTGAATCTGTTTTAATACTAATTCCTGTAAAATTTGCTTCATCTTCTTCAATTTCTACTAAAGATTTCTCACTAATATTAGAGGCAATCTTTACTGGAGTCAACTGCGAAAAACGATTTAAATAAAGCATATATCGAATATTCATAATCTTTAAGGCATCTTTTTTGGAATATTCCTCACTAATATTAAACATTTTAGTATAATTTTTATATCCCCCTTCTCCATACCTTAAAAATTGGAATACTTCTTCTGCACTACTTTTTAAAAGCTTATCTGCCTCTTTTTTATCTGAACCAGTTAATTTTTCATAATCCGAAAGTCCGTATACTTCCTTTAAAAATTGTGTTCTTCTCGTTCCACTTACTGTAAACTTAAGCTTTCCATCCTTTTTTATCTCGATAGGTAATTCTGTTATAATTTCGTCTTCATTTTTTTCAAGTTTTTTTACAAGAAGATAAATTACTTTATTTTTTTCTTCGCTCTCAGATGTATCATTTTCTTTCGCTAAGGTTGCAAATTTATCTGTATTCTCAAAATATACCGTATAAGATAATTTATCATAGGCGAGAAACTTACCATTTACGTCATATATACTTCCTCTTGTTCCATTTACAATAATTTCTTTCTTTGTCTTATTGGCAAACTGAGAAGCATGGAATTCCCCCTCTACAATTTGTAAGACAAACAGTCGATAGATAAGTGCTAAAAAAAGAAGAATACATGCAAAAGATAAAACTGCCAATCTATTTTCTAATAAATCGCATAATGACTTTTTAAATCTAGAAAACATGTTATGACCTCCTTTTTTTCTTTTTCTTTTTTTTCTTCGTTAACTGATAAATTTTAAAAAATATTTGGTACATAATAAGAGAAATGACTGTCGTATATATTAACTCTGGCAAAATAATTTTCTTTAAATAAAAAAGAAAATTCCATTTTTTTTGCGGTAAAAAAAATATAAGATATGTTAAAATATGATAAATAAAATCATTTATAAATACAAGGATAAGAGGCAAAAAACTTGCCTCTGCAAAAAATAATACATGAAAATATCCATTTATATATCCTAAAAACATATAGAAAAAAGCATAGATACCTAACGATCCACCGTACATAATATCGATAAGAAGTCCACATATAAACCCTACAATCATAGCGGATATACTTCCATTCATTACCGCAACCGAGACAACTAATAACAGAATAATATTAGGAATAGTTCCAAATAAGGTAAAAAAAGGAAATACAGACGTCTGAAGCAGAAATCCAATTATAATCAAAATTGCTACTATGATAATTTTTTTTGCCTCATCCCTCATCTTTATTCTTCCTCTTCCGATGTATCCTTATTCTCTGTCTTTGTCTCACTCGTTTTTGTTTCTTCTTTCTCTGAAGTTTCATCAGATTTTACTTTTTTTATAATAAGTACCTCTTGTAAATGTTTAAAATCCACTGCTGGTTCTAGTTTTGCTGTCTTGGATAACTTAGAATCACTTAATTTTATATCCTTAATTTTTCCTATCGTTAATCCTGCTAAATACTTCGAGCTTATATTAGAGGTTACAATCTCATCTCCCTCTGCAACTTCAGCATTCCTATCAATATCTTCAATTTTAATATATCCTTCTTCTATTGTCTCTTGATCTCCATTTACCATACAAATATCACTTGTCTTTAAAGACATAGCACTCACATTGCTCTCATCATGAATGATTGACATAATTTGAGAACTTCTATCTTGTACTTCAACAACAATTCCTACCAATCCATCTCCTGATAGGACATTCATTCCTTCCTCGATTCCATCTTTCTTTCCCTTATCAATGACAATCGTATCAAACCAATTTCCAGGACCTCTTCCAATTACATTGGCACCGACAGATGGATATTCGCTATATTTCTCGCTCAAATCTAATAGTTTTCTAAGACGTTTTAATTCCGTCTCTTCTTTTTCCATCTGACTTACTTTTGCGTCTAATTGTTCTACCTTTGTTCGCAATTCATCATTCTCTTTTTTTATATTTGAGAGATTAGAAAGAAATGAGATATGATCGATAAACCAATTTCCTATCTTATTTATTTGGCTTTGTACTGGTGTCACAGTGAAAGAAACCGTATTTTTTAATGGTTTCACCGCTCCCTCAGCTTTTAGACTTAACGCAAATAAGCTGACACAAAGTATTGTTCCAATCATAAGACATATTTTTTTAGATAATTTGAAATTATTCCTTCGATTCATCCTTTGCCTCCCTGCCTTACGGTAGATGGTCAATTGATATCTTCAAATGGCAATGCTAACTCTTTTAACTCTGCCTGTTCAATAATTTTTCCAAGTCCTATTGCCACAGCTTTCTCTGGTTCTTCCATCATATTAATATTTAATCCTGTCTCTAACTGCGCTAATAAATTGAGGTTTGTCATTTTTGACCCGCCACCGATAAAATAAATTCCATCATTAATAATGTCCGCAGATAATTCTGGTGGTGTCTGCTCCAACATAAATTTAATAGAATCAATAATTGTACTTAAATATTCACCAATTGCTTTGTACACATTTTGTGAAGAAATAGGCATTTTTTTTGGAAGTCCTGTCATTACATCTCTTCCCACAACATCCATCGTAATCTCATCATCAGATGCAAATGCATTTCCAAGCTCTATTTTTATTTTCTCTGCGGTTTTTCGACCACATAATAGCTGATTTTCTCTTCGAATATACTGCACAATTGCCTCGTCCAATTTATTTCCACCAATCTCTAGAACTGTACTCGTCACAATTCCTCCGAGAGATAAAATAGAAATCTCTGTCGTATCAGCTCCTAAATCCACAATCATCGTTCCTTTTGGTTCTACTACATTCACACCAGCACCAAGTGCACCTGCTACTGACTTTTCTACCATTTTTATATTTTTGGCTTTTATACCACAATTATACGCTAAATCATAGAAAGCCTTTTTTTCTACTTCTGAAATATTAGATGGAATCGCAATCATAAATTCCTTTCGTGCCACACTAAAAGCAGAAATTTTTTTATCATACTCTGTAATCATCAAATTTAAAATCTCTTCCATAGAAACACTATCGGCAATCACACCATTTCTCACTGGCTGTATTACTCTTATTTTCTTAGGAGTTTTCTCATACATATCATATGCGCGGTCTCCATATGCAATAATTTTATCCTTCCCTTCCGTTGTAATCATATTTTTTTGTTCTACAACTGATTGACTTCCCTTTAGATAAATTTTGATTGCACTTGTCCCGAGATCGACTCCATAAGCCCTTTCTTGCATATTTTTCCCCTTCCTTATATCAATCCTTTTTCTTTAAAACTAGTATAACAATGCTCTCCAATAATAATATGGTCTGAGAGTGGAATTCCGATCATATTAGCACCATCTCGAAGCTTTTTCGTTATTCTTATATCCTCTCCACTAGGTGTTGGATCTCCGGACGGATGATTATGTAATAAAATCATATAAACAGCCTTTGCATTTAGTGCCTCAATAAAAATTTCTCTCGGATTACAAATAGACGCATTTACTGTTCCTACTGAAATAATAACTTCTTTTATGAAGCGATGCTTGCCATCAAATAATAAAAGCCTGACTTCTTCTTTTTCTAAATGTCTCATGGATTCCATATATGCCTCTGCCACCTCTTTTGGAGACTGAAACTCTCTCCTATCCACACTAGCTTTCGCAAGTCTTTTCGCAAGCTCCGCCACACATAAAATTTGTATTGCTTTTACTAATCCAATCCCTTTTAATTCCAGTAAATTTTCCATTGTCACATGATGAATGGAGAGAATTCCCTCATATTGACCAGAAATAGAAAGTATTCGCTGTGCCAGCTCCACTGACTGGCAATTTCTTGTACCTGTACGAATAATAACGGCCAATAATTCTGCGTCTGTAAGTGAAGTTACCCCATAAATTTGGCATTTTTCATACGGTCTGTCACTCTCTGGCAAATCTTTCATTTTTCGATAAACTTTTTGTTCCATAGACCTCCAATCTATTCTCCCATTCATATACCAATTAAAAAGAAACCACCTTCATGTTACCATATTTCATTTTTTTTGTACACAATATTTCACAAAAAATGTCCTTTTTCACTATGAAATTCTCAGATTCGTCTTCTCGCAAATTCTTTGCAGCGACATCATAATTCCATATTTTGCATGTGGAAAAGTCAATCCTCCCTGGAAATATACCGCATAAGGCGGACGAATTGGCGCATCTGCGCTAAGCTCGATGGAAGAACCAGACATAAATGCCCCCGCTGCCATGATAACCTCACTATCATATCCTGGCATATCCCATGGAACAGGAACAACATAGCTGTCAACTGGCGCTGCTTTTTGAATTCCCTCACAAAAAGCAATGACATACTCTGGTTTTCCAAATTCGACTGCCTGAATAATATCATGTCTATCCTCCACACTATTTGGAACGACATGAAATCCTAATTTCTCATAAATATTTGCAGCAAAAATCGCTCCCTTTAATGCACTAGCCGTCACTGTAGGTGCAAAAAAAAGTCCTTGAATAAACTGCTTTGTCACTCCAAGAGTTGCACCAACTTCCTTGCCAAGTCCCGGTGAAGTAAGTCGATAAGATGCATTTTCTACACATTCTTTCTTTCCACAAATATATCCACCAATTGGTGCAAGACCACCACCAGGATTTTTAATAAGAGAACCAACAATCATATCTGCTCCCACATCTGTCGGTTCTATTTTCTCAGTAAATTCTCCATAGCAATTATCTACCATACAAATAATCTCTGGTCTTCTCTCTTTTATAAATTGAATTAACTTTCCTATCTGCTCTACAGAAAAAGTAGGTCTTGTGGCATATCCTTTTGACCTTTGAATTGTAACGAGCTTTATATTTTTATTTTGTAATACTCTATCGATATTATCATAATCAAACTCCCTATCATCTATCAAATCTACTTGTTCATATCCAATTCCATATTCCTTTAAAGATCCTTTAGAATTGCGAATTCCAATAACCTCCTCTAACGTATCATATGGTTTTCCAACTGGTGAGAGTAGTATATCCCCTGGTCTTAGATTAGAAAAAAGTGCCAATGCAAGCGCATGTGTTCCACAAGTAATCTGTGGCCTTACAAGAGCATCTTCTGTGTGAAAGACATCTGCATAAATTTTTTCTACTGCCTCTCTTCCGCTGTCGTTATATCCATAACCAGTTGTACCTGCAAAATGTTCCTCAGCAAGACGATTTTTTTGCATTGCTTTCAGTACTTTTAACTGATTATATTCTGCCACCTCATCAATTACAGCAAATCTTTGCTCTAAATCATTCTCGATTTGTTTGCAAAAATAATATACATCTTTTGAAATTCCCATCATTTCATACTGTTCCTCTATACAATACATTTAAATCTTTTCCTTTCTTTTTTAATCTCTTTTCATTAAGAAGCTCCCACTTCTAAACATAACGCAAGCAGTGGGAGTAATTCATTCGTTTTATAAAATAAAAAATACCTTGTCAATCATTCTAATTTTTTATGGTATCACCTTTTTTTCTCTCAATTTTTCTACCATATAAGATAGTATTTCTTTGTCTGACAAAAAGTTTTCTTTCTCCACAAAGATTGTCTCTTTCTCTCTTCTAAACCAAGTAAGTTGCCTCTTTGCAAAATGTCTTGTATCTCTCTTTAATCGATATATTGCATTCTCTAAACTGCATTCCCCATCTAGATAATCTAAAATTTCTTTATATCCTAGTCCCTGCATAGATACAAGCTCTTTTGTATAACCTCTCTTTTTTAGACTTCTTACTTCCTCCAATAAGCCTTCTTCTATCATAAGATCCACTCTTTTATCAATTCTCTCATACAAAATACTCCTATCTCGATTTAGCACAAAATACGCAAAATGATATGGAGATTCTTTTTGCATCTGTTCTTCATTATGAGTAGAAATCGGAGCATTATTTTCTTTATAGTATTCTAAAGCTCGAATTACTTTTTTTATATTATTAGGATGGATTTTTTTTGCCGAGATAGGATCTACTTTTCTCAATTGCTCGTGGAGCCAAGCTCCCCCCTTTTCCCTTGCCAATTGTTCTAATTCCTGCCGATATCCATTTTCTTCTTTTTCCTCCGAAAAATCAATATCATATACAATAGATTGAATATAAAATCCTGTTCCCCCAACAATAATCGGTATTTTTTCTTTTTGCCAAATTTCTTCCATCGCCTTTTTTGCCATTTTCTGGAATCGAACAATATTAAATTCATCTGTTGGCTCTAACTCGTCTACTAGATAATGCTTTATGCCATTCATCTCTTCTTTTTTTATTTTCGCAGTACCAATATCCATATATTTATAAATTTGCATAGAATCTGCACTAATAATTTCTCCATTTATCTGTTTTGCCAATCCTATCGACAATTCTGTCTTTCCAACCGCTGTAGGACCAGTTAAAACAACAAGAGATTTCCTTTCCATCTTGTTCTCGCCACCTTTCTATCTGTATCGCATATATCATAAAACAGTATAAGCTATTTTCACTCGCAGGGCATACAATGAGATATACTCTGTGAGTATGATTTTTTGTATCAAGACTGAATTCTCTTAAACATTTTTTCGATTTCTGTCTTAGACATGGAAATAAACACAGGTCGGCCATGCGGACAAGTATATGGATTTTCTAAACTCATAAGCTGCTCAACTAAAGCCTGCGCTTCCGCTAAGGATAATCTCTGATTTCCCTTTACTGCTGCTTTGCATGCCATCGTGGCAATTTTATAAAAAATCTTATCTGGCTCCAATAAAATTCCATCCTCACAGAGCTGATCTATCATCTCTATAAGAACCTCTCGCTCTCCTAGACCATATAAATTAGCAGGAACTGTTCTAATACAGTACTCATTACTTCCAAATTCTTCTATTGTAAATCCTAACTTCTGAAACTGTTCCTCGTATTTTTGTATCATTTCCTGCTCATTTATTGTAAGTGAGACGACAATAGGAGGATTTAATTGCTGTTCATATATTTTTTGCTCTTTCTTTTGTTCCATTAACTTCTCAAACATCACCTTCTCATGTGCCGCATGCTGATCTAACATAAAAAGCTTATTTTCTCCCTCTAATAGCCAATAAGTATCAAAAAGTGAGCCTATAATTTTATACTTCTTTTTTTGTTCTTTCTTTTCCTCCTCTGAAAAAAAGCTAAGCTGCTCTGGTTTTTCCTCATTTTTTTCCTCTATTATATTTCTTTCTTCACTCAGATTATTGCTGTATTGCTCTCGCTCTTTTAAGTTTATCTGCTGCTTAGAATCTTTTTCCTCTTCCTTAGCATCCTCTGCCTCACTCTTTGAAATCTTATATGCCCTCTTGGCGATAGCATCGCTTCCTCTAACGTCCATCTGAGTTTTTTTCTCTATACTCATATCGGAATTTTCCCTGTCATTTTCAAATTCAATATTATTTTGTAGTATAATATCTAACTTTTCTAGCTGTTCCTTTTGGCTTTCTCCCTCTTTTTTACTTTCTCTTGGCTTTAATACTTCTTCTAAAGTTTTTAACTCTTGTTTTATCTTCTCTTTTTGCTCAGCTTTTGTCATATTTCTCGGTTTTTCAAAGAAATTATCGCTCTCTCTTAACATTTTCGGTTTTGTATAAGGAGAACCATATCCTCCTCGCTTTACCTCAAAAGGTTCTATTTTTTCTTCCTGCCTTAATTTTTCTTTCTTTTTTCCACTAAGAGAAATATCTGGAATCATTTCTCTTCGATTCAATGCCTCTCGAAGTGTTGTATAGATAAAGGAATAAACCTCCTCTTCTCTCTTCATTCGAACTTCCATCTTTGCTGGATGAACATTAACATCCAAAAGTTCTGGTTTTATCTCAATATGAAGAACGGTAAACGGATACTTATGCACCATTGTAAAAGATTTATAAGCCTCCTCAATCGCCTTGCTCATCAGTTTACTCTTAATATATCTCTTATTAATAAAATATGTCTCTGCCTGACGATTTCCTCTTGAGAGTACTGGTTTTCCGATAAATCCCTCTATTTTCATAAAAGAGTTTTCCGCCTTAATGGCGATAAGATTCGAGGCAGTTTCTCTTCCATAAATTTGATAAATAACATCCTTTAAACTGCCATTCCCATTTGTATTTAGTTTATTTTTATTATTGACAATTAATTTAAAAGCTATATTAGGATGACTAAGGGCAAGATGATATAAAAGCTGCTCAATATATCCTGCCTCGCTATTTTTAGACTTTAAAAACTTTCTTCTGGCAGGCGTATTATAAAATAAATGTTTAATCACAAAAGTAGTTCCCACTGGACAACCTATTTCCTCTTTTGCAATCTCCTTACCACCCTCGATTTGGTATCTAACTCCTGTCATGCTGCGGTCTGTCTTCGTAATCAGCTCTACCTTTGCAACACTTGCAATACTTGCGAGCGCCTCTCCTCGGAATCCAAGAGAAGCTACATCTAATAAATCCTCTATGCTGCGAATTTTACTCGTAGCGTGAGGCAAAAAGGCAGTCTCCACCTGCTCTTTGTCAATACCAAATCCATTATCTGTAATTCGAATAAAGTCAATTCCACCTTCTTTAATCTCTATAGTAATCATCGTTGCCTTGGCATCCATTGCGTTTTCCACCAATTCCTTTACAACAGATGACGGTCTCTCGATTACTTCTCCTGCTGCAATCTGATTAATTGTTCTTTGATCTAGCATTTTAATTTCTGCCATTTTCCTCACCTTCTCACTATATCATTTCTACTTTAGTTTCTCCTGCCATGTATATAGAAAATGCAAAGCCTGAATTGGAGTCGTATTTGCCAAATCAATTCCTCTCATCTCTTTTAACACGTCAGATTCCTCTTTATTTTTCTTAAGCTCATCAAAGAAATTAAGCTGTTGTGGCTCATCTTCCTTTTTTGCTTTTTTCTTGTTTTCTGTCGTCGAAATATTTCTAACCTTCCCGACAATATCCTCCTCGTTCAAGGTTTTTGCTATTTCTTTTGCACGATCGATGACTTGTTGAGGAACTCCTGCTAATCTAGCAACTTGAATTCCATAGCTCTTATCTGCACCGCCTGGAATAATTTTTCTCAGAAATACAATGTCATCTCCCTGCTCCTTGACAGAAATACAATAATTATTCACATCTGGAATTTTACCTTCCAACTCCATCAGCTCATGATAATGTGTGGCAAAAAGAGTCTTTGCCCCAAGTAATTTTTTATCACTAATATATTCTACCACGGCCCACGCAATACTAAGCCCATCAAAAGTACTCGTTCCTCGACCAATCTCATCTAAAATAAGTAAGCTATTTTTCGTTGCATTTCGCAAAATATTTGCGACCTCATTCATTTCTACCATAAAAGTACTCTGACCTGAACTTAAATCATCTGAAGCGCCCACTCGCGTAAAAATACGATCCACAATACCGATATTTGCTTCTGCCGCTGGCACAAAAGACCCCATCTGTGCCATATGGACAATCAAAGCTATTTGTCGCATATATGTAGATTTTCCTGCCATATTTGGACCTGTAATAATAGAAATTTTATGTTTTTTCTGGTCTAAATACACATCGTTTGCAATAAAGGAGTCGTTTGATATCATCTTTTCTATAACTGGATGTCGTCCGTCCTGAATGGAGATAACTCCCGTCTTATTCATTTTAGGCCGCACATAATTATTATTGGATGCCACTGCAGCGAGAGAACAAAATACATCGATTTTCGCCACCGCATGAGCAGTTCGTTTAATACGCTCCATCTCATTTGCAATATCATTTCTCAGCTTTACAAAAATTTCATATTCCAATTCATATAATTTATCTTCCGAATTCAAAATTGTCTCTGCAATCTTTTCCAATTCTTCTGTCGTATAGCGCTCTGCATTTGTTAAAGTCTGTTTTCGAATAAAATAATTTGGAACTAAATTTTTATAGGAATTCGTCACCTCAAAATAATAATGAAATACTTTGTTATATTTAATTTTTAAATTTTTAATTTCAGTTTTTTCTCTCTCCCTGCTCTCCAAATCGGCAAGCCAAGTCTTTCCCTCCGTCTTTGCCGCCTTTAACATATCAAGCTCTTTTGAGTAGCCATTTTTTATCATTCCACCCTCTGTAATTTGAACTGGTGGTTCTTCTACAATTGTTTTATCAACCAATTCATATAAATCTCTTAACTCATCTAGCTCCTCAAAACATTCACAAAGCAAAGAATCCTTGGCAGCTATGAGTAATTCCTTAATCAATGGCAAAAGCTTGAGAGAATTTTTAAAAGCAATTAAATCCCTTGGATTTGCAGTTCCATAGCTAATTTTAGTCGTCAATCTCTCCAAATCATAGATAGAATTTAAATATTCTCTCAGCTCTTCCCTTAACATAATATCATTATAAAACGTCTCTACTGCAGAAAGTCTTTTTTCAATCTGGTCTTTTTTTAGAAGCGGCTGTTCCACATAAGTTCGAAGTAATCTCGCTCCCATCGCGGTCTTTGTCTTATCAAGTACCCATAAAAGAGAACCCTTTTTCTTCTTTTCTCTCATTGTCTCGCAGAGCTCTAAATTTCTTCTCGTCGCAGTATCAATTCTCATATACTCACTCATAGAATAAGGCTTCACAAGTGATAAGTGTTGAAGTTCATTTTTTTGAGTCTCATGAAGATAAGAAAGGAGTGCTCCACAAGCTAATATTCCAAGCGGATATTCACTAATTCCAAGTCCTTCTATATTAAGTAATTTATACTGCCTCTTTAGAATTTCCTCACATTCTTCCTCCTGGAAATGATAGCTCGCAATTTGATTTACCAACGTTCCTACTTTTTCTTTTATCTGATTTAAATCCGCCCCACAGATAAAAAAAGCTTCATTACATATAATTTCTGCTGGCATAAATTTATTAATTTCATCTAAAAGCATCGATAAGGAATCTAATTCTGTCGTCAAAAATTCCCCTGTTGTAATATCACAGACTGCAATTCCAAATTTCGGATTTTCACAAAACACACACATAATATAGTTATGCTTTTCTTCCTCTAATGTATTGCCCGATAATTTTGTTCCTGGTGTAACAACTCGAATAACCTCTCTTTTTACAATTCCTTTCGCTGTTTTTGGATCTTCAACTTGTTCACAGATGGCTACTTTATATCCCTTTTCCACTAATCGATTCAAATAATTCTCATAAGCGTGAAAAGGAACTCCGCACATCGGTGCTCTATCTTCCAATCCACAGTTTTTTCCAGTTAATGTAATTTCCAATTCTCTTGATGCAGTTATGGCATCATCAAAAAACATCTCATAAAAATCTCCAAGACGATAAAATAAGATACAATCTTTATACTCTTCCTTCGTCTTCATATACTGCTGCATCATCGGCGTTAATTTTGCCATCGTTTTATCCCTTTCTATCTTCTTTATTCGTTCCCTATCTCTACTCGCTCTCCGATATAATAAAATCCTTTTGATTCCTTTAATAATACTGGAATGAGTTCTCCGATTTCAGATTCATCTCCCTTAAAATGTACCAATATATTATTCGATAATCTCCCTGTCACTAATGTCTTGTCATGGTCATTTTTCTCTTCTACTAATACTTCCTGAATTGTTCCCCCTAATTTCTTAATCTGTTCTTTAGAAATCTCAGACACTACATTTAATAGTTCATCAAAATTTTTTTGTACTTCTTCCTTCGGAATTTGATTTTCCATCATAGCCGCCCTCGTTCCAGTTCTCTTTGAGTACTGAAATGTAAATGCACTGTCGTATCGAACTTTTTTAACGACATCTAACGTCTCCAAAAAATCTTCTCTTGTCTCTCCTGGGAAACCGACAATAATATCTGTCGTAAGCGCCACATCTGGCATTTTCTCCTTAATTTTTCTCACAAGTTCAAGATACTGTTCCTTTGTATAATGACGATTCATATCCCTTAAGATTTTTGTACTTCCTGACTGCAGTGGAAGATGTAAATGTTTACAAATCTTCCTTGAATTTGCCATGACCTCAATCAGCTCATCCGATAAATCCTTTGGATGCGGGGTCATAAAACGAATTCTCTTTAATCCCTCAATTTTTTCTACTTCTCGTAAAAGTGCGGCAAACGTCATTGGTTCATCTAAATTTTTCCCATACGAATTGACATTTTGTCCAAGCAGCATAATTTCCACGATTCCTTCAGATACAACTTTTTTTATCTCCTTAATAATATCCTCTGGCTTTCTGCTTCTCTCTCTTCCTCGGACATACGGAACAATACAATAGCTGCAAAAATTATTACAGCCGTACATAATATTAATTCCACACTTAAATCCATATTTTCTCTGACTTGGCAAATCTTCCACAATCTGATCCGTATCCTTCCAAATATCCACAATCATACTTCCAGCCTCAATTCGATTACATACAAGCTCTGCAAGCTTAAAAATATTATGCGTACCAAAAATAATGTCCACAAAAGAATAACTTTTTGTAATTTTATCAACTACAGTGCTTTCCTGCATCATACAACCACAAAGAGCAATCATCAAATTTGGATTTTTCTGTTTCATCTTCTTTAAATGTCCAAGCCTTCCGTATACTTTTAAATTTGCATTTTCACGGACAGTACAAGTATTATAAAAAATAAAATCTGCCTTGCTTTCTTCCTCACATTTCACCAGACCAGCTTTCTCTAAAATTCCCTCTAACTTTTCAGAATCTTTCGCATTCATCTGACAGCCAAACGTTTTTGTACAAAGATAAAGTGGACGTCCAAGTTCTTTTTCTCTCTGCTCTACCCATTGTTTTAATTTTTTTATGAAATAATACTGACGCTCTGGCTCGTCTATCGGAGCTGGATTAGCTAAATCAATATTATCTAAAACTTTTTCAAATTTCTGATCTACAACGTTCATTTTATCTGCTCTCCTTCCAAAGTAAAACTTATTTATTTTCTCTATTATGATTTTTAATTTTATTTCTATCCTTATAAAATATATCGTATTCTATCCTCTACAGACAAAAGCATCTATACTGTTTTTAAGGTATACTCACAAAACATGCCTATCTCATTCCCAGAATTATAAGGTATGTTCTCAAAATACACCGTATCCTATGTCCTATAGGTGAAATTATAAGATATAATTTCAAACCTTTTTATTTTAACATAATTCTTTCTTAGTTGTCACTACCTTATTTTAGATAAAATATAATAAAAAGAGACCATCACTTCCAATTTTTAAAGTGATGGTCTCTCTTTTTATTCTTTCCCTGCCTTTTTTAAATTTTTTGTTATTATAAAAATTCCTATGAATGATAAAATTGCACAAATAAAGAAAAATTCAGTTCTAGTTGCATCTCCTGTTTTAGGATATGTTTTCTGTGAAATGTTTCCGTCTTCTCCTTGGTTTTTATATGGATTAAAATTATTAGAATTAGTTGAATTTGATGTACTTAAATTATACGAAGAAGTGGTTCTTTTTGAACTAGATGTTATTGTAGAAACTGAAGTTGTAGTCGTAACTTTCTCCTCAGTAGAAGTTGTCGATATAGTAGGGACGTCTATTTCCTCCGCCATAAAATACCATTTTACTTTTCTTTTTTCTAAAGAATAAATATTACTAAGTTCTTCTGGCAGTTTTAAAGTAAAAATAAACTCTCCCTCATATCCTGACTCGTAACAGCCAAGAAGTAAATAATTTTCTATCTCTTTTGATCTTAAATTTCCTTTATATACAAGTCTCTCTGTTTCCAAATCAGATGCTCGAGTTTGAATCGTAAGCTCTGTCTTTTCGAGAAATTCGGCTTCCTCGATTCCTTCTGTCTTAAAAAAAATATTAACTGGATTTTTTCCCTTATTTTTAATCTTTACAGTATCTTTTTGTTCGTCTCCTGGCATAAGTGTACCAAATTGTGCAAAAAAATCATCAGGTTCGGCAATTAGTTTTTTGGCATTTCCCTCATACTCAACAGTCAAACTGCTCTCTGTTTCTCTCCTAAACTCATTTAAATCATATCCATCTTCATGGATACATTTTTCTATAATAAGTCCACCCCAAGGAGTATCTTTACTAAAATTAGGAGTAAAATGCTTCGCCTGTATGGCATCTACTTGTATAACTATTTTTATCTCATTTTCTTCATGTTCTTTTAGCCACTGTGCCGGAATTTTGATAGACTGAAACAATGTCACTGTCTCTTTTGTCTGTACTATTTTTTTATAATAAAAGTATTCTCCTATTTTTATCCAATCATCAGATATTCCTTCTATCTGTTCTAAGGATAGGGAATCTATTTTTTTTATCTTAGAAGAAACCTTCACTTTTGCGCGTACCCAACAATCCATGGCTTTATTTGTAATTTTAGGAATTTTAGAAATACTATCTCCTGGCATAATATTTCTATTGTCTTCCCAAGCTATCTCTTTACCTGTTTCATCTAACATATATTCCTCTAGTGAAATATCAATCACTCCAGTCTGCAATTCGTTCACAACAGAGGTAACTGCTGACTGTGCCGCCGCAAAACAAAAGCAGACAAACATAATCCAACAAAAAATTAATAACAAGACTTGTTTCTTCAGAGCAGTTTTCTTACAATCCATTGATATTTCCCCTGTTTTTTTGATATTCCAAAAATGCCTCTTTATATTGTTTTTTCGAAAAATTACCTTGTTGGTATGTCTCCTCATAAATTGTCACCTCAAAATCATCTTGTTCTGTTGGATTTTGCACGCGCAAAGTTGAAAAAAAAGATGCAAAACCTGTATTCGGAGCTAATACTTCTTTATAGTAATAATAATCATCCTCTTGATTATATTCCCATTTTTCTTCATCAATATCTAAGATAGATTTTTGTTTTACATTAAAATCGCTCCAAAGAAGTTTTACCCTCGCAAAACAAGGTACAGACTGTCTATTATGTATCTCCACTTTTTTGAGATTTATCTCTTTTATATTGGGGTCTGGAAATTCTTCCTCTATTTTGCTTTCATTTTCTCCTATCAATACTTTATTTGTCTGCATTTTCTGCTGCGTAAAATAGGCAAATACAGAGCCAACTTCTGCCAATGCAACAAAAGAAATGA
Source organism: uncultured Blautia sp. (assembly GCA_964439395.1). Taxonomy (GTDB): domain Bacteria; phylum Bacillota; class Clostridia; order Lachnospirales; family Lachnospiraceae; genus JAUUSJ01. Next base: position 43,968 of record CAYTNV010000002.1, on the reverse strand, counting down.
TAAGAAAAACTAAAATCCATTTTTTACTAATTTTCTCTCCCTCCTAGTATTTCTTATTTATTCCATAGATGTAACTGTATTCTGATTTACATACTTTTCATAGGCTTCCAAATAAGAACCTGTATTATCTGATTGAATTGCCATTGCTCGAATTGGAATGAATATTTCCTTTTCCTCTAACCCTTGACCTTCAATCGCATTTGCAAAAATAATCTTATCAAATAATGGTGTCGTTTTTTCCCCATCATATATGGAGTCACTCCCGTCAACTAAATTTTTAGAACCTTTTAGAGGCATTTTATAAGCATAAATATATGTATTATACTCTACGGATGTTTTATTTTCTTCTTTTATCTCGTCTGGAGTAATTTCCTCCCAATTATCGTCGATATCATAAGAAAAAAGCTCTGTCATCTTCCTCTCATTTCTTGTTCCGTCCATATTCGCTGTCATTATTTCTGCTTTTGGCAATTTTACTTCTATATAAATCCAACTTGAATTAATACCAATATTTTTTATTGTAGGGTCTTTTGGAATTTCCTTTAAAGGATAAATATCTTTTCCTTTATTCACTCCTAGATCTGGATTTTCTGGCGTTTTATCCACATCTGGACCATTCTCATCTTCTCCATCCCAGTTTGGCTCATATAAATTAATAGAAACCTTTCCCACTGTTAATATATTGGTCTTTGTTTCATAATCGGTAAAATATGCACCAATTTTACTTCCTCCGACTGCAGTCAACAAACAAAGACCTGCCATCAATATCCATTTTTTCTCTCTCTTTATTTGCAATCTTGTTTCTCCTTCCTATTCCCTGCCATAAAAATAAAATTGTGATGATAAAAATTATGATCTTTTTTTGTCGATAAAAAACTATACAGATAACTCCAATATACGGAATATGTCCAACCGTCTTTCCCTCGTACTGACTTTTATCTATCCAGCCAAAATCCATCGTCTCATTGGCATCCCCTTTTGTCAAAAAATTTCCGTCTCTCGATATCTGCATTACTCTATGTGTAATCCAAGTATTTTCATCCACAGAAAAAGCTATGATATCTCCTGTCTTTATTTTCCCTATCGGATAATTTTTTTCAATAGCACAAATACTTCCGACTGGAAATTTAGGTTCCATCGAACCACTGACGACAACTTTTAGGCAAATCCCTCTCTCTTTTATCCAGACAGTTCCCATGATAAGCAAAAAAACTATTATAATTTTTATACTTAATCTCTTCTTTTTACTCAAAAACAGGATTCCTTCCTCCTAACTTCCATGCATACGCTTTCACAATATCATTTCCGCCTCGAATATGTATATCAAGTGTCGCTTCATTTTCAAGGCCAAACGCCTTACTTCCTATCTTATTAATTCCACAGTTTAAAAATTCAATTGAAGATAAGCTTCCATTTTCTCTAAATGCATTGGACTCTATTATAGATAATTCTCCCTCAAATATTAATTGTGTAAAATCACAGTGATAAAAAGTATCTTTTTGAACTTTTCCTAATAATACTGGTATCCTCAATGCACCTGTCAACTTTCTACATTCATAAAATACTTTGCTGCCAAGAGATTGTAAACTGGAGCTTAATTTTAAAGAATCAATCTTCGTTTCTCTAAACGCAGAATTTCCAATACTAACCACATCATCTGGTATAATCAGCTCACCACTTAAGCCAGTTCCACAAAATGATTGTCCTTTTATAATCTGAACTTGATTCAGTCCAATCTCCCTCAAATTCTTGTCATCATAAAAAGCAGCATAACCAATTGTTTTTACTGTATTTGGAAGTATGAGCTTTGTAACATACTCTAATCCTGAAACTTTATAATACTGTATATTCTTTTGTGCTGTCTGCTCATCAATTCTACCCTCTTCCACATAAATATCTTTTCCAGCAACATAATTTCTTCCCAGACGACTCACAATTTTTCCATCTATCATAGCTGGAATTTCTATCTGAGTATCTTGGCCATTATATCCAATAATAGAAATTGTTCCATCGCTCATATTCTCTGTATTATAAAGATTTAACTTTATATTATTTTCATAATATAATACTGGAATTTCTGTCTTTATAATAACTCCATCCTCCTCATAAGAGACAATAATATTAGTAAATACAGAATCTATCCTATTCATCCTATCTGGTTTTATTTCACATTTTTCTATATCTACCTGTTTTGTAGTCCCATCTGCATACTGGGCATAAACTTTGAATTTGGATAAGTCAAGCTTCTCTGTGCTCATAAAATCACTGCAAGTTACTGCTAATCCTTTTAGATAAAACTCCTTTTGCTCTGGCTTTGCCGATTGAAATGTATTAATCACAATATCATTATGACCAAATCCTTGCCACTCATATTTTTCATTTACAAATGTCACCTCTCCAAACATATTTCTATCAAGATCAAATTTAGCCTTTCTTTCTTCTATTGAACCATTGACAATATCTTTTATTTCCTTCAGACGATATCTAGCTACCAAAAGCTCTTCTACTTGATAAATACCTGGTATGAGATTTTCAAATACAATTTCTTTTTTTAAAAAATTTTCTCCCTCTTTTACATCATCCTTTGTAAATACTATCGCTTTCTCGAAAACATGCTCTGTACCACTATAATCTTCTCCTTTTACTTGAAACAAAAAGGTTGGATTACCATGCTTCCAATGAATATCTTCTGCAGCAATTTCCTTTCTTACAATAAGCTTTCTTCTTGGTTTATAAAAATTAGAAAATACACCGTATAAAATCACCTTTTCTTTCTCCGACGGTATCGATGGCTTATCAAACTCCAGCTTTACTTGACTATATTGATATCCTGCTGGTGCCTCTAATTCCTTTATATAATATTTTCCAAACGGTAAATCAGAGAAAATCGTCTCATCTTCCGTTATCTTTTTTTGCATTAATAATGTATCTTTTTTTATAACAACCGTATTATCCACGACAAAATCTTGGTTTGTATATAATCCAATAATAGCGCCTCTTATAAATCCGTCCTTTTCTCCATCTTTTTTTCGAATTCGGATTTCTTCTGTAATTGGACTATTTTCAAAAGCTATTTTGATGTCTTCATTTGAGACAAAGACTATCTTTTCTTCTTTTTTGAGATAACAATTTTTTGGAGCTTTCGTCTCTATAATTTTATATTTTCCAGGATAGAGATATGGTGTCATACCTACCCCATTTTCTCCGATTTCCACTGTACAGATTAGATCATTTTTTCTATATAAATATTCCTTCTCCCCCATCTGCCCAATATTTTCCTCGGCATATACAGCAAACATAGCACCTTTTGGTGATGATTTTTCCAAAATAATATCTCCTTGTGCAGAAGATATATAAACTGGGTTTACTGTTTTTTGAATAATAATTCGAGATACAGCTATTGTGTTTGTGACAAACTCTCCCGTAGACTCATTGGAAAGTATAACTGTCTTTCCATCGTTTCCATCATTCATTTCAATATAAAAGATATTTTCTAAGCCACTCTCATATCCCGCTGGATATTTCGTTTCGCAAATCATTAGTCTTCCTTCATTATCTTGCGTCTCCATCAAAAACTCAGTAATAGATTCCTGTCCTAATCCTGCTCTAGTCTCTATACTAACTAATGGCTCTGTCTTATATCCACCAAGACTTTTACTATATTCATATACATCAAATCTGGCAGATAATTTTGCAAGATAAGATAAAATCAATGTTCTTCCAAGCTCACTTGTATATGAAGCCTGATCAAAAATCCCATTCTCATCTGTGTATTCCTCCCCCAATACCTTCGCTACAAACTGATCATACTCGGAACAATAAACAGGATCTCCAGCCTCATCTGTTCCTTGATACTTTAACTCATAGACAGATGGATCTTGATATGGAAACTGTAGCTCTGCCTTGGCAGATAAAAACTGTGCAATTTTATAATCTAGTAAATACTCATCTACTTTTCTGATTGCCAACTTTATCTTTCTTCTATAATTATACGCCGTAAAGCTAATTTCTCCACTTGCCAACTCGGCTCCTGTTATATTTTGCCTAAATGCTGATTTTCCCGAATACCCATCCGGAACATGGATCTCTCTTATTCTAAATTTTAATTTACTATTATCAGAATTGTCCAAAAGAATCTTTTTTGAAATATTTAAAGAATAAGTTCCAGTCTGCGTCTCATCAAAATTCATGATAGTCTCATATTTTTGTTGAGCATCAGAATAACGTTGGAGAGCAAACTCTGCTCCTGATATGAAAATAGATTTGTCAGAGCCATCCTTTTTGTATATTATAATAGGTATGAGCTCTTCGTCTGATACGTCGAAGGCGAGATATGATTTGCCTGTTTTAGTTATCTCTTTTCCTTCGAGATAGATAAAATTTTGATATAATTTATTTTTATTGGATATTCTCCATCCCTCTAAAGTTTTAAGTTCTGTCGTTTTTACAGTTTTTGTGAAGCAAATCCCTGGCTTATCACTCGATGCCTCACAGGCTTTTATAAATTCATCCACATGCTCTGCGGCCACAGTGAAAATATAATTTTTTCCATCTCTTTGACAAGATAAAAAAGGATTAGTAATAACAATCTCTCCCTTTTCCAAACTATTCTTCTTGTCGGTATAGATGTACTCTAGCCCACCATCTTCTGTTCTTTGCATCTCATAGGGATTATTATTTGCCAACTTCTTTGTTTTAAAAAACAAGTTTGGAATCTGATCTACTTGACTATACTCATCTGTTCCTTTTACTCTCGCCTTTAGAGAGTTTAAAAAACTTTCAATAAATTTCTCTCCTTCTTCCTGCCTATAAGTATATTGATTCATCTTTTTTAAGACAGATTTTAAACTTGAAATGCCTACCAAGCTTCCATCGCTGTCTATAGAGATAAGTCCCTTTAAAACAGACCATACATAGCCCTGCATCAAAATTCCATATGTCTTTTGTAAATCATTCATTCCCTTTGGATTTTGTATCACTGTTGTTGGAAACTCCAAGCTTCCAAGACCAAAGGCTGGAATATACGATAATAATTGCTTCTTTTCATCTGATATTCCACTTAAAATACTATTATCCTTTGTCATAGATGTATAGGAAGAGGCAGATTTTCCTAAGTCAGCACAATATACCTGCTTCCACTCTCCATCTCGTAAAATAGAAAATACAAATAAGCTAGAACTTTTGTCAAGATAAGGAATCGTCACACTTCCCTGATTCTTGCATGCTCTATCAAGTACTAGATAATTGGAAGTCGTCTGTACAGTATCTGCTCTAATCTTTTTCTCTTGCATAAAAAGCAAAATACTAAAGAGGATAAGTCCTATCCAAACTATTCTTCTTTTTAAACTTCTTACTTTTTTTATTTACCTCACCTTCCTTTTCACTTTGTCTATGCCTTCATTAATATTTCATATTATTCCTCCTTTTCCTTTTTTTGTAAAATTTAGTACTTTGATAATATACCATAATTTTTCTATAGCGTAAATACTATAGAAAAAGATTTAATAAATTTTATGTTTTTTTTAGAGTTTCGACAAATTTTTACAAAATTTAAAGAGATATATTGTATTACTAAAACTATACTTTTTGAAACAGTGGGAGCAGATGCCGAGAGAGCAAGCAAATATATTCTGCGCAAACACGTTCTTTCCCTGACCAACGATAGAGGAGTGGAGACATTTTTCGCTACGGAAGCTTTGGGGTTCTGAGCGTGTCTGAGCGAAGCGAGTTTATGATGAACCTCATAAATAGGCAAAGTAGCGAAAAATGGTGGAAATGCAACGTGTTGAAAAGGGAAAGATACTTCCTCTGCCTTTTGGCTATTTGCCCGTTTTTTTCCAAAGTATCGTTTCTCCTCTATCCTTTGTAAACGGGCATTTTCTTTGTTATACCATTGATTGATGGATTTTAATTTTCTGCCATCCATAAGGAATGCATGACCTTCGCTTGATACCGCCGTTATGATATTATTTACTCCGAGGTCCAGAGCTAATGCATTGGATTGATTGAGACTTCCTTCAGTATTTGCTGAGACATATTTGAGTTAAGTAATCTGTAGTTATTCTGTAGTTATGAGAAGTCTTTAAAAGCGAATAGTTTTTTTGATAGTTTAAATACTCACCTTCGGTAAAGTAATATTGTCTAATATTGTAAATCGCCTGATTGGTTAAATTTTTTGCTCACGGCGTGTTAAAACATATACCATTTGGGTCACTTATATCTGGCCACCTAAAGATAGTGAGTTTTACAGTTTCAATTTATAAAAATCATCAACAAATAACATACCAAGGCTCCTGCCTAACCTCAACAAGTGGCGCTAATTTTTCTTGAATCGCAGCAAACGGCTCTGGTGTCATATATTTTGCCTGTGTTGGACAGACACGAATACAAGCTGTACAGCGAACACATTTCTTACTATCAATTTTCTTTGGATTACTCTCACTAATTGCTTCCATCGGACAGAAATTAGCGCAGAGCATACAGTAGATACAAGAATCATTTGTCTCAGGTAAGAATGGAAATTCTCCCATCGGTGGTTTTTCATAAGGATAAGAACCAGGTATTTTAAAATAAGTTTTATTATATAAAACAAGAACACGCAGACGTTCTTTTAATCTCACTCCAAATTCCTTTACAATTTGCATATCCCTCTCATCTGGACGAAATTGCGCCAATTCTTTTAAATAACTATGTTGTCCGATAAACACTCCAGCACCTACAGAAATAAAACCCTGTGCGCTTGTAACTTTATTTAATTCCATTAAAGTATCTTCAATTGCTCTATTACCGTAGGTTACTACTAAAACGATAGGAGTATTCATACTGCGAAAGTTTTGCACTGCCTCCACAACAGCTTTTGGTGCTCTTCCAGCATAAGATGGAACACCAAGAATTAACAAATCATTGTCTGCAAAACGAAAGTTCTTTTTGCGAACTTCTGGTAATGTCAAATTAATTTCTTGAGTCGCATATGTAGAAAAACACTCTAAGAGCCCCTGCACCACCTTTTTTGTATTACCAGTAGGACTAAAATAAGCACCATAAATTTTTTTTAACTTCATAAAGCACGATCCTTTCTCTAAAATAATAATCGAAATCTCTTATCCAGAAATTTCACATTTTGTACTTAAATTTAGTATACTATTTCAAAAATTTTTAGACAATGGTTCTTTTTGTCTTTTACATAAAATATCCAGTATAGAATATAGCGTAAAGGACAAAAATATGTTATAATGCCCTTTGGAAAATTATGTTAGAAGGAGAAGTTTAAATATGGATAGAGAAAACACATGGCTTCACTATAGTGAAGAACAAGAAAAAGACTTAGAAAGAATAGCCTCTTCCTATCGCCAATTTCTAGATAATGGAAAAACAGAGCGAGAATGTGTAAATCGTATTGTGGAAGAGGCTAAAGAAATAGGATATCGTCCTCTCTCTTATTACAGAGAAAATAATAAAATATTAAAACCAGGAGATAGAGTATACGAGATATGTATGAATAAAAGCATTGCTCTTTTCCAGATTGGAAAAAAACCAATTGAAGACGGAATGCGTATTTTAGGAGCACATATTGATTCTCCAAGATTAGATTTAAAACAAAATCCTCTCTACGAAAATACAGATTTAGCATATTTAGATACCCATTATTATGGTGGGATTAAAAAATATCAGTGGGTAGCACATCCGCTGGCTCTACATGGTGTAGTAGCTAAAAAGGATGGCTCTCTTGTCACAATTGTCATTGGAGAAGATGAGGACGATCCTGTTGTATATATTACAGATTTACTAATTCACTTAGCTTCCAAACAGCTAGAAAAGAAAGCCAATATTGTGGTAGAAGGGGAAGCTTTAGACGTATTAATTGGAAGTCGTCCTGCTATCAATAAAGAAGAAAAAGAAAAAGTAAAATCCAATATAATAAAGCTTTTAAAAGAAAAATATAATATTGAGGAAGATGATTTTATTTCAGCAGAAATTGAAGTTGTTCCAGCTGGAAAAGCTAGAGATTGTGGTTTAGACCGCAGTATGATTATGGGATATGGACAAGATGATAGAGTATGCGCATATACTTCTTTTCTTGCTATGGCGGAAGTGGAGAAACTAGATCAGACCGCATGCTGTCTTTTAGTTGATAAAGAGGAAATCGGAAGTGTCGGAGCTACAGGAATGCAGTCAAGATTCTTTGAAAATACCGTAGCTGAATTATTAGATGCAATGGGACAATACTCTGAATTTAAATTAAGAAGAGTACTGAAAAATTCTAGCATGCTTTCCTCCGATGTGAGCGCTGCATATGATCCGCAGTACGCAGACGTCTTTGAGAAAAAGAATTCCGCATATTTTGGAAAAGGAATGGTAATCAATAAATATACTGGTTCAAGAGGTAAATCTGGCTCAAATGATGCAAATGCAGAGTACGTAGCAAAACTTCGAGAAATCTTTGACCGATATGAGGTCGCATTTCAGACAGCCGAACTTGGAAGAGTAGATGCAGGCGGTGGTGGAACAATCGCTTATATTTCTGCTCTTTATGGTATGGATGTCATTGATAGTGGCGTAGCAGTTCTTAGTATGCACGCTCCTTGGGAAGTGACAAGTAAGGCTGATATCTACGAAGCTAAAAAGGCTTACCAAGCTTTCTTGCAAGGATAAACCAAAAATCTAGTTATGAGAAAAAGGATAGAACTTATAGATGATTACTCTATGAATTCTATCCTTTTTTACATACGATTTTAAGTCAAGTTATAAATTCCTATATTTTATGAAATAGCTATGCTATTCCTTCGTCCACAGGACATAAAATGCGGCAGCTCTGTAAGTATATATCCATACTTTTCATTTTATTCAAATGTATAATCTTCGTAATAATTTTCTTCACTAGAACTTTCCTCATTATAGTCGTCATAATCAGAAATGCTTGTAGTTCCATTTGAAGTATCATTGCCATAGCTATTTGTAGTACTTGTAGAACTACTCGAGCTAATACTTGTAGAATCACCCGAGCTAATACTTGTGGAAGCGGTTGTCGTACTATCTGTCGAAGTCGAAGTAGTACTAGTACTTGTTCCATAATTACCTGATGTAGTAGTTGTAGCACTTGAAGTACTTGTTGTTGAAGTTGTAGTGCTCTGCTGCGTAGCTGTAGTCGCTGCTGTAGTTGTGTTATAAGAATAAACAGTTGAGCTTATAGAACCCCATTCTTGCTTCTCATCATCTTCTTCACTCTCGTATACATTGGCGTATCTAGCAACATTTGTCCCATAATTCGCCAAAATATTTCTCACGCAAGGAACAACATAACCACTTCCCCCTCTGCCTTTTACATCTTCTACCATAGAAATAACTAAAATATCGTCTGAACCATCTCCATAAGGATTCATTGAAAAAGCGTCAAACCACCCAAGCTCTGTTCCAGTCTCATCATCCTGCGTCATTTTAAGCTCTGCAGTTCCAGTCTTTCCACCCACTGTCTTTCCATATATTTTTGCAGCGTGAGCAGTTCCATTTACATTTTCTACTACCTGAATTAAATCTTCTTTTATTATATTGGCTGTCTCAGCTGTAAATGCATTTTCTACTGCATATGTCGGGGTCTTATCTTCCTTATATTCTAAATATGGCTTTATCATATTTCCCTCATTCAAAAATGCACTGTAAATAGAAGCCATATGAACTGGATTTACCAATACTTGTGCCTGCCCATATCCAGTATCTGCCAACTGTAATTCTGAATTAAGATTTCCATCTTCTTCTTCCGTTGCCACGGACGCTTCCAAAGAAAAATCAAAATCGAATGCCTTATAAAATCCAATCTCTTTTAATTTCTCTAAGAACGTATCTCCTCCAATTTTTAGGGCGGCTCTTGCGAAATAAATATTATCTGAATAAATTAATGCATTTTTCAAAATAACCTCAGATCCGTACTCATGTAAAGTTGTAATTGTACGTTTCCCCCAGCTTGAATCCTTTTGCCATGAGGTACCTGTATATCCAAAGTTTTCATCAGCTGTGAAGGCTCCTGTATCCAGACCAATCGCCGCCGTAAGTGGTTTAAAGGAGGATCCTGGACAATAAACAGATTGATATCGACTATAAAGTGGATTTTCCTCAGCCTCGTCAAGCTCTTTCCACTCCTCCTCGGTAAATCCTGTAATAAATTTATTCGGATTATAAGTCGGTGTACTTGCAAGAGCTAATACTTCTCCTGTATGAGGATTTATTACAACTGTACAGCTCTTATCATTTTGAAATTGTAAAAAAGCATTTACCTGAGTAGAAATATCAATCGTAAGCTTCACGTCTTCTCCATCTTTCTTTGCACTCTTAGATATCTGAGATTTTACGTCGCCATTCGAATCTAAAATCTCAATTGTATGTCCATCTTGCGCTCGAATCTTAGATTCAAAAAGTCTCTCAGCGCCTCTCTTTCCAATAAAACTATCACTAGAATAGCCCTCTCCCTGATGCTTTTCTCTCTCCTCCGAAGTGATTTTTTGTATATATCCAACAACATGCGCTGTATACTTTCCATACGGATATACTCGCTCTGATATCTCCTCAATTGTAATACAAGAAATTTCCTCCAAAAGACTTCTCGCTGTCTCTCTATCTTCACTCAATTTTACAATAGTAACTTCTTCGTCTTCCTCCGCTTCATTTATCTTTTCTCTTATCTCACTGCTCTCTTTTCCTGTAATATTAGAAATGCTATAAATAACAGATTCCTTTTCACTCTCACTCAGCTTTGATTTATCTAAAATAACTTTATATCTTGTTACTTCCTGTGCAAGCACGACATCATTTCGATCTAAAATACTTCCTCTCTTTGCTGATTCTGTCGACACATGAACTTTATCCTCTGCCGTCAGATCTGGAAAAATCATGCTGTCATCCCAAACGATATCATAGTCCCGCTCTTCTCCCTTTAATAAAGTGACTGTATTTTCAAATTCAATATCGCCTGCTAAAGTACTCATAGACATAGTATATTTCACCGTTCTCTCGCCATTATCAGAACGATTTACCTCTTTTACATCGATTTTTACATCTGTTGCATCGATTCCTTTATAAATCCTTTGATTTCGATTAACAAATGTTTCCTTATCGACATTCTGTTTTGTCTCATTGGCAAGCATTTCGTACATTTTCTCATACTCTTTTTCATTTAAATAATCTACATACCTTTGCAATGTTTCTTCAGGTTTTTCCCTAGGATTTATTAAAAAAGAAATCCCTAAGGCAAGCACACTAAGAAACATAATCCCAACAATAATCCGAAATAGTATTGAGAAAATTCCCTCACCTCTTCCCGATTTTTTCTTTCTTCCAATCTTATCTCTCGAAGACCCCGCCGTTCTCTTTGTGCCTGGCACTCCCCTTTTTCCCCCAGACATTTTTTTTCTCTTTTTAGTGTTTTTCTTTTTAGAAGTTTTATATTCTTTCTCCTCGTATGCTTTATTCTCCCTATCATCCTTTGTAACTTCCAAATTCTCCCCATCATCTTCTAAAAAATTCAATATTCTTCTCATCCAAGATGAATTTTCATTTGGTTCTTTACTCATTTTTGATTATCCTTCCTCATTTACCATAGATTCTAATAATTGGTCTAGCTCATTCAAACATCGAATTTCTCTACTTTCTTCTTCATTTATTTTACCAAAGCCATAACGCGCATAAATAAAAGGAATATCGGCAAATTTTGCCGCTTCTAAGTCACCATTTGTATCTCCCACATAAACTGGAGCTTCTAAATGATATTTTTCAATCAACATCTTATTATTTTCTCCTTTTGAAAGTCCTGTGGCTTCTGCACAAATAAAGCCCTCAAAATCATCCCATAAATCAAATAAATCTAAAAATGCATCTACATATCCTTCCTGACAATTGCTCACAATAAATAAGCGATATTTTTCTTTTAAAAAATGTACTGTAGAAAGCATGCCTGGCATCGGCGTTGCCCCATGCTTTCTAATATGCACAAGTTCATTTTTATCAATTCTAGTTTTTATTTGTTCTAACATCTCTTCATCATATTCTGAAAAATATGTTTCCACAATCTGAGGCCATTGAAGTCCCATTACCCTCAACACTTCATCTGCCGATAGCTGTTTTTGTACTCCTAGCTGCTCAAACACTTCATTCCAAGCGCCTGCCACTGTCTTCGTAGAATTCCATAAAGTTCCATCTAAATCAAATATTATACTGTCTATTTTCATTTTATCTCCTCACTCGTTTTTTACTGTTCTAAGACTCAATTACTGTTCTAAGCGTATTATCCTCAAAAAATGTATTTGCATTGTATAAATATAAAATCTGACTAATCTGCTCTTGTTCTATTAATTCTCTAATATCCTCATAATAATATCGCGGATCTACAATTACTATTTCCCTATAGTAGGGAAGTAAAAACTGTATAAAACAATTAGCATATGAATCTTTAAAAATAAGCAAACGTTCCCCACTTTCTGAGGTTGTTTGAATTTTAATTTGAGAATGGTTTCCATCTAAAAACATGGCATATTTATCTCTTACCTCTAATTTTTCTGTATTATATAGAGTAGTAGTCTTTTCTTGCTCCTCAACATAATTTACCACATAAGATACCCCTCCAGACTTTGGAAGATATACCTCTATCTTTTCCTTTTCATCTGTTCGAAAGCCACTTTTTGCAGATAATGTTCCCTGAAAATCATATGTCACTATATTTGCCTCATAAGATACTGTTTCGGTCTGTAAATTCATAATATTGGCTGCTTCCTCAAAGGCCGTATATGCACCAAAAGTTGTCCAATGATGATCAGTCTTATAAAAAACACCTTTTTCTTTATTTTCAGTCAATGCCTCCTCAACATTGATCATCTCTATTCCACTTTCCTCTAATGCTGTTTGGAAACTACTAATGGCCGCTCTTTGATCATTTCCTTTAGCAAAAATAGGTAAATAATCATCTAAAATAGAAATTGCAGTTGGCGCAAGAAGCATATACTGCTTTATTTCACCTTGCTCTTTTGCAAAAGATAAAATCGCCTTCTCATTCGCCTCCATATTTTCTGAACTAGGCTCTGTAAAGTTCTCAATTAAATATCCTTTTTTTCCTAAAAACACATTATTTTCTTCTCTCTTTCCAAGAAGATAATCCGTCGTTGTCTTTACTTTTACAAATAAATCTCGAAAGATAAATTGATCATTTATATAAGTCTCAAAATTATCAGTATATTTTCCCTGAATCAATCTCTCCACAGAAAACTTTGGTTTTTCTGCTAACATTCGATTCTCCGATTCTGAAAAACTCTGATCTTTTTTTAAGAGATTTAAGATTGTAAGTATAAAAATAACGAAGACAAATACAATTGCCATATCCCTAAAAAATAAGAGAGATTTTTTCTTCTTTTTCATTTTCTTTTCCTTCTCTTTCTTTTCCTAGAATCGGAAATATAAAAATGGATTATAAGTGTCATATACTAAGTATGCAGTACTAATTATAAATAGACTAATATTTATAATCAATCCTATATATCTATTTTTCACTGTTATCTTCTTAAAAATTCGATATAAAAATGGACTGCAGCATAAAAAACATAGCAAAAATAAAAACAAATTGGTCTTTATATAATATAAAGTTCTCACGTCAATAAGTCCATTGCCCATTCCAAGAATCATCTTAAATACATGTCCAATCTGACTTAGAGATGTATTTTCGAAAAAAATCCAGCTAATATTTACACAAACTAATGTGTAAATATGTGTCACAATAGATGGAAGATTTTGAAGTCTTTCCAAGAAAAAATATTTTTCAAAAAGAAGTAATACTCCAAAAAATAATCCCCATAAAACAAAATTCCAACTTGCTCCATGCCAAAGTCCTGTGGCAAACCATACAACAAAAATATTACGAATATGTTTTTTAGTTTCTACACGATTACCTCCAAGTGGAATATATACATATTCTCTAAACCAACTTCCAAGAGAAATATGCCATCTTCTCCAAAACTCCGTAATACTCTTTGACACATACGGATAATCAAAATTTTTCATAAAAGTAAATCCAAACATCTTTCCAAGTCCAATTGCCATATCAGAATATCCGCTAAAATCAAAATAAAGCTGCATACTATAGGCAATTACCCCTAAAATTGCAGTAAGACTTGATGTATTGCTTGCAGATAAGGAACTAATCTCCGTTGCTAATGCACCGATATTATTGGCAAGTAATACTTTTTTAGACAAACCTTTTATAAAATATTCCATTCCCTGCCCGATTGTTACAATTGTTATTTTTCTATTTTTTAGCTGTTTTTCTATATCAATATATTTGACAATCGGTCCCGCAATCAATTGCGGGAACATACTGACATAGAGCCCAAAATTAATCATATTTCTCTGTGCTTCCACCTTTCCCCAATATACATCAATTACATAAGATAATGTCTGAAACGTATAAAAAGAAATACCAATTGGAAGCGCCAGCTGTTTATACGAAATATTCATATGCAATACATGATTCACTGTATCCAATAAAAATCCATAATATTTGAAAAATCCCAAAATAAATAAATCTACAATAATTGTAAAAATCAGATTTAATTTCTGATAGTGCTTATCTTCTCTATGATTATCAATATCTACTCCCATCATAAAATTAAATACGATACTAAAAAGCATCAATATAATATAGATGGGTTCTCCCCAAGCATAAAAGAAAATACTTGAAATAAAAAGCACTGTATTTTTCAATATTGATGGTACCAAAAAGTACAATAAAAGTACTACTGGCAAAAATATAAATATAAAATATATACTACTAAATATCATGTTCTACCTCTTATCTCACTCTTAACGCTTTATACTTTTTAAAAATATTGTCTCCCAAGAAGATGCATTTTGAGACACGGCAAAAAATATGTATTTCCCCTTTACATCTACGATACTCTCTCCAAGTAACGCCGTTTGTTCAGCTCCGTATCCCTCAAAATTTTGTTTTTGTGTTTTTATTCTCGTCTCTATACTCTCTTCCAAATCATCTACTTGCTCATCAGACTTCGCCTTTATAATAATCATCTCGTCTACATCCATAGGGTTTTCCGAGGTCCATAATGCAAAGCCATCATAATCATTTGCATTTAGACTGTAATAGCGTTTTAATGAATTAGCATCTCCTTCTACTAAAGTATTCACATTTTTTCCTTTTTCTAATTGCTTTGCAATCTCACTCACTGACTTATCTGCAGTACTGTCCTTCGTATTTAAATAAAATAAAAATCCAAATAAAAAGCAAAGCATTAAGATTTTTAATATTGTCATCTTTCGGTCCATCATTAAATTCCTGCCTTTTCTGCCATATTTTCTAACCAAATTGGATAATATGTAGATGTCACATGAATTCCATCCTGTGCATAAAATTCTGGATGCTCTTCCAAAATATACTGATTATCAATATAGGTTATGGAAAGCTCTTCGCACATTTTCTCAAGTGCTTCATTATACTGTGGCACTCTGGAAAAATCTGGTCTCTTTGCAACTACGGCCGCCGTAGCCGGCTGTATGCTATTGACAAAAATCTTTGCATCTGGCAAAGATTGTCTGACATATTCTACCTTCTCCTTATAAACTTCTATAAAAGAATCAATATCAGTCTTATAAGTTTCTATATCATTCATACCAAAAGCTAAAAATATACTCGCTGGACTTAATCCTATCGCTGTCTGAAGAAGAGATTCAGTATTTTTTATACTTACCCCCCTCTTATACACAACTTTATCTTGACCTAATATATTATAGGCAGTAAGTCCCTCTGTAATAGAATCGCCCACTACTACAGCACCTGTAAATCTCACATTCAATGCGCTAATATTATCTGCGGCTGTCATTTCCTCTACTGAGCGCGTTGTTCTAGTCGCATCATCCATTTGTTGAATTTCCTTTTCTAACTCACTTAAATTATCCTTATTCGCAGCCAAAGCTTCCAATTTTTTTACACAGTTTTTTACCGCATCTTGTTCTGACTTTCTCTGGCTCATAGAAATCTTTAGATAGATTCCAGCAATAATCGCCAATCCTAGACAGACAATAACAATTATTTTCCAATACCTCTGTACAGTTTTCATCTCTTTATCCTCATCACTTTTCTAAGTCTAACCGACATATTTCTATCTTTTTCTATTGTAACTGCATTTCTCTAAAAAGGCAATATAGTTTTTACTATGAAAGTCCCTGTCAAACAAGTAGATTAGGCTTCCTCATATATTTTTTTTAAGTATTTTATCTTTTCTTTTTCCTGCCCAATTTCTCCTGGAATATAAAACTGTTGTCCCTGTACATCATCTGGAAGATATTGCTGCTTTACATAATGATTTTTATAATCATGAGCATACTGATATCCAATTCCTCGGTTTAGACTTCTTGCTCCTTTATATCCTGCTTCTTGTAAATAAGCAGGAATAGCACCCGTATGATTTTTCTCCACATACTGCATCGCCCGATTAATCGCCATATAAGCAGCATTACTTTTTGGAGCAGTTGCAACATAAAGAGCTGCCTGAGCAAGAGGAATTCTAGCCTCTGGCATTCCAAGACGCTCCACAGCCTCCGCCGCTGCATTTGCCACAACTAAAGCATTTGAATCAGCAAGACCTACATCTTCCGCTGCACAAATCACAATTCTTCTCGCAATAAAGGAAATACTCTCTCCCGCCCTTAACATCTTTGCCAAATAAAAAATTGTCGCATCTGGATCAGAACCTCTCATGCTTTTTATAAAAGCAGAAATAATATCATAATGGTTATCTCCATTCTTTTCATATCGTATTACTCTTTTTTGTATGCATTCCTCTGCTGTTTCCAGCGTAAAATGAATTATTCCATCCGCAGACTTTTCGGTTGTTAAAACTCCTAGTTCCACTGCATTCAATGCCTTTCTAGCATCTCCCTCCGCCATATCCGCTAAAAATTCCACCGCATCTTCCTCTATCTTGGCGCCATAAATTCCCATCCCCTTTTTCTCATCTGATATGGCTCTTACAATCAATGCTTTGATATCTTCTTTGTTTAATGGCTTTAACTCAAAAATATTCGACCTAGATAATAGAGCATTATTTACTTCAAAATAAGGATTTTCTGTTGTAGCTCCAATTAAAATAATCGTCCCATCTTCTACAAAAGGGAGCAAATAATCTTGCTGTGCCTTATTAAAGCGGTGAATCTCATCCACAAATAAAATCGTCTTTTTTCCATACATCCCCAAGCTACTCTTTGCATCATCCACTGCCTTCTCCATCTCTTTTTTTCCAGAAGTTGTAGCATTCATCTGTATAAAAATTGCACTCGTTGTATTAGCGATTACTTTTGCTAAACTTGTCTTTCCTGTTCCTGGAGGTCCAAAAAAAATAAGAGAGCTTAATTTATCCGCCTTAATGGCACGGTAAAGTAATTTATCTTTTCCAATAATATGCTGTTGCCCTACAATTTCATCCAATGTTTCTGGACGCATTCTACCTGCCAGAGGAGATTCTTGCTCCATTGTCTTTTCTCTCATATAATCAAATAAATCCATCTCTCTTTCATCCAATCCTTTCATTTATTTTTCTTATAATTGCATATCCATCCTCTATAGAAACCTTAGAATAACAGCCCTGCTCAAACACAAAATTCCAAAATCCTTCCAGTGGAAGCCCTAACATAGATGCAAAAAAATGTCCAAAGGTTCCTTTATGTGCTACAATTAAAATAGTATCTTCCTTTTGTGCTCTAATTTTTTCCACAAACTTATCTACTCTCTCTCTCACCTGTCTAAAACTCTCTCCATTTTTAGGAGCTATATTGGAAAAATCTTCATTCCACGCTTTTAATTCTTCTGGATATTCTATTTGAAGCTCTAAATAGGTCTTCCCTTCAAATATTCCAAAATTTTGTTCACATAGCAATTCTTCTTTTTCTATTAATATCTCTCTTTTCTCTCCTATCATTCTCGCTGTATCATACGCTCTTTTTAAAGGACTAGTAATTATTTTATCAAACGAAATGTCAGATAAAAATTTTCCCATTTTCTTCGCTTGTTTCTGTCCAGTTTCATTTAATAATACATCTGTCCTTCCATAATATTTTCCAAGTATATTATAGTCTGTCTGACCATGTCTTACAAAATAAATCTCCATTTCTTTCTTTTCTCCTTGACCTCAAAAGATTCATCCTATATAATAATGAATAACTCAACTGTGTTTCTTGCATTTTTGCTTTTTCTTAAAACATCCTTCTTTATTGTATCAGCAATTATTTCTTATAGCAAGAACAGTTGTAAAAACTGCCAAACAAGACAGATCAGAAATTTTATTTCTTACATATTAAAAAATAAACTAACAAAAGAAAGGAGAATACTATGAATCCAAATGAAGTTTTACCAAAAGACCCATTTATTTTATATAGTTTTATCAATACTCGTCTTAGAGATTTTTATCCATCTTTGGATCATCTTTGTGCAGATATGCAAATTTCCAAAGAAGATATTACTTATCAATTAAATCATTTTGGTTTCACCTATGACGAGACTAAAAATCAATTTGTATAAAATAGAAAAATCCCCAAATTGACTTTTCTACTTTGCAAGTTCTTGCGAATATTCATCGCTTGTTAAAGATTTTCATAATATAATCAAGATAAAAAAGCTGCTATAAAAGAATTTGTCTCATATATCATATGACCAAAATCTATTATAACAGCTTTTTTCATTTCGTCTTTATGAATTTTTACCTATACCTTGTGAAACAGCATGAGCTGTTTTCGCCCATAGGGCATAGAATGCGGTGTGCTCTATGTGTATACCTTATGAAATAACAAAGTTATTTTCCACCCTATAAGGATTTAGAACACAGTGTACTCTGTGGGTATACTATTTTTATGGAAAAAATTATATATCAAAAAGGTACGAATTTTATAACCTTGTAACATTAGTTGCCTGTGGTCCTTTTTCTCCTTCTACAACATCAAATTCAACGTCTTGACCTTCTTCTAAAGATTTAAACCCTGCCATATTCAATCCTGTATAATGTACGAAAACGTCTTTGCCCTGTTCATCTGAAATAAATCCATATCCTTTTTGGTTATTGAACCACTTTACTGTACCTTTGCTCATCATGTTACCTCCAAAATAAATATTATTTGCCGCCAAAGTCAGCGATGTCCCTATAATATCATATTAAAAATGGAAAGTCAACGAAATTGTAAGAATTATTTAAATATTTTGAATGTTCATTTTTTTCAAAATTTATCATTTTTATTTAATTATTGATATATTTTTAATGTATTTTTGTATTTTTTTGTGTTTTTTTAGAAAATTATAGAATTGAAATTTGATGCTTCTGCCTCTCATATAAATAAACAGAATCGGATAATACCTCCTGAGCAGAAACAATAGAATCATTTGCCTGTCTCACAAGCTGATATAAATCTTCCTTTTTTAGATATTCCATAACAGGAACTAGAATAACTTCATGAATACTACTTGGTAGTATAAAAAAGTCTCTCCCAATTTGTCTCCCAAATCTCTCTAGTATCGTTTCATAAAACATACATATGGCTCCGTGAATTCCCATATGATTCGTTAAAATATAAACTTCTACTCCATCCTCCTCTATATCGATATAATCGCTTAATACTTCCCTCATCGTTCTCACTCTTGCAGGAAAAAAACTAGGTGTATTTTTCACTCCAAGCTCATACAATTGCTCCACCTTTCTCTCCCAGACTTCCAATTCACGATTCGTAATCAAAGCCGTGGAGACACCTATCTCATCTTGATATGCCAACCACCGAAAAGTAATCGCCAAGTCTAATATTTTAATATGTGGACATTGTTGTAAAGCGGCCTGATTTCTATCATAATTCACCAATCTCATAATAATGCGATCAGAGATGGAAGAAAACTCTTTGATGGAGACAGGAAGTGGAAAGCCACAATCTGCATTCTTTTCATATAAATCTGCGATTTCTCTTAAAAGCTCTTTTGCACTCTCTCCATCAAGATATCGCTCATAGAAAGGATTTAATTCAATAGAAGGTGAAACTCTACTTCCCTCTCTATAAATATGTAAACTCTCCACATATAATCCATTATTCTTATTAATTTTTTTAATAAAGATACGACAGTCTTGTCCGTTCATAATCTCATCTGCAATATGCTCCTTTACATAATGCAAAAATTGTTCATAATTCATTTATTCCTCCTTAAACTTAATTTGAAAACATGTTTTCATACATATATTACCATAATTTTATTTTTTTTACAATTCTATTAATCTAAAATCTTTCTAAAGTCTTTTTAAAAAAAAAATAAAAAAGTCTTAGGAAACTTTTAAAATAAATTTCCTAAGACTTTTAAAGCATATTTTACTTTCTCTCGTCTATCACTCTAACACAGGTGGCTGCAATTGCTCCATCTCCAATATGGCATGCCACACTAAGAGAGAGTGGAGAAAGATGAATATCATATTCTGGAAATGCCTTTTGTATTTTTTGTCTCCACTTTTCACCATGCTCCTTGCTTCCAGAATACACAGCATCAATAAAAACTTCCTGGCCTGCAAATCTTTCCTGCAAATCCTTCTTAATTGCCTCAATGACTACACGCTCTGCCTGCTTCATTCCTCTTGATTTAGCATAGGAATCTAACTTTCCTCCCTGGATTTGGAGAACTGGCTTCAAATTCAGCACAGTTCCAAGCATCGCTGCTGCTGGTGTGATACGGCCACCTTTTTTCAAATATTTTAATGTTTCTAAAGCAATATAAATACTGGACTCTAATCCTTCTTTTTCCAGAATCTCTTTAATTTTTGCTCCATTGTATCCTTTTTCTATCATAGAAAGAGCGTCTAATACAGAATGTCTCTGGGTAGCAGAGATTCTTTTATTATTTACAACAAAAACTCTTCCGTCATAATCCTCTGCGAGCATATTAGCTGTCTGACAAGAACTACTTAATGCACTGGACATTGGTATATGAACAATCTCATCATACTCTTTTAAAATTTCATCCCATAAGTTCGTAATCTCTCCAGGAGATGGCTGAGAAGTAGAGATATCTATATCATTTTTTAGCATTTCATAAAATTTCTCTTGTGTAAGATCTTTTCCCTCAAAAAAAAGTTCTCCATCAATGAAAAAAGGCATAGAAATAAAAAATACTCCGATACTCTTTGCTTCTTCTGGGCTCATACTACTGTTACTATCTGTAACAACGGCAATTTTTTTCATGCTATTATTCCTTTCTATCTATGCACTATTTTCTCTATTCTTTTATTAATACCCTTAATACTTCCGATATATACATTGTATGATAATCTTTCTGTGGATACCATTTGCCATCTAATTCTTTCTCATTCTCTAAAAATCCTTCTGGCTCTAATACAGTCTGATATAATTTTTTACAAACTAAAATCATCTCTGCCTCAGAAAAAGCTACTGTATCATCCACAAAATAAGGAGTTAATTCAGCCTTAGCAATTTTATCCTCATCTCTTCCAGAAATACTACCACATATATTCAATGCCTTTTTATACTCTTCTCCGTAAAAAGAAATCGTAAATGTCTCATTGGCATCAACAAATTCTTTTGTATAACGCTGTGGACGAATATAGGTAGTAACTACATTTTTCCCCCAGTTTACACCGACTCCTCCCCAGCTCGCTGTCATTGTATTAAATTTTTCCTTTGTTCCAGCTGTGATAAGCATCCACTGCTTTCCAATTTTGGAGAAAGGATTAAACTGCAGTTCTTCTATTTTTATTTGTTTATATGACATATCTATTCCTCCTAAAAATACTAACTTTAAGTATAGTATATTCGCTCTCTAATTATCCGTCAAGAATTTTTCTCTTCCATCTCATTTATATATTGTTCTAATAAACTGGCTGCAAAAGTAACTAATTCAACACATGGTCTTTTTTTATAATACTTTTCCGTCCTCTTTTCAGGTATATAAGTTTGTCTTTTTACATCAAGACCCAATAATTCACGACATATAATAGAACCTTGTTCCTCCTCAAACTTCTTAGCCAAATGCTGAATTCTCTTATAATGCTCTGCCTTTTCCTCGCTGGCTTTTGGATCATCATATCCATATAATAATCCTGCAACGATAAACATCCCACTTACTGTTCCACAAACTTCTCTTAATCTTCCCATACCTCCACCAAAAGAAGAGGCAAGCTTGGCCGCCTGTTTTTGCTCCATCGTATATTTATCTGAAAAAGCAAGTAAAACAGCCTGAGAACAATTATATCCTTCTTTAAATAACTTGGCAGCTTCTATTGAATATTTACTCTCTTTCATCTTTTCTCCCTTTCATTAAACTCAAACTATATTTTATGAACTAATCAAAATACAATCTCAAAGGAAGATAAACATTTCGTCTTATCTATCAACCTTTACTGTTCCACTCAAAAGATAAGTATATTTTTATAATACCAGAGTTTTTCTTCTTTTTCAATCGACAAACAAATTGCTTCGTGATATACTAAGAGAAAAATAAATCAGGGGGAACTTATATGAAAAGAAATTTTTTTATTATATTCTTTGTTTTTCTTTCTCTGTTGTCTATGACCTCTTGTCAGAAAGAGGAAAATATAAACACTCCAGAAGAAAATATAAAAAACACCTCTCAATCAGATATTTCTATAGAGACAACAGAAACTACTCCTAATACATCCAGTGAGGAATCTAGCGTCTATTCTCTACCAGATGAAATTGACATTGATGAAACAGACGATGAGGAATATGATGAAGATCTCTACTATGGAGAAGATGGGATAGAGGATTTCTCCAATTTAAATGAAAACCATTAATATTCTTATTTTCTCAATAAAAAACATCTTATCTTTTATCTCGTAAAAAATATATTTTTTCTATGTTTACTATTATATTTCAATTATGACAAAGTATAATGGACTACTTATAGAGACAAAAAGAAACTCTCACAAAATACGATTTTTTCATACTGTGAGAGTTTCTTCTATACTTATTACACAATAATTCCTATATATTCTATAAATTTTTCCTTTGTAATTTTCTTCTTTGCCTTACTAATAAATACTCGTTCTCCTGTTTCTAAGATTGCCTCAAATTTTTTAATTTCTTGTATATATCTTAAATTAACGATATAGCTATTATGACATCGAACAAAATCTTTTGTTTTTAAAATCTCTTCATATTCCTTCATTCTCTTCTTCGTCTCTAAAATTCCATTTTCCGTATGTATTTTTGTAAATCTACCAGCTGTCTCAATATATCGAATATCTGCCAAATAAATTTTATGCCAACTATTTCTACTTTTTAAAATAATTGCTTCCTCTTTTCGGATTCCTAGTATACGTATTGCTCTTTTTATTTCATTTTTTAATGCTTTATATGATATCGGTTTTATCAAATATCTTGATACTCTACCTTCATAGTTTCCTACTAGATGCTCGTGATTAGAACTCATAAAAATAATATACGCTTTTCTATCTCTCTTTTTTATAAAAGGAATAATGTCCTCTCCTTCCATCTGAATAGTTGTCATATCTAAGAAAAAAATTTGGAATTGCTGTGTTAAAACTTCTTCTAATTGAAATATATTTTCAAAATTTCTCACTATAATTTTCATCTGTTTTTCTCTTCCAAATCGCATTATCTGTTCTTGAAAATTTTGCAAAAATATTTCATCTCTATCCCATACTGCAATTTTGAGCATTCGTACTTTCCCAATCCTCTTTCCATATTTTCTTCTCATTTTACAAAATTCAACACTTTATTTCTATGTAATGTCTACCTATTTTTCATGTAAAACACTTGTGTTAAAAAACAATATAAATTTTTCAAAAAAAGAACTTTGGAACAATATTTAGACAGTAAAAAACTGACCTCCGATTATTAGATTCTTAGTCTAACCTTCAGAAGCCAGTTCCTTTTTCTGCTAATAAAATCTTTTCATTTATTACTATTAATTCATAACTGTCGATGCAGATGATGTAGTTGTCTGACTGCTTCCTGTCACCGTAGATGTTTCACTTGTCTGACTGCTTTCTGCCGCTGTGGATGTTTCACTTGTCTGACTACTTTCTGCTGCTGTAGATGTTGTCGTCTCTGCACTATTTGCGGAACTATCACCTTGGCTTGTTGTTGTCTCCACCTCTGTAGCCGATGACTCTATTTCTTTTGCATTTTCATCCTCTGGAGCCTCTCCCCTTAAGAGCATTTTTATATGTTCTTCTGAGCCTTGCACTGTATTATAGAGATTTTGTGCCTCCTCATCTCCATCCTGAGAAAACTCTTTTTTGTATGTTATAATATCAATAAGTTGGAAGCTCTTTGTATTTATGCCTGTTCCCTGTTTATTCATATAAACTGGACGATATCCTATCTTCTCAATATAAATACCATTCGCACCCTTTCTCACTGTTAAATTGAGAATTACCTCATCTCTTGTATATTCACTATTTTGATTAGAAGTAAAATTACCTAAAGAATATGCTACAAACACTTCTCTTGTATTGCCGTCTTCTCCTGTTACTTTCTTCTTGCCCATTTTTTGAACTACATGAGGATGACTTCCAACAATAATATCTGCTCCAGCCTCAATAAGCATATCTGCAGCCTCCTTTTGTGCGTCATTTGGAACTGTCTCATATTCCTCTCCCCAATGTGGCATTGCGACTATACAATCTGGATTTTGTGCCTTAGCAAGCTGAATTTGACTATTTACCTCATCTTGTGTCAAGTAATTAATATGAGTCGCCGCATTATCAGCATCTTGGTTTGTAAAAGTAGCAAAAGACACAAAGGCAAATTTAATACCATTTACTTCTTTTATTACAATATTTTGCTTTTCTTGTTCTTCTCTATAGGTCCCTATATGACTAATTCCTACCTCATCAAGTATGTCAAGAGTTCGAACTACTCCACTTTCTCCTCGGTCAAAACTATGATTATTTGCTGTTGTCAAAACATCAAATCCAACTTCTTTTAAGGTTCTAGCCAAATCGTCCGGTGTATTAAAAGTTGGATACCCACTATAGTTTTGATCTTGCCCTGCAAATACTGTCTCTAAATTACCAATTGTTAAATCTGCCTCTTGTAAATATTGGTCAACTTGAGAAAAACATTTTGAAAAATTATATGCTCCAGTTTTTACATCGTATGCATCTCGAAATTGCGGCATATGACACATAAGGTCCCCCACAAAGGTAAGTGTCACGCTACCTTCTTCTTGAGAAATAGATGAATTTTCATCTTCTTCTGATACTGCCTCTACTGTAGGTTCTATATCAATATTGGAGGAAATTTTATTTCCGATAATATTACCACCTAACATAAGAACTATTGCAAAAATCGCAGCCACCGCTCCATTTCGAATCCATCGAAAATCTCTTTTCTTTGGTATTTGAGCATCTGTATTTATTGGCTCATCTTCAAGAACTGGCTGCTCTATTTTCTGTTCTTCTATCTGTGCATCTTTTTCCATATCTAAAGATTGCATAGATTTATTTGGCTCTTCAATCAACGCTTTCTGCTCTTGTTGTTCCCTTACTTTCTGAACAAGTTTTAGTTCTTCTTGATGTTCTCTTTCCTCCTGAGCAAGTCTTAATGCCTCCTGACGTTCCTTTTCTTCCCGAGCAAGTCTTAATGCCTCCTGACGTTCCTTTTCCTCCTGAGCAAGTCGTCTTAATGCCTCCTGACGTTCCTTTTCCTCCTGGGCAAGTCTTAGTGCCTCCTGACGTTCTCTTTCCACTTGAACAAGTCTGATTTTCTCCTGGCGTTTCTTCTCTTCCCTCGCGAGTCTTAGCTCTTCTTGGCGTTTCTTTTCCTCCTGGGCAAGTCTTAATGCTTCCTGACGTTCTTTCTCTTCCTGAGCAAGTCTTAATGCTTCCTGGCGTTCTTTCTCTTCCTGAGCAAGTCTTAATGCTTCCTGACGTTCTTTCTCTTCCT
>CAYTNV010000002.1:0-17918 GCA_964439395.1 uncultured Blautia sp. | reverse complement strand
GTCTTAATGCTTCCTGACGTTCTTTCTCTTCCTGAGCAAGTCTTAATGCTTCCTGACGTTCTTTCTCTTCCTGAGCAAGTCTTAATGCTTCCTGACGTTCTTTCTCTTCCTGAGCAAGTCTTAATGCTTCCTGGCGTTCTTTCTCTTCCTGAGCAAGTCTTAATGCTTCCTGGCGTTCTTTCTCTTCCTGGGCATGTTTCAACTCCTCTTGGTGTCTCTTTTCTTCCTGGGCACGTCTCAATGCTTCCTGATGCTCTTTTTCTTCCTGGGCACGTTTTAAGCTTTCTAACTTCTCTTTCTCCTGCTGTTTTCTCTTTAAAACTTCTAACTGCTCTTGTTCTTGTTGCCTTATTCTGCTGAGTTCTAACTCAACTTGCTCTTTTTCTTTTCTTAGAGCCTCAATTTCTTCTTGCTCTTTTCTTTGTAATTCTTCTAGCCTTTGCTGTCTTTTTAATTTTTCTGCAAGCTGCTCTTGTTCTTTTTTCTTTCTCTCCTCAGCTTGTAATCTATTTTGCTCCTGCTGTTTTCTTCTCAGTTCTTCAAATTGAGCTTTTTGTTCTTCTACTTGTCTTTGCTCTTGCTGTCTTCTGCGAATGAATTCAAGCTGCTCTTCTTGCTTCTTCTTTAATTCATCTAGCTTCTCATCCTGCTTTGCTTTCCCTTGGTTTATAGACATATCTTTTTCAGAAACTTTACTGAAATTTTCTTCCGTCTTTTTATCATCAAACTCACTGTGCTCTTCTTTTTCTAGCTCCTGTACATTCTTAATTGGCTCTTCTTTGTCTGTCTCTTTTACAGATAAATCCTTTTTGGCAGCTTCCTCTCTTTTTTTCTTTCGCTCTTCTAGATTTTTTAGCTGTTTTTTTAACCAACCTGGCTCTGTCTTTTCTTGTTTTACCGTCTTTTTCTTTGATATCTCTTTTTTCTCTATCTTTTTTTCTGAATCTGTTTTTGATTTTGGTATCTCTGTCTTATGTACAGATTCTGTCTTTTTTTGTTCTCTCTTTACCTTTTCTTCATGTCCACGAGTTTCTTCTTTTCTTTGCTCTTGTATACTCTCTCTTTTTTTTCTAATTTCTTCTAATGAAATTTCTGTAATATGTGATTTTGGTTTACTTTGTGAGTTCACCTCATAAATATTAGAAATATTTTTTGTTTTCTCCTGCTGTCTTTGCTCTTCTTGTATCGCTTCCAAAATATCTTCAATATCTACCTGTCTCACTGTCTTAGTCTGATTTAGTTTTGTTTTTTGATCTGATTTTGATCTTTGGCTCTGTTTTGAAGAATCAAGAATATTCGTCGACCTCGTCTTTTTCTTTATAGGCGAAGAATGTATTTGCTCTTTTCCATCTGGCTTTTTCTTCGATTTTTCTATTTTATTTGACCTTTTTCCTCCTCCAAAAAGCTTTTCTTTCAACTCCTGTGCATAAAAAGCAAAAGCATATATAAGCTGTGAGAAAAACTCCAAAAATCTCTCTATTATATTTTTATTTTTCTTATCCATCTGTCTACTCCCTATTCGTCTCTTCTTTCCTTTATCTAAGCCCTTAGCAAATTAATTGTTTTCAATCTAATTTACTATTCGCCACTTAATTTTTCACACATCCTGCGACAGTTGACTTATCCAACTACTATACCTTATAATACAGCAAAGTCCGCAAGTCACAAATCTAGTATAATCTATGAGTATACGCTAAGCAACAATAGTCATTTATTCCATAGCATGATAGTCTTTCCAATCACCTTTTGTATATCCATCTCAAAAGCTTTTGTCATATCCTCGATAGACTTTATCTCTACTTGAGCTCCAACAAGATTGCTAAGATATTCTAATACTTCTGGGTTCTTCCTATATATTTCTACTGTCTTTTCAAAATCTTCCCTTCCACTTCGACTACTTCCAAAAAGATGCAATCCCTTTTCCAACACCATCCGAGTATCAATTGGAACCGCGTATTCTGAAACTCCTAATATGGCAATCACTCCCTCAGGAGCAATATACTCAATAATCTGATTAATTGCCTTTTGAGATGCAGCATTTCCCACACATTCAAATGCATGGTCTAATTTCAAATCTCTTGGTATTGCTCTCGTTAAAACCACCTCGTCCGCAAATGTAAAATAAGAGAGCTTTTCCTCATTTACTCCAAATATATATAGCTTCGTATCTGGAAACATTACTTTAAAAAAGATAGCTGTAATATAACCTAAATTTCCATCTCCCCAAATTCCTACTGTTTCTCTTTTTCCATGCGCAAATCGGTCAAATCTTCTAAGAGCATGTACACTTACTGAGACAAGTTCCGTAAAAGCAGCTACTTTCTTATCAATTTCTTCAGGAATTGAAATAATCCTATCTCTTCCCATAGATACTAGTTCTTGCATAAACCCATCACAATTGCTTGCGCGAAACTTGCTGCTTCTTAAATAATTTTCCGCAATTACTTCATCCTTCTCTATCGGTATATTAGGAATCATAACAACAGAGGTTCCTGGCAAAAATTGTCTCTTGGCATCATACACAACTTCTCCCACCGCTTCGTGAATCAAAGCCATCGGAAGTTTCTTCGAGAGAATCTCATCTGGTCTTAGTCCCTGATAATATCTCTGGTCTGCATGACAAATGGATAAATGTGTCGGTCTTACAATTACTTCATCTCCAAACAAATCAACTTCTGTTAATGCCATCTCAAATCTTCTTGGAGCCACAAGACGATACACTGTATTTAACATATAATATCTCCTTTAGCTAAAATTTCCGCAACTTTCAAATCGTAAGTATACGTAATCTTTATATTAGAAACTTCTCCCTGTACTAAATAAACTTTCTCTCCTTTTATGACACAAATTTTGGCGGCATCTGTCAAAATTTCTTTTTCCTTTTCTGATAAAGATAAATAATGCTTTTTTAGCATTTTTGCCTTAAAAGATTGCGGAGTTTGTCCCTGATACATCCTTCTTCTATCCGGAATATCAGAGATAGAACTTCTATCTTGACTTTCCACAATAGTATCTGTAGCTGGAATTACTGTATCACATGCACCATATTTAGAAGCATATTCAATATTCTCCTTAATAATACGATATGTGACGAAAGGACGCACAGAATCATGTGTTACAATAACAGTTTCTTCGTCCAGACCATATCTTTGCTCAATATAATCAATTGATTTCATAATCGTCTCATTTCTTGTAGTTCCTCCCTGCGCCACTACAATTTTATCATTATTATGAAAATATTGTTTTATCAGCCCCTTCGTATGACCAAT
Organism: uncultured Blautia sp.; assembly: GCA_964439395.1. GTDB lineage: Bacteria > Bacillota > Clostridia > Lachnospirales > Lachnospiraceae > JAUUSJ01. Next base: position 14,649 of record CAYTNV010000002.1, on the reverse strand, counting down.
CCAAGCACTTGGACATAAAACAATAATCTTTTCAAACTCATCATGTATAAAAAACTTTTCAATTGTATAAATGATAACAGGCTTATTCGCTATCTTCAAGTACTGCTTTGGTTTTTCTACATTTCCCATCCTACTTCCCGTGCCGCCTGCTAAAATCACTCCAAAAACCATAATTTCCTCCTGTTTTTGATAACTGAATCGTTTTAACCGCTTATTCATCTAATCCAGTAATCCCGCCTCAACTTTTAATGATAAAATTCTTTGAAGGGATTCCTCTATTCTATCTTCAGTTATCTCTCCATTTTGTACTGCCTGCAAGACTCCTTGATATGCACTCTCAAAGTCACTTGGCATAAGTAAAACATCTACTCCTGCCTCAATTGCCTTAACTACAGCCTCAGCTGAAGTATAATACTTAGAAATACTCTGCATTCCAAGTGCATCTGTCACTATAACTCCATCAAATTTCAGCTCTCCTCTTAATATATCCGTGATTACAGTCTCTGAAAGAGAACAAGGCATATCGTCTCCAGTTAGATTTGGTGCGGCTATATGACCTACCATAACAATCTCTGCCCCTGCTTTTATCCCTTCTATAAACGGAATAAACTCACAGCTTTCCATCTCCTCTTTCGTTCTATCTGTCCTCACATATCCAAGATGCGTATCGTCTTGTGTATACCCAAGGCCCGGAAAATGCTTTAACGTACAAATAATACTTGTCTCTTGGAATCCTCTCACTTCCTCACTAACCATACTGGCAACAAGATTGGTATCTGTTCCAAAAGACCTTTTTGCCATAATAGAATTATCTATATTAGCGACATCTGCCACTGGAGCAAAATCTAAATTTACTCCAAATTCAGTCAAAAAACTGCCAATTTCTTTTCCAACTTCGTATGCCTGTGTTGAATCTCCACTGGCCCCAATCTGACTCATCTGAGGAATCTCGGCCACTCCTGTCTTTTCGTTTCCCGAAATTCTAGCAACTTCGCCACCTTCCTCATCTATTCCAATAAATGCCTGCATATTCATTCTATCTTGCATAAATTGCTGTGTATTAGAAATCATCTCCGTAAACTGATCTTTATTCTGTATATTTTCAGAAAAATAAATAAGACCACCTACTGGATACTTTTCAATCGCTTGTTTTGTCGTCTCCCCAGCCTGCACTGCGGTTTTTACATTTACCAAGCTTTCTGGCTTTACAATAAATAATTGTGCTATTTTTTCTTCCAACGTCATATTATTTATATAACTATCCACCTTTTGTTTTATAATATCTTCCTGGTTAAGGGTTTCTTGAACTTGTTCTACTTCTTCCTTTGCCAGCTTTCCTTGAGCCAATCGAAAAACCCCTCGCACAGCAAATATTATAATTGCAATAATAAGCAAAAATCCCAATACTACAATTCCTATACGAATCGCCTGTCTTATCCTTCTTTTTATTTTATTTTTTCGCTTTTTTTTTGCCCTCATCTTTCATCTCCCGCATCCATTTTCCAAAATATTACAATATCATTTTTTCTCTCTTTTATTATACTAAAAAAAAAAAAAATAGCAACTAATCTACACAAAATAGCCTTAAAAATATTCTAAAAATAAATAATAATACATTGTCTTTTCTCCGTTTTCGTGTATAATAAAAGGAAAAATTTACATATCATGTAAAGCGAATTCACTCAAAAAGCCTTGAAAGGAGACGATCAATCTATGCCCACAGAAAAACAGTTACTTCGCGACAAAGAATACTACGGTGAATATAAAATAGGAGGCAGATATTCCGTAGAACAGTGGAAGAAAATTTTATCGACCCCAGTTTTAGTAGACTCTACTGATTTATCGATTTTAAAGGAAATCTTTTCCTCCGCTAATCACGCGGCTCCAATTAGTCAGCTTTGCTTCCATCATAATAAAAAGGAAAGCTATTATTTAGACCGTATGAATACTCTTGGTGAAAAACTTGGACATCCAAATGGATTTTTGGAAGAAGTAGACTTACAAGGCAACGAGTACTGGTGGTATTTAATTTTTTGGGGACGTATGACTAAAGAGGGAATACTGGAATGGAAGCTTCAACCTGCTCTCGCAGAGGCACTAGAACATTTAGAACCTGAACTTGAACAAAATTATACTTCCTATATGAGCCATATTGATTACTGCGCTCAAACCCGTTTAGAGCAATCAGATGCTGTTTGGATTGCCTCAGCACTCTTGCTATTTGAAAAATATCATTTAGAGCATCCTTCCAATATCGACGACCTATTATTGATGCAGTATGAAATTCAACAGCGCTCTCAAAAAATCTATGGTCAAGACGTTTCTATCACTGTTATTACTGATACATGTAATTCTGACTCTGACCGATGTCAATATCATTATTTACGAGATATTTACAAATACTGGCGAATTTCCTATCCAAATGAATTCGATGGAGATAGGGAACGCCCTGAAACTCTTGATCCAACTTACTGTATAATGAGCCATTTTGGTTATCTCACAGTTCAAGATTTATATCATTTTATTGAGACCGATTACGCAAAACTGGCAGACCCTAATTTTATCGAAATCAATATAGAAGATGCTCTCTACAAAATGATTACCTTTTTGAAAAATAATAGTGATAATGGATATATGAACCTCTCAGCTCCTACAGAGGAACAGGTAGAGCAATTTTTAGCAATAAAAGCCGACGCAAAAAATGCCATCTCTAATTTTCACAGCATTGGAGATATTTTGACAGAACAATATCCAAATTTCTCTCAGACAGAAAAAGCAGCTTGGCTTATGGCAGATAAAACAACGATTCAAAATACTTGGAAAGACTGCTTCCAAATTTTAGAATACGCACATCACGGACCTGTCATCTCTACTTTATTAAATTGCCTAGAAAAAAATTCAAAAAAAGTGACATTTTCCATTTGTCTGACTATTCCATTTACTTCTCTTAATATGAAAGAGGAAATCTTACAAATTTGCAACCCTCTCACTGCTCTTACTAGTGCCAATTTCCGACTAGTTGACACAGATGATCTTGAGATTGCAAAAACTCAAAATTTTGGAACCTCCCTCACAGCCTATGTATCCTATACAGAGACAGAAATGCTGGACGGTGGAGAAGAAAAATTCATGCCACAATTTGAAACTGTATTACAAATTTTAGCCTCCTATTATATGAACTTATGCCAACAAATGTTTACAGACTCCGCAACTTCTTCTCATACAGCAAATTCTTCTAGTGGAACAAATCATTCAGATGTATCGAATGCTCTTTGTTCTGAAAAACAAGCTCTTTATGACGAAATTGCTGGAGAGTATCCTACTGCTCCATCTGGAGAAATTGAAATTTTCGACGAAGAATTTTTATCAGATATGATAATCGACGAAATAGAGATAGAAAAGCTTCTAATAAAAATAAATGACCGTATCGCTTATTTTCTATCAAGAAGTTATCAAATTGAGCCAAAGCTTTTATATAAACTCAAAAAAACTTCAACTTTAGGCACTTTAGGGACAATCTTTTATAATGAGATTATTCCATTATTAGAAGACTGGTTTGAAAAAGATTATGAAAAAATTCGGCTCGTACTTGGAGACTTTCAAAAATCCTCGAGAGACTATGAATTTATACCAAAAGAAATACTAGACCCAACTATTCTTTTCGGTCAAATAGCAGTCGAAAACAACTTGCTTCCAAAAGAAAGCTACTTTGCACAGAAAAAAGCCTTTTATCAAAAGGAGAGTTATTTAGAGCTCTAAAATATATATAAAATATATAGGTTTTGTAATGGCTTAGGAATGATATAGAAGTAACAGACAAGGAAAAGGAGAAAAGTTTTCCCTCAAAACATATCGTTATTATTTTTGAAGGAAACCTCTTCTCCTCTCTAGTATCTGCCATTGATAGAATATAAAATGTATTTTTAATATAGTATTTCTATTTTGCTACGATATTGACAATACGTCCTGGTACATAAATTTCTTTTCTAATTGTACCTATAATCTTATCCTTCACAACTTCTTTTGCCTGGGCAAGTACGTCGTCCTTAGCAGCATCCACAGAAATCATAAGTGTTCCCTTTGTCTTACCATTAATCTGGATGGCAATCTCAACCTCATCGTCCTTCATTAATGCTTCATCATAAGTTGGCCATGTCTGATGGAATACACTTCCTTCTCCGCCAAGCTCAGCAAATAGTTCTTCTCCGATATGTGGCGCAAATGGTGCCAATAAGATGACAAAGGCTTTTAATGTTTCTTTGTCTACACCACCCTTTTTAGATAAATCCTGAAGCTTATTATTATACTCCATAAATCCACTGACAACTGTATTTAAACTAAAATTCTCTAAACGAGTTGTAATATCATAAATTAATTTGTTACGCACTTTAATTAATTCTTTTGTCTCAGCAATATTCTTATCCTTATTATCCATAACAAGATTCCAGAAACGATTTACAAAACGGTATACACCCTCGATTCCTCTCTCATCCCACTCGGAATCTAATTCTGGTGGTCCTACGAATAATTCATAGAGACGTAAAGAGTCACAGCCGTAGTCTCTTACTAAGTCGTCAGGAGATACTACATTTCCTTTAGATTTACTCATCTTAATACCGTTCTTACCTGTAATCATACCCTGGTTAAACAATTTTGTGAATGGCTCATCAAAGTCTACCACTCCAATATCATTTAAGAACTTTGTATAAAATCTAGAATATAATAAGTGAAGTACCGCATGCTCAACACCACCGATATACATATCAACTGGCAAATACTTCTTTGCTTTTTCTTTAGATACAAGCTCCTCGTTATTCTTACTATCTACATAGCGTAAAAAGTACCAAGAAGATCCAGCCCACTGAGGCATTGTATTTGTCTCTCTCTTTGCTGGTTTACCACAGCATGGACAAGTTGTATTTACCCACTCATGGATATCTGCAAGTGGAGATTCTCCTGTTCCTGTTGGCTGATAGGACTCAACCTCTGGAAGTAATAATGGAAGCTCCTCCTCTGGAACTGGAACAGCACCACAGTCTGGACAGTGAACGATAGGAATTGGCTCACCCCAGTAACGCTGTCTAGAAAATACCCAGTCACGTAATTTATAATTTACTGTTTTCTTACCAATTCCTCTTCCCTCTAAAATACCAGGGATATCTCTCTTCGCATCCTCAGAGTTCATACCGTTAAACTCACCAGAGTTAATCATCACACCTGGCTCTGTATAAGCAGCCTCTAAATTTTCTACTTCCACGCCATCTTTTGCGATAACCTGAATAATAGGAATATCAAACTTCTTTGCAAACTCAAAGTCACGATCGTCGTGAGCAGGCACACACATAATAGCACCTGTACCATAATCCGCCAATACATAGTCAGAAAGCCAAATTGGAACTAACGCTTTTGTCAAAGGATTCACCGCATAGCTTCCTGTAAATACACCAGTTTTTTCTTTATCCTGAAGACGATCTACAGAAGATTTCATAGAAGCCTTGAAAATATAATCCTCCACAGCTTCTTTTTGTTCTGGTGTTGCAAGCTCACTTGCAAGTGCATGCTCTGGCGCAAGCACCATAAAAGTAGCTCCATAAAGAGTATCTGGTCTTGTCGTATAAACCTTAATAGATTTATCTGATCCGTCTACATCAAAGTCTACTTCTGCGCCATAGCTCTTTCCAATCCAATCGGCCTGCATTTTCTTAACTTTTGTTGGCCAATCTAATTTATCCAAGTCTGCAAGTAATCTATCTGCATAAGCTGTAATTTTTAACATCCACTGCTTTAAGTTTTTCTTTGTGACAGATGCACCACATCTTTCACAACAGCCATTTACAACTTCCTCATTTGCAAGACCAGTTTTACAAGATGGACACCAGTTAATTGGCATCTGTTTCTCATAAGCAAGACCTGCCTTAAACATTTTTACAAAAATCCACTGTGTCCATTTATAAAATTCTGGATCTGTAGTATTAACTTCCATATCCCAGTCATAAATTGCAGCAATCTCATTAATCTGTCTTTTAATATTGGCAATATTCTCAGCAGTAGATTTTGCTGGATGTACTCCCATCTTAATCGCATAGTTCTCTGCTGGCAAACCAAATGCATCCCATCCCATTGGATGAATTAAGTAATATCCTTGGAGCATCTTATAACGGCTCCAAACATCGCTAATGACATATCCTCTCCAATGTCCTACATGAAGACCACTTCCCGATGGATATGGGAACATATCAAGACAATAATATTTTTCTTTTTTTCCATCATTTATATTAATTGGATTTTTGATCCATTGTTCACGCCATTTTTTCTCGATGGCTTTATGGTTATATGGAACTGCCATTTTACTTCCTCCTTGCTATTTTCGTTCTACAATTCTCTAACTAAGCTATTATAGCTCATACATATTAGCTTTGTCAAACTCTTTATCTAAAATGACAAAGAGCATCCCCACTCTCTCCGTCTTTGGAACGCCAATAGGGATACTCTCTTTTTTATAAAGCAATCTTAGCTAGCTTTCTTATCACTTAAATATTCCTCGATATTTTTAATCGCTTCTTCTTCATCTTCACCATTTGCAATAACTGTCATCTTCTCGCCTGCCTCTAGCCCAAGTGTCATCATACCCATAATACTCTTTGCATTTACCTTCTTATTACCAACCTCGATATGAATTTCGCTATTGTACTGGCTCGCTGTTTGTACTAAGAGTGCCACTGGTCTTGCCTCTAGCCCTGATGCAATTTTTACTGTCATAGTTTTTGAAATCATAATATCCTCCTTCATCTTACCCTCTAATATGATATCTGTTTTTTAGGTCTTGGGCCATCTGACCCAATTTCCTTAATCTATGATTCACACCAGATTTGCCAACTGGTGGATCTAGCATTTCGCCAAGCTCCTTTAAAGATGCATCTGTATGCTCTAATCTTAAAATAGCAATTTCCCTTAAACCATCTGGTAAACCTTCTAAGCCTACATGATCTCTAAGAAACTTAATTTCCTCTAACTGTCTCACAGCTGCTGAAACCGTCTTATTTAGATTAGCAGTCTCACAATTAACTCTTCGATTAACCGAATTTCTCATTTCCTTCCAAATTCGGATATTTTCTAACTGCATCAAAGCCTTGGAGGCCTGCATCACATTTAGAATATCGACTATCATATCTCCCTCTTTTAAATAAACGATATAATATTTCTTTCGTTTTATAATTTTAGGACTTAGTGAAAAGGCCGAAATAACTTCACTAATTTGCTCTGCTTTTTTCTTATCAGAACATACAATTTCAAAATGATATCCTTTCACTGGATCACTGATAGAACCCGATGCTAAAAAAACTCCTCGAATAAAAGCCCGCTTACAACAGGTCTGCTGAATTACTATATTTGATCTAGCATCCAGTTCTTCTATATCGTAAGACTGATTAATCAACTTTGTTGCCTTTAAAATTTGTACTGCCTGTCCATGATTAAAAATTCCAATTGTATAAATTCGATTCTTTTTTAAATAAATATTTTTTCGAACTGATATCGATGGACTCCATAAAAAAGTTTTCTTAATTAAATTATAATATTTTCTCGCTACCGCTATATTTTCTGTATAGACGATAACATTATATAAATTATCTGCAGAAATTGTAATTTTCCCACAGACACGAATAATCGCCATAATTTCTGCAAGTCTACAATGTCTTGCCGGACTCATCTGTCTTGAGAGTTCTTCCTTTACCTCACTAGAAAAAGACATCTCTACCTCCTGCGACGTATCCTACTCTATAATGCTTTTGTGATTGCATCCTTCTCAATGTCTCTATGCTCACATTTTACACTGTATGGAAGTGCCTTCATTCTCTCATAAATTCCATTCGCCAGAGTGACAGAACGATGCTTTCCTCCTGTACAGCCAATTGCTATGACTAAACTGTACTTTCCCTCATTGATATAATTTGGAATCAAGAATTGCATCATATCCTCTAACTTATCTAAAAATGTCCCCGCCTCCTCACAATTCATGACAAAATCTTGAATCGGCTTATCATTTCCAGTGAGTGGTCGAAGTTCCAAATCATAATAAGGATTTGGAAGAAATCGAACATCAAATACTAAATCTGCCTCCGTTGGAATTCCATACTTAAATCCAAAAGAAAGAACTGTTATAATAAAGTTTGAATATGGCTCATTTTTTAAAAAAATTTTCTCTAATTCTATTTTTAATTCTCTTGTCAAAAGCTCACTTGTATCGATAATATACTTCGCTTCCTTCTTGATAAAGTCAATAAGTCTTCTTTCTTTTATAATTCCAGTTTCTACTCTTCCATCTCTCACAAGTGGATGACTTCTTCTCGTCTCCTTATACCGCTTAATCAAAGTTTCATTATTTGCATCTAAAAATAAAATTTCATACGGATATCCTTTCTGTGCTAATACATCCAAAGCACGAGTTAGTTGGGGCACTTCCTCCTCACTTCGAATATTAATCCCAACCGCCACATCCTCTACTTCTATTTTCTTATCATACGCAATCTCTGCAAACTTACGCAAAAGCTCTATTGGTAAATTATTCACACAAAAATATCCAATATCCTCTAACATCTTTAGTGCCGTAATCTTGCCAGCTCCAGACATTCCAGATACAATCAAAAATCTCATTTTTCTCTCCTTGTATTAAAACTCTCCAAGCATTTTCACCTCAGGCTGAAGAGTCACATTAAATTGTCTCAGTACTTTTTCTTGTACTTGCAAAATTAGAGAATGAATATCTGCCGCTGTCGCATTGCCAGCATTGATAATAAATCCACAATGCTTATCGGACACTCTCGCTCCCCCGACTTGAAATCCTCGAAGTCCTGCATCCATAATTAACTTTCCTGCAAAATATCCCTCTGGTCTCTTAAAAGTACTTCCTGCACTTGGAAACTCAAGAGGTTGCTTTGATTTTCTGGCAAATGCCAGTTCATCCATACGAGCTTTAATTTCTTCTCTGTCTTTCTGCTCAAAAGAAAATCTTGCCCCAAGTACAATATAATCTTTTTTTGTAATAATACTGCTGCGGTAAGCAAGTTCTAGTTCATCTGCTGAAATGACCAAAATCTCGCCTTCCCTCGTCAATACTCTTGCATCTATAATAACATCCTTAATTTCTCCACCATAGGCTCCAGCATTCATAGAAACCGCTCCGCCAAGTGTTCCAGGAATTCCTGCCGCAAACTCAAATCCACCTAAGCCATTCTCATAAGCAGCTCTCGCAATCTTCGCCAAGGATGCACCTGCTTGCGCTGATATTATATTTCCCTCTGCCTCTACAGCACTGTATTCCTTTCCAATCTGAATAATCATTCCTCGATAACCCTTGTCGGATACAAGAAGATTACTTCCATTTCCCACTATAAAAACAGGAATCTCATACTTTTTCGCCTTTTCTAATAAAATGCCAACCTCTTCCTCTATACGAGGTGTTGCAAAATAATCTGCCGTGCCTCCCACTTGAAAAGTAGTATGCAATTTCATCGGCTCATCTATCTTGATAATTTCTCCTACTTGCTCTCTCACTTCATCTAGGAAATTATGATTCATATTCTATACTCCCATTTCTTTTTTCATATAATTGAATAATACTATCAAAGGATTTTTCTCCGGTACAGTATTTTCCTCTTCCTCTGCTTACACAGAGAGTATAATGCGTTTATAGCATAGCCACTCATTAACTTATGATAAAAGTATCTTATTTTTATACAAGGTGTGCAAAACACATTGAAACTGATTTCGCACACCTTATATTGTCAACTCTTATACATATTTTATATGATACATGATTCAAAGTCTTTTCTCAAGCACAAAAAATACTGAAAAATAAAATACATTTTTTCTTTTGTTCGGCTATTTAACCAAATAGGGGCATTAGCAAAAAAGGGGCCTATGCCAGAACAAGCTTCGCACTTCCATAAATTCCCGCATCGTTTCCAAGAGATGCCAACGCAAATACTGTTTTCTTCTGATCTCCAAATACATCATTCACAAAATATTTTGCAATAGTATCTGTCAAAATACTTCCCGCCTTGGATACTCCTCCACCGATAATAAATACCTCTGGATCTACTGTACAAGAAATATAAGAAAGTGCAAGTGCAAGTGTAGAACATACATCTTCTACAATCTCTAATGCCAAAGTATCATTCTCCTTTGCAGCGTCAAACACATCCTTTGCAGTCAAATTCTCACAGGCACGAAGAGGAGATTGCGTAATTTTTTCGGATAAATATTTTTTCGCTACTCGAACAACTCCAGTCGCTGATGCATATTGCTCTAGACATCCTCTCTTTCCACAGTTACAATATTCTATCTCATCTGGGTTCATCATCATATGACCAATCTCTCCGCCATATCCGTGGAATCCACTAATAATACCGCCGTCAATTACAATACCACCGCCAACACCAGTTCCTAATGTTACCATAACGGCATTTCCGTATCCTTTTCCACCACCTTGCCAGGACTCTCCAAGAGCTGCCACATTCGCATCATTTCCAGCCTCGACTGGGACACCTAATAATGCTTCCATTTCTTTCTTTACAGGTACAGCACCCCACCCAAGATTTACACAGACATTTACTGTTCCATCTGCTCTGACTGGTCCAGGAATTCCGATACCAGCTCCTGCGACCTCATCTTTTACAATGCCTTTCTCTTCTAATTTACTGAGCACGGATTTCGCAATATCAGACAAAATATATTTTCCGTTTTCTTCTTTCCTAGTGACAATCTCCCACTTATCAAGAAGCTGTCCTTCTACCGTAAAAATTCCTAGCTTAACTGTTGTTCCTCCCACATCAATACCTACTGCGTATTTTTTCATTATGATATTCCCTCCTTTATAGTTGTCCGCACTGCAGACATATCTTTTTATATCTTATCATCGTCAACAAATTTTTATATACTCCCTTACTAGCAAACTCTTATGACCTATTTTTTATTTAGATTACCTGTCACACGGTCATAAAGTTCTTGTGCTGCATTATATCCCATCTTTTTAGAACGATAATTAACTGCTGCGGACTCCACAATAATTGCCAAATTTCTGCCTGGACGAATAGGTATTGTGTGACATACAATCTTATTGCCTAAAAATTCAATATAATTATCCTCAAGACCCATGCGATCATACTCATTATCTCTACTCCAATCTTCTAGCTTAATAACAAGATTAATCGTCTGTGTCAATTTCACGCTCTCGACACCAAATAATGTTTTTACGTCAATAATTCCCACACCACGAAGCTCTATAAAATGTCTTGTAATTTCTGGAGACGAACCAACTAAAGATTCCTCACTTACTTTCTTAATTTCTACTACATCATCTGACACAAGACGATGTCCTCTCTTAATAAGCTCTAGAGCAGCCTCACTCTTACCGATACCACTCTCTCCTATAATTAGAACACCTTCGCCATATACATCTACAAGAACACCGTGAATAGAAATCCTAGGAGCCAATTCCACATTTAACCAACGAATAATCTCTGCCATAAACTGAGATGTGTGGCGAGCTGCCGTCAAAATTGGAACATTATATTTTCTTCCCATCTCTAAAATACCTTCCATCGGTTCTAAGTCACGACAGAAGATAAGACATGGAATTTTATAAGAGAATAGTTTTCTATATACCTGCTCTGCCTTTCCCTCTTCTTCTAGTGTCTTCATATATGCATATTCTACATTTCCAATAAGTTGCAATCTCTCTGCATCAAAATAATCAAAAAAGCCAGATAACTGCAGGGCAGGTCGATTAATATCTGTCTGACTTATCTCAATCACATCTGTATTAATCTCTGGTGTGTGATTGACTAAATCCATTTTTTTAATAATCTGTGTCAATGTCACCTTATACATAAGTCTAATCTCCTCTTTCATCTATTGTCGCGCTCATATGCGAACACATCAATATACGTATCCTTTCAGAACGTTTTCCATCGAAGATAAAAGCCCCCAATATACTGTCTTAATAGTATTCAAACAGTTCACTGATGCTCGTACTTCAATTTATTTCATCATAGCACAAATTCAAATACCCGTCTAGCTTCACTTTCAGTTAAATCACATGGAATAAAATTTTACTCTTTTCTAAAAAACAAATAAATTTCCTGCGCTAATTTTTCTGTAATTCCGTCTACTTTTATAAGCTCCTCAACAGAGGCCTGTTTTATTTTTTGAATATCCTTAAAATATTTCATAAGCGCTTTTCTCTTAGCTGGTCCAACACCCTTTATATCATCTAAAATAGATTTCACTTGTGTCTTTCCTCTTAGACTTCTATGATATTCAATGGCAAATCGATGTGCCTCATCTTGCATTCTCGTCACAAGATGAAATGCCTCGCTGCTTGTCGAAATTTCAATCTCTCGATTATGAAAATAAATCCCTCTCGTCCTATGATGATCATCTTTTACCATTCCGCAGACTGGGATATCTAAGTCTAAAGATTTCAAGACAGAAAGTGCAATATTTACTTGCCCCTTTCCACCGTCCATCAAAACTAAATCTGGGAATTTTGTAAAACTACCAAAGCCAAACTCTTCTCCTTTTTCTTCCATTTCCTTTTGTTCTTTTTTTCCGCTTAAAAATCTTCTCGTTAACACTTCTTCCATACTCTTATAGTCATCTGGTCCTTGTACTGTCTGTATCTTAAACTTTCGATACTCTCTCTTTTTTGGTTTTCCATCTTCAAATACAACCATAGATGCCACATTTTCAACTCCACTCGTATTAGAAATATCAAATGCCTCCATCCGTCTAATTTTTGCGATTCCAAGTAAATCTCCAAGCTCTCTCACTGCTCCTTTTGTTCTCGCTTCTTCCCTCTTCCATTTTTCAGCATCTTTTTTTAACACTTCCAAAGCATTATTTTTAACAAGCGCCACAAGCTTTACTTTATTTCCCCGCTTCGGTGTCAAAATACGAACTTTCTGCTCTTTTTTCGCTGAGAGCCACTGCTCTAAAAGCTCTCTCTCATCTAGCTCATATTCTAGTAAAATCTCTTTGGGAATATAGGGAGTTCCAGCATAAAACTGCTTTACAAATTGAAGCATTACTTCCGCTTCATTATTTTCCTCTATTCGTGTCATATGAAAATGATCTCTCCCAAGTAATTTTCCATCGCGGATAAAAAATACAGAGACAATAGCCTCGCGTCTTGCCATTGCAATCGCAATAATATCTTGCTCTTCCCTATCACTTTGATTCAGTTTTTGTTTTTCCTCAAGTTGTTTGATGCTCTTAATCAAATCTCTATACTGCATAGCCTGCTCAAACTCCATCTTGGCAGACGCCTCCGTCATTTTTTGAGTTAATATCTCCTCTACTTCTTTGTGATTTCCCTGCAAAAAAGAGACCATTTTATTCACTTCTTTTTTGTACTCCTCCTTAGAGATCAGTCCCTGACACGGAGCTTTACACTGCTTAATATGGTAATATAAACAAGGTCTTTCTTTTCCGATATCTCTTGGTAAGATACGATGGCAAGTTCGAATATGATAAAGCTTTTGCATCAGCTCAATCGTATCTTTTACTGCAATTCCGCTAATATATGGACCAAAGTATTTTGACTTATCTCTACGAATTGTTCTAGAAAGCATAATCCTTGGATATTCCTCCTCTAAAGTAACCTTGATATACGGATAAGTTTTATCATCCTTTAACATTGTATTATATTTTGGACGATGTTCCTTAATTAGATTACATTCCAGAACAAGAGCTTCAACTTCTGAATCTGTAATAATATACTCAAAATATTCTACTTGTGAAACCATCTTTTCAATTTTAGGACTATGCTTTTTACTATTTTGGAAATACTGTCTCACACGATTTTTTAATATAACCGCCTTTCCTACATAAATAATCTCATCGGCGGCGTTATGCATAATATATACGCCAGGACTTTCTGGTAATTTTTTTAGTTCTTCTTTAATATTAAACATTTTTCCTCACTATCCATTTAAAATCTTATACTTTGTGAAACAGTGGGCAGAGACGCCGAGAGAGCAAGCAGGTATATGCTCCGCAAACACGTTCGTTCCCACGATTTTTCGACATACGCTTATTTATGCTGCTTTCGTGAAACTCGCTCCGCTCAGACAATCACTCCCGCAGCAAAGCTAAGTATATCAAAAAATCGCTCCACTCTCTATCGTTTGCGGAGCATATACCTGCTTGCTCTCTCGGCTGTGTATTGGCTAAACATAATAAAACTGATATGATATCGTTTTTAAAACAGAATATTACACTATCGTTTCCTAAAAAATATATTTTCTGTTAAACCATAATGATACTTTATAAAATCATAGATTATTGTTATGCTAAATAAATTTGTAAAACTTAGAAGAAAACAGTAGGAAGAACAAAGGAAATAGATAATATCTAAAATCCTTTTACGTTTCTATAATTAAGATATTCCCTAACGTTTCTCCAGTACACAGCCACCAGTCAGAAGACCATTCTTTCCCTGACCAACGATAGTGGAGTGGAGCTGTTTTTCGCTACGGAAGCTTTGGGGTTCTGAGCGTGTCTGAGCGTAGCGAGTTTGCGATAAACCTCATAAATAGGTGGAGTAGCGAAAAATGGCGGGAACGCAACGTGTTGGAAAGGGAAAGAATG
>CAYTNV010000001.1:0-298619 GCA_964439395.1 uncultured Blautia sp. | reverse complement strand
CAACATTTTTTAAAACTAAAAATACTGTCATTCCCTCTATTCCACCATTTTTTTGTAGATAAATAGTAGAGAACAATATTCCAAGAGGAATTCCACATATCATTCCTTTTATTACCATAGCATATATTTCTAATAGCAATAATTTTGACAAATCAATCGTACGCATACCGATTTTTTTAAAAATAAGAAAATCGTTTTTTCTATCTAATATAAAAATTAAAAATGACCATACTAAACAGACACCGCTTATCAACATTGCTATATTAGAAATCAATGTAAAAACAAGCATTTGTAATTGTACTCTAGGGACTACAATATCCGTCAATTCTTCTATTGTTCGGATATCAAATATTGAACTAAATTTTTCTTCCACTATATCTATCGTTTCATCCTCGATTCCTTCTATATATGCGGTATTAAATTTATCAAAATTTGGTAGCACTAAATAAACATATCCCAACATCTCTTGTGCAATTTCATATTCAGCCCCTGCAACACTAAAATATACATTATCATTTAATATTTGTGCAACTTGAAATTTCGTATCTGCATAATTGTCAGAATGTAATTTAATATATATTTCATCTCCTATATCAATATTTAAGCGTTCTGCAACGCTACTTGATATTACCACCTGTCCTTCATCTAAAGATTTAATTCCAAATTTAGAGATAAAATCGGGACGATTAAAAACTGTCATCGCAACCATATCGTCTTTTCCTTTTGCAATGATGTTACTATTATCACCGTACGCAAGCGTATACTTCTTTTCTCCAATTGTCTTTTTTATAAATTTTAACTGTTCCTCACTAAATTGATGTTCCAGATAACCTTTGTCAAGAATCTTCACATCGGAACCATTCATCGCTCTAATTCTATCAGATAAAGTATTTTTATAGCAGTCTAATGTTATTTGCATAAATAACATAATCGCAACTGCTAATATCACAGAAATAATACAGGCATATTTAAAAATATGATTTTTTCTAATGCTTTTTTTACTGTACAATCTATACACATCAAATGTCATATATTATCACTCCTGTTCTTTCAACTAGTTTAGTATAATATATCAGTTTTGTAAAAAGAATGAATACTTATTCAAATCTACCATCATTTAAAAATATTTTTCGGCTGCCATAAGAAGCCATCTGCTCATCATGTGTCACCAATACCACTGTAGTATTCATTTTTTCATTGAAATATTTGAGTAATTCCATGACTTTGATACTATTTTTACTATCCAATGCTCCCGTTGGTTCATCTGCTAAAAGTATCTCTGGGTCATTCATAAATGCTCTCGCTATAGCAACTCGCTGCTTTTCCCCACCTGATAGATAGGAGCAATTTTCATCTTTTTTGTCAAACATATCTACCAACTTTAAAAAATAATCTATTTTCTCATTCTTATCATTTTTCTTTCCCGCAAACAAAAGAGGAAGTCTTAGATTATCCCGAACACTTAATGTTTGAATTAAATTGAAATCCTGAAAAATCATCCCTATATGTTCTCTTCGAAATACCAATAAGTCATCTTCCTCTAAATCGTGTAAATCTTGCCCCAAAATACTTAATTTGCCAGTGTACGCTACGTCTAATCCACCTAATATATTTAATAACGAACTCTTCCCGCTTCCACTCGGTCCCATAATGGAGACAAATTCTCCTTTTTGGATTTTTAAGGATATTGAATCTAAAATAGTATAAATATTATTCCGATTTTTAATTATTTTCTTCAACTGATTTCCTTCTATTATCTCCAATGCTCTCACTCCCTACCATTTACTAATTTTGAGTATAAAAAACAGTTTTTAGACAACTCCTTGTGATTTCCCTGCCCAATGATTCTTCCTTTATCCATCACATATATATTAGGAATCCCTACAATTGCATTCACTCTGTGTGAAATTAATATAATTGTTTTATCTCTTGCTAATTTCTTTAGCAAATCCATTATCTCAGTTTCGCTTTTTCCATCCAAATCTGAAGTCACCTCATCTAACAACAGTATTGTTGGATTCTTGATTAAGCCTCTTGCAATTGCAATTCTTTGCTGTTGCCCACCTGATATTTCATTCAGTTGAGTAGCATACCCATCTGACAAAGAATTAACAAACTCTATTAATCCTACTTCTTCACAAACTCGATCTAAAGTTTGATCATCTACATTTTCATTTCCATATACTAAATTTTCTCGTAAAGTACCAGATAACATCATCGGATGCTGCTGTATCATCCCTATATTATTCCTTAAACACTCCAAATCTATATTTTTTAGATTAGTATTTCCAATAAATATATCACCCTCTCTTGGCTGATAAAATTGTTCGATTAATGAAAAAACTGTACTTTTTCCAACTCCATTTGCCCCAACAAGTACAGAAATCTCTTTACTTTTAAATGTTGCACAAAAATTGTGTAATATTTTTTCAGAATCTTCTTCATAAGAAAAACTAACATTATTAAAAATAATATCTTCACTAAAAGAATTAACACTTTTAGTTCTTCCTATTTTTTCATCAGGGATTTCCAAAAATACACTAATTCTCTTTAAAGATATTTCTATTGTTTTAAATGCAACATTCATATTCAGCAATTCTCTTATGGAATTAAACAGAGAACCCGAATATCCATTGAAAGCAACATAAGAACCTATAGAAAATGTTCCCTCTATTATCCTCCATGTTCCATACCCTATTATTATCCAATCCGCAATTGAAGATACTATAGCATTAAACATACTAGTTATAATTTCTAATATCATAATTTTCATACTATTTTTCTGAATTTGTCTGGTATAGACTTTAAATTTTTCTATCATCTTCTGTTCAATAACATAGGATTTTACTTCTTTTATTCCACTAAGTGTTCTATTCAAAAATGTATAATTTTCATCGCTTACTTTCCTTAATACTTCTGATTTTTTAGTAATTTTATTGCCACAAAATAAATTTCCTATAAATCCCAAAGGAAATGACATGATTGCAACAATAGTCAACGAAAATGATAATTTAAAGAGAAAAAATAGCGATACTATTAATGTAACTATTGATACTAGTATTCCAATAATTTTAGACACAAAAAAGTCCGCAATTTTCAATGAATCACCTTCTATTAGTGAAATAATATGCCCCGATGATATCTCTTGAAATTCAGCAACAGATATATTTGTGGCTTTACTATAAATATCTTCTTTTATTCTCTTCGATATTTCATTATTTAACCAATTAGTTAAATATGTTTCTCCCATACTAAAAATCGAAGTAATCAAAAATATAAAGCACAATATACAGATTGTATACAATATTTTCTCAAACATTTGTGCAGTGACATAATTTATAATATTACCCATAAAATATATCGGTAATAATCCCATAATGTTTCCTAATATAGTAATGACATAAAGGACTATGAATTTATTCTTATAAGGTTTAATGTATCGCTTCAATAAATCACAATGTAAAGGCGATTGTCTATTTTTCAATCATTTCACTTCTTTCAATAAATTAAGGGGGGAGGAGACATAAAAATATATCACCACCCCAAAATTAGATTATGAATATATTATATCTTAACACATGTATAATAATCCTACAGCTTACTTGTAATCATACAGCCTACACAGCCTGTACACTGCCCCTTACAGCCTGTACATCCACCCTGACATGGACACCATCTTGGCTGTACGGAAGAAGAATATCCCATAGAAGATAATTTCATTTTACATCCCTTCCTCTCTAATAATTCACGGTCTTACCCATACAGGTACCTGTACAAGTAACGTCACATCCAGTACATTGTTTTGCACAAGTAAATCCACAGGTTCCCTGGCATGGACACCATCTTGCTTGTATATTGGTCGAATTCATCATCGAACTTAATTGCATAATATCACCATCCTTTTTATAATTAGTTAAGACTTCAAGTGTTTCCACCTTATATCCATAATCTCTAAATTATTGATTCTCTATATAATGAATACTTCGATCGTTAAAATTAAGAACATAATTATCTCCTTTTTCTGAATCAAGCTGATATTTCTCAATAATTTCATGCCATGCAATACGATATGTAGACATAGTATTCTTTAAATCGCTCTTTATTCGTTCATACAATTCTGAATTTTCACGATAAAGTTCATCATCGGAAGCTAAAGTCTGTATTAAAACTTTAAGAGCATTCATTTCTTCTATAATATCTATCATTCTTTCATTTTCTTTTTCACTTATTATTACTATTGTGTTCATATTTACCTCCATTTTTAACAGTAGTGTCTTGCGTATGGATTACATTGAAGTTCATCAATAATGAGTTCCATTGGGTCAGAATAATTAATTGGTTTAATATCAATATCTTTCCCATATCTAATTCCCTCTTTGCGTAAAATTTGATTCAAATTCATAGATACATTTCTCTCAATATGGCTTTTTATACATTGTACAGTCCCAGGAGTATTAAATTCTCGTGTATTTTTTTTATTTGACAAAACACATCTATTACACTGATATGCATCACATCTTTTACATAAAGGTGCATTGGATAAACTTAGCATATTCTTCAGCTTATAATTTAGAATTCCATTTTCAATATCGCCTACATAATCTTCTGGATTATTAAAATAAAAAGCTGGACAAATATATAATTTTCCATTTGGTGCTAATGCGTAATTATTAACTCCACAATTACAATTATTCATTTCATTGATAAATAAACGATCAGTCAATACATTCACTTCCTTAAATTCTTTCCGTTTAATATATGAAACTATTTCTTCTGCAATCAATTCCAATTGTTTTTTATAAATATCCAAAAACATTTCTTGAAAATCAAATTTAAATGTAATATTTATTCTTTCACAAAGTGGCAATAAATCACTAACTATTTTAGCTAAATTAGAAAGAGAATCTTCACAAATATTTAAAACAACTATTTCATTCCCCCAAATTCTACTATCTCTTTAGGATCAATAACGACATATTTATCATAATTCGTATATGGTAACTGGATATCTTTTTGACATAATTCGATTCTTGATACCATAGACAATTTATCTAGATCTAATATATTAGCTTGTGTCCTTGAATTTAAAATAATTGGTTTAAAAAAATTCTTTTCACAAAACTCTAGTCCTTTTTGAGCAATTTCTTCATTCATAACCATTTCTGTATTATTATTTGATAAATAATTGCAACACTCTACTGCATCATCACTCATAATAAAATACAAATTTTTTTTATTTCGCAACGGATATTCTCTATCAATTCCTTTTTCTCTTCTTAATCTATCCCAATAATAATTATTAGCTCGAATTCTAGCTTTATGCATTTTACAAATATATGTCACTCGAGTATAAATTGTATCCTGTGTAGCACAATCGTAATTACATCCTTGACACCATCCACACCCACTCGCAATTTCACATTCTAAACATTCATCACTACTTATTGCTTTAGTAGATAATGTTAAAAAAGGTCTGACTTTATCCTGTTCAATACCAGTTTCAATATTACCAATTGGAATCCCATTTTTCTCACAAAGTGTAAAATCTGAAAAACGTAAACATGGATAAAAATTGCCTTGTGCATCAATCGCTAACATTCTTCCAGTTCCACAATAGTTAGAATTAATCGTAGTACTATCATTTGGCATACCAATTCGATCATCAAACAATGTACAATTAACTTTATTCCATAATTCATTATCAATAATATAATCTGCTAGTTCTCGTAACTGAACTTCAAATATATCATCATCTCCTTCTTTCCATACATCTTCAAACACAACATTTGCTGGAATAATGGAAAGTCCTTTCTCCCATAAATGAATAATACTTTCTTTTAAATACACCAAATCTTCACTTCCAAAAGTCACCTTCGTGGTTGAATCAGGAAAATCTTTCAACCATTGTGGTAAATTTTTACAAACATCATCATATGAACCTTTACCATTTTGGTAAACTCTATGCATATCGTGCTTCCTTCTTGTTCCATCAATGGTTATTCCTATACTCAGTTTTCCATTATTCTTTTTAATGAATTTTTGTACTTTGAGATTGCTATATAATGTTCCATTAGTACCAATATTAATTCGATAATTTTTAGCCCATTTATGCCCCATTTTATATGTTTTGATTTTTATGTAATCCATTATTTGATCTATCAAATCAATTTCTAATAAAGGTTCTCCACCAATAAAATCCCATATTACTGCTTCTGCATCAAACATCTGATAATTCTCTAATAAATAATCAACCGCTTTCTTTGCAATTTCAAATGTCATTCTATGTTTATTATTTTTATGAACTTGATAACAATAAGAACATCTTAAATTACAATCCTCCGTTACAATAAATGTAACTTCATAGGCTTTTCCATCCTTCCATTGACTAATTCCCGTTCCCATTAAATAATTACTGTTACTCATCCTTCATCACTTTTTCCTTTCCTAAAATAAGAATATTTGCTATGACGCAACTTCCTTCTAGTATAATAATGGTATAGTTAAAGATAACTATTCAGTTAATAAGTTTCTATGTGACAGATAACAAAAGAAGTAGTTATTTCTTCATCAGATGTTATCTATAAATAATTATCATGTCTGACGTTTCCCGATGACCACCAGATGAAACATATAGAAACAATCAAATCATAATGATAATTATATCAACAAAGCCTATAAATCAAAAACAACAGGAACTGATTATTATCTAATACCAAGAAATCATCAAGTCATCTATCTTTTTGTTTCAAAATTTTCTGTATATATCCTATTACAATTATACTTCTGTAATAACATTCTCAATAATCAGCTTGTCTACCAAATATAATACACCTGCTATAATTTTAGCCCAATATATAATATTTCTTACAAACGAAATCTTTCATGTCTTTTCTACTACAATATTAGGAATCAGAAATTTTACTATCGTTCTGAATATTATAAATGAAAACTATTTTTACATTTTCTAGTATATTCCTTTCTCTTCTTGTAATAATATCTAAGTTTAATCACTCCTGCTGTCAAGATAACCCCTACCATACAAAAATTCATCGTTATAGCTATCATTAATTGCTTCCACCTTAATAACAGTGACATTCCTAACAAAACTAACTCTACAATCAAAATAGTTTTAGCTCGTCTTCCATA
This sequence comes from uncultured Blautia sp., assembly GCA_964439395.1. GTDB lineage: Bacteria > Bacillota > Clostridia > Lachnospirales > Lachnospiraceae > JAUUSJ01. Next base: position 291,473 of record CAYTNV010000001.1, on the reverse strand, counting down.
TACCTTATGTTCTAAATCATCTAACTGTTTATTGGGATTTTCTACAGGCACTAATGCCCAAATAATAAAAAAGAAAATTATTGATAAAAATACACACTCTTCTGATGTCCATTTGATTTTAAAGAAAATTTCAAAAAATATTATTAATAAACATGTAGAGGAAATCAAACATCCCTTCCTTGTATTGGCATGAAATCCTCCAGCATATTTTCTTAGTGGAAATATCAAAAACAATAAAATAACTCCTTCTTTTAAGTTTCCAAAAATCCAACCTATCATTAAAGTGATAAAGAGCCCTACCAGATTATGTAACATATTTCTCAATCCATATTCTACAATATCCGCCTCTTCCTCTGTTATGATTCCATTTTTTAATAGCTTCTGTACAATTTCTATTTTCAATTTTAAAATTTCCTTAATCTTTTAATACTCTTTTTTTCTTTTTCCTGATATCCAAAATATGGACATGCGGTATTTGCTTCAACTATCGCTGCCTTTTTAGCCATAGTGGCAACCATTTTTTCAATACTTAAAATAATACTTTTTCTTTTCACTTCTCTTGTCCCTCTTTCAAATAAGATTATACTCTAAATAATTAAATATCATCTGGGTTCCAATTATTAAATTTCATAATCGCCTAAAAATATAACATTTAAGATATATTATTGTGTCAATTATTTTATCACAAAAAAGGACTCTCTGCGGATCCATGTCAAAATTAGGCTATATTTCTGTCAAAATTAGGAGGATTCTCTTAGAACTTCTTTAACATACAAAAAAGCTATACGTATATACCATAAAATTCACTTTCCGTTTATTGGTATATACGTAGAGCTATAATTACTTACAGTATTTTATATTCTTTTACGAACTCACTCTTCCATTAGATATATGATTAATTTTACACAAAATATATTTTCTGATATCGATGTAATTAAAACACCATTGTATTTTTGTACTATCTTTTTCACGCTTTGTAAGCCAATTCCATGTAATTCTTTTCTCTCCTTTGTAGTAATGAATCCTTTCTGATTTTTTTTAATCTCGCCAGTAAAACTATTCTTTATCTCAAGTTTCAAAACGCCCTGTTTAAACTCTATCAATACATCTAATATTTTTTCTTCTGTCTGACTTGCAGCTTCTATCGCATTTTCTAATAAGTTACCTATAATAATATTAATATCAAATGAATGTCTCATTTCCTCTGGCAATTTGACTTTTACTGTGACAGTTCGCAATTGTTCTCTTGCTCTTTGAATCAAAAAATTTAAAATACTATCTATCTCTAAATTTCCTGATGAAATAATCTCATTTGGATTTTCTATAAATTCCTCCATGGAATCAATATAGTTTTGGATACTATCCGTATCTTTTTTTACAGCCAATAATTTTAACTCATTCATATGGTGTTTCATATCATGCCGCAAGGTTTTCACTTTTTCTTCTGTCTGCAAAATAATCTTCATTTGATTAGAATATGCCTGCAATTCCTTTCGAATCATATCGTTTTCATATTTTTGAGATACCGTTTTTACGAGCATATTGTATAGATAAAAAACAAGAAAATTAATAAGTAAAAAACCAATAGCTGCTACCACTATCGTAATATGAGTATACGCCTTATCCCTTATCAAAAAATCTAACATCATAATGCTGCTCATCGGAACCAAAATCAATGGTAAGTTTTGTATCGTATCACTTTCCGTTTGATCATTTATAATCCTCTCTGTCAATACTGCGCATACAAAAAATAAAAAACAGGTTATTATCTCATATAACTGATTGAAATCTTTTCCTGATTCATAATTCACAAACACTATTACAGTAATAACATCACAGCCCATATTAATAATATAAATAGCTAAAGTAACAAACAAAATCTTTTTAAAAGACTTTGTCCGCAAATAGACAAGCATACCTATTCCTAATATATTACTTATAAGATTCATCCAGGTAAAATGAAATATCCAATATAATCCTGTATTAATGAGAAAGAATCCGCCATAAAATAGGAATTCTTTTTTTTCTCTATCTGAGTATCTGGACAAAATATCTGTATAAATCGCCGTATAAGATAAATACGAAATAAATTCGTCACAGCACAAACTAGTAAATTTATCATCTTCTATCCCTCTTGCAATAATTGCTCTCTAACTTTTTTTCTATTTATCTTGCTGATTGTTAATACTGTTCCATCTATTAATTCAACCGTTTCATATGTATACCGTGCTATAAACCTTGGATTAACAATATATGACTGATGAATTGTTATAAAATATAGCGGTAAATCTTGTACAATTTTTTTGAGCTTTCCATAAAAACTTTTTTCTCCATTTATGCATACCATAACTATCTTTCTTCCTTGACTTGTGAAATACATAATCTCCCCAAACGGAATATAATAGTGCTCTTTTCCATTTTGAAATTGAAATTTTTTATTATTTTTATCAAGTATTTCTATTGCCAAATCCAATGTCTCTCCTATGTTTTGCGAACTAATTGGCTTAATTAAAAAATCCATCGGCTGTGTCTTAAATAATTCCTGCGCATAAGAATTTTTTCCCGATATATAAATAATTTGCATTTGTCTGTCGTTTAAGCAATTTCGTATCAATGTTCCTACTTGAATTCCACTCAATTCAAACAATTCAATGTCCAAAAACAATATATCAACTGGATTCCCATTTTTTAAATACTCCCAAAGACTTTCTCCTGTATACCAAGTCTCGATTTCCATCTTAATCGATCTTTCTTTTGCATATTTCATTACCATATTTTCTATACCAGAACAGATGTTTTGCCCGTCATCACAAATTCCTACATAATACATTTCTCTCTCCACTTTCACACTCTGAATACTAATTTTGATTAATTAGTCGTTTCCTATACTAAAAAACTGCATAATCTCTATTCAAAACAGAACGACATTAATTTTATACTGTTAATTATAACAAGGAAAAGCTATCTTATCAATCAGAATTCAAAAAAACAACTATTTTCAAGTATTCATCTGTAATTTTGGGCTTATTTTTTCAATTTTCAAAACTCTGCGAGATATGACAATGTCTGCTCTAATACCCACTCACTAATAAATGGATAGGCGTAACCATTTACTCTCAGACTTCGTCTTTCCTTGAAAGCCTCCCCTGCCTGTTGCTCTGTGCTTTGGTTTTGCTCAACTTGGAATCTATTTTCTCCAATAAAAAGAGCTTGCCCTAAAGCAAGCTCATAAGGATAGATAAGCTGAATTTGATTTTCCGACATGGACATCATATTCAAATTCTGATTCGCCTGAATCCCATATGATATTTTTCCATATCCTGCACTAATGGTCAAATATACCAATACAAGAATAATTGAATTTAATATACTAGTTTTCATATTTCCTTTTTTACTCATCTTATGAGAAATATAGTTCACTACAAATAGTATCGCGGCAATTGCCAAAGCGTCTAGTAATATGTATGCTATCATTCCAATTTTTTTCATTATTAAATTAACTACAATTATTTCAATAATAATCAATATTGCCGCTATAAAATCCCACACTATCATTTTTTTACTCATAATCACCCTCCCTAAATTAAAATATCATATAAACTATGCAAAATAATCGGTATAGATAATGAATCCGTTTTTATATATATCAATGAAAAAATTATACTTAGTGGCATTCTTACAATCAATAATACTACTATTCCTCCATCTGAATGAAACAAATATGCAAAAATAGCCGCTACAATTAGTATTGCAATATTTTCTGATTTACACAAATGCTTAAACTGCTGATACAAAATTGCTCGAAAAAATACTTCTTCGCCTAATCCCACAAAAATGAATTGTAATATATAGGCACTTTCCATTTTATTTATATTATTTTCATAAAAAAATAGTATTACTATAACCATCATTCCAACAATTGCAATAATATCCTGATAAATTTTTCGATTACGACATATTCCAACCTCCTTAAAACAACTTGCTGTTAACTTCATAGGTAAAAAGCATAGACTAAATATAATAGGCACTCCATATATACCTATAACTTTCCCATATATATTCTCTATATCGACTCTTAAAAATATCAGATAACTCAATAACAAGGAAAAAAACAATATCATTGCTGGAATGCAAATTAACGCTATGGTATCAATAATATCTTTTGCCCTGATCCCCATTTATTTCATCTCAATTCTTTCAAATTTTCTTTCTGCAAATAAAAATAAAATACCACATATCCCTAAATATACCATTCCATATATAAGTACTCCTATAGTTGATAGCTGAGAATCATTAAATAATTCAACAATATACATAGGATCTGCAAATTTAACTATAGGTACATATTGCAGTACAATAAATATCATAGATAATGCAATTCCAAACAGCATACTAAATGAACTTTTATAATACATACACAATACAATCTGTATGCTGACAATCATTATCAATTGTATTAAGTATAAAAAATCTGTTGAAAAACACATCAAAAAGTCATCCACACTCTCAATTAAACTAGAACCATGTATAGAACCAGATATACATATATAATATACTACAATAGATGCTATATACATAAAAACATAGGAAAATACTATGAGAAAAATAATTGATATACATTTTGCTAAAAAAACCTTCTTCCGACTACATATCTGCAACAGAATAAATTTCATCTGTCCTTCTTCCTTCTCCTTGCCAAAATAATTGACAACCATAATAACAAACAAAATATTTGTTATTCCAGTCAATCCTAGTAATCCCCAACACATCGAACCAAATGTAATTGCAGAAAATCTTCCCTCAATTGTTACCGCTTGAGAATTTCTCATATTACCAATACCATAAAAAACTGGCAATGCTACAAATAATCCTAATAATTTTGTTGATGCTCTATTAATGGATTTATAACATTCCATCTTAATTGCCGACCAAAAAGACATTACCTCACCCTACCTTTTTAATTCGTATTTAATAACTTTTTGATAATATTGATTTGTTTCCACCAATTCCTCATGACTTCCATTACCAACAATATAACCATTTTTTAAAACCAAAATTCTGTCTACATCCATAACTGTCCTTAATCTATGTGCTATAATCAAAGTTATCCTCCCTTTATAAAGTTCTTCAAGGGATTTTGAAATCTGCTGTTCTGATTTTGCATCAAGATTTGCTGTAATCTCATCCAACAACAAAATTTCTGGATTCTTTAAAAACATTCGCGCTATAGCTATCCTTTGATTTTGTCCTCCAGAAAGTAGTTCACCTTTCTCACCCACATAAGTATCGAATCCATCTTTCTGATTCTTAATAAAATCATATATATTTGCTTTTTGAGCTGCCTCAATTAATTCTTCTGTTCGAATATCTTTATCCATTCCGTATAATATATTCTCTTTGATTGTACCTGAAACAATCATCTTGTCTTGAAAAACATAGCCAATTTTACTGCGCCATTTATTTAATTGAAAGGAATAAATAGAATGATTTCCCCACATAATTTCTCCTTCTTGCACAGTATAAAATCTCTCAATTAATGAAAATAATGTTGTTTTTCCAGCACCACTTTCCCCTACTATTGCTACTTTTTCACCTTTATTTACCACAAACGAAATATCCTTTAAAATTTCCTGGTTTCCATAATCAAATTTCACATTTTTCAAAACTAATTTTTTAGTTTCATTATTTATAATCGTGCCATCTGTTTTTTCTGAATCAGCATCAAAAATCTCATTTACTTTATACAGAGCTCCTTGCAATTCTTTATATTCCATAAAAAAATTTCCAATTGCCTCCACTGGTTCAATTGCATTAACCAAATATAAAGCAAAAATAACAATTGTTCCTCCAGTAATAAATCCCATTTGAACTCTATATGCTCCAATTCCACACACAAAAAACAATGCAATCGATGTCACCCCACCCATTACTGGTGATAAGATAGCCTGCACAAAATTATACTTCTTTGAATTTTGAAACCATTCATACATTTTTCCTGCAATTTTTTTCTTCACTTTTCTCAGCATTATATGCCTTAACAAATTTAATATGTTCTAAAGTTTCTGTAAATATCTCATTAAGCTTTGCATAAATTTCTTGTTGAATAATAGCTAAATTTCTAACTTTATTGGAAACTAAAAGCATTACTAAAATAATTATTGGAAAAACCATACAGAATACTATTCCAAGCCATACATCAAGAGAAAGTAATATTATTATCATCAATATCAATGTTAAAACACTGGCATAAAAGTCAGGAAGAATGCTTGTTAAGAAATCAGACAAAGATAATGTATCATTAATAATTCTACTACTTAATTCCCCAGAATGTACTCTGTCATAATACTTCGGTTCCAAGTTCAATATTTTATTCCATAAACATTTTCTAACATGAATAGCTGCCTTCTGCCCTAATAATGCAAATCTATAGGTAACTGTACTCTCAATAATAAGCGATATAGCAGATAAAACTATAAGAATAGCTATTTTCTGTATACTAATTGTCTCAAGATGATCAATGACCTCTCCAACCAAATAAGGAACAATGATTCCCATTCCTACAGAAATTATTTTAAATATCATTAATACCAAAAACACTATTCTATTGGTAGATAAACTCTCTGTTGCTATCTTAAATACTCGTTTATTCTGCATCTCTTATTCCCTTTTGTATTGTATCCATTTCAATTTCATGAAAATGTTCAAATAATCTACAATAACTATCCTTCGCAAATAAGTCTTTATTTTTTAGATACGCTCTTGCACGACATCCTCCACCACATAAATACTTATACTCGCATAATTTACATTCTGTAATATTATCAACATTTGCCTGTACACACTGTACCAATATCTCTGTATTAAGATTGTTTAATTCTAATGAATTTTCAAATATATTTCCAAGCAAAAACTTATCATTATGTAACATATGACAAGGATAGATATTTCCTTTAGAGTCAATGCTTATCATATTCTGCCCCAATCCACATGACTTCATTGCACACAATCCTTCTCCCGCCGTTTTCATATCTTGAACTTCGACATTAAGACTAAATATGTCTTCTGCAATTCTTTCAAGAGCTTCATCATTTAATATATAGTCCGAAAATACTTCATTACAAGGAACAGATAATATACTAAAACTAATAGCTACCTGTAGTTTTTCTGCTAATTCATCATATAGTTTCATAGCATTATAATTTTTCATATGTAGAGTAGGAAGTATACTTACTTCAATCCCTGTATCCTTAATCTTGCTCACATTGCTTATAATTTTATCAAATATACCTTCATTTCTAATGAAAGTAGGAGGTTTTTTGTTATATCCGTCAACAGAAATTGCTATTGTATCAACATATCCTTTTAACTGCTCAAATGAAAATTTAACTGTTCCATTTGTAATTAATGCGATATTCTCTATTTTAGCATTCCGTTTTGCATGCTGAACTAGTTCCACTATATCTTTTCGTAGCAAAGGTTCCCCTCCTGAAATCACAATGCTCTTTGCACCTACTCGTGCTAATCTATCAAATGCCAACTTCCACTTATCTGTTGAAGCATCTTCCTCACAATTTCTTCCATCATTCATAGAATAACAACCCAAACAATTCAAATTACAGCGGTTTAAAAGATGCACATACGCAGATGAAATTCTTAATCCTGTTTTTTTCCTTTTCTCTTCTGAAAATAGAAATCCCAATTCAAACAATGATTCATAAAGTTCTTTATTATTAAGAAAGCTCCTGTTCATCTAACTTCCCGTTTTTAATATTTTTCCAAAATTGTACTCCTTGATCATCTAATCCAATTACTGCCTGATTATCAAAGTTTAACAACATCCAAATCGATTGAATTTTCATTAGTTTTATATTATTATTAAAAAAATATTCCATTTTAACTTAATTTCCTTTCTATTATTCCAATGCTTACAACATAAACAATAATAAAATTGATTATTTTTCATATTACAATATCCCTATTATTAAAGTATCTCAGCATTAATATTAAAATTATACTATTTCATTTTACTATTAATATACAAATACCCTATTTTCTCAATATCACTATATAAAACTCCTTTATATTCTTATAAGCTATGATTAACTAATATCTTTTCTCTCAAACAAATATAATGAAATACAAATAATCCCTATACATAAAAACAGATTAATCATATAACATAATATATCTTGATAAACCATATTCCTCATACTTTTTCCAAAATAATCCGCCATAAATTCAGTGGAAACATTTTTCAGACCAATCAACTCATTTATATATCTACAAGCAAACCAAATAAAATATACAAATACCATCGAATATATCTTTCTAAAGAAAATACCAATAAAAAAAGCAACAGAAATCCAAACGAAAAATGCTTCTAAGTATCCTAAAAACATTCCTATATATGTTGGCATGGGATTATCTATAAATACAATTGGCTTATCATTTTTAATATTGCATACCCAATATATTCCTGCATTAAATATCCAGAACAACATATGAAAAATAGATAATAAAAAACATAATGCCCCATATTTTTGTAAAAAAACTTTCTTTCTAGATGCAGTATACACAAGTAATGTTCTAATTTGTCCTTCTTCAATCTCTGCTGAAAACATATCACATGCCAAAAAAATAACAACAAAAAAATACAAATATTTTATATCAACCTGCATTTCAAAACAGTATCCAAGCATACTACTCATATTTTCCTCGTTATCTATTATATAAGACAAATTAAAGAAGTATCCTAAACCAAATAAAATTGGAATCAACAGTAAGAACATTAATGCAATACAATACTTTTTATGAAACATTTTATATAATTCTCCAACCATATATCCTCCTATACAAAAAGTTGATATAATGCATTTTCTGATATTTCAATCTTTGATACCTCAATACCTTTACTTAAATATTCATGAATAGTTTCCTGCAATGCTTTGGAATCATAAGGTATAATCACCTCTTTCTCTTTACCGCAAAACCAAATAATATACTTCCTATTAGCATTTTGCAACTCCTCCAGAGTTCCTGTATATTTAACAGTACCATCAAAAATTGCAATTATTTCATCTGCAAGATCACTTACTTCTTCTAACTGATGACTAGAAAATATAATTGTAACATTTTTTTCTTTTCTCATATCTCTAAGCATATTTTTCATAAATTCTATCCCAACAGGATCTAGACCCACAAATGGCTCATCCAATATAATCAGCTTAGCATCATGTAAAAAAGTTTGTGCCAAAGCCAGCCTTTGTTTCATTCCAAAAGAAAATGACTTAACTTTATCATTTATATTATTTTCCAAACCAACCATCTCTAAAAGTTCAATTATTCTCTTCTTCCTATTCATTTTCTTTAATCCCTGATCTGCCATCAGTAAATAATTTAAATTTTCATATGCAGTCATATCTTCATAAAATTTAACATCAACCAGCGAACTAATTTTTCTCATAGTTTTTGCTTCTCTATGATCAATAAGTTTGCCTTCAAATTTTATTTGACCATCATAATTGCATAACAACCCAAGTATTGTTTTCATTAAAGTTGTTTTTCCTGCACCATTTTTCCCTAAAAGACCAACAATTACTCCCTCTTCCACAGAAAATGAAATGTTTTTTAACGCAACAAAATTACCATAACTTTTGGTCAAGTTGCAGACATCCAATATTTTTTGTCTATCCATACCTCAAGCACTCCCTTCTTTTAAGCTAAGAACTGTTGTAAAATAGAAATTCTAAATAAGATATCCTTTAAATTATTTTAAAATCTCAATATCTTTTTTATTTCATTTTGCAACAGCTCCTACCTTATCTGTGTTAAATTCTTATACCTTTTTTATTCTTGTATCCAATACCAGCACATTTCTTACGTCCAATAATGATACAAGCACGCTTTCCAGCTGTTGACTTAAATAGCATTTCATCTTCCTCCTTTTTACATTATGTATGATATCGGATGGTTTTATTGCCCCTCCGATGTTTCATATTATGCCAATATTATTCTAAAATAACAATAGGACCTCCGAGCAAAAATATTACCCAAAAGTCCTATTGACATTCTATATTTTCTCATCTTTAATCGATAAGCCCCAACTCAATCCCCTTCATAATAGCCCCAATCCTCGACCTAGCTTGCAACTTATCTAATATAGACGAAATATGATTTGTTACCGTTTTTTCTGAAATATAAAGTTTGGCTGCAATTTCTTTTCTTGTCATATCCTGGCTAATCAACCTCAATACTTTAATCTCCGCATTTGTAAGTTTTACTTCCTCCTTACATATAGGAAAAACATTTGCCTGATCAATACATACCTTTTTTATTGTCTGTACCAATGATGCAATACTTTCCTCCTTAGAAGTAAAAGCATCTGCAACACTATTCCTAGCTATCTGACTGATATTATAGCCAGACATTAAGATAATCTTTATATTTGCATTTTCCTTTTTTATCTCTTTCGCGAGCTCTATCCCATTATACTGACCCATCCGAATATCCATTAAAATCACATCTATTTTATATTCCTTAATTTTATCCATAAGATTTTCTGGATTCGTAATAACTTCTACAACTGTTATTCCCTCCTCTTTGTCCAACTGCGCAGCTATACCCGATGCAATCATTTTATGGTCATCTACAATTATAATCATTATATCATCCATATCCTCACCTCAACGGAATATAAATCATAAACCTACTTCCTGTCTTATCAGTAATAAGTCTTATATTCCCATTTAAATTTGTAATTTGTTTTCTAATAGTATAAAGTCCCATATGTTGGTTCTTTAATAATTTATCACTTTCCAACTTTGGAAAACCTTTTCCATCATCAGTAACTATACATTGAATACCCTCAGAATATTCCAAAATTTTAATTTCAATCTTAATACATCCAGAATGTTTAATTGCATTTGTAACTAATTCTCTCACTGTACGATAGATAACTAAAGAAAAATCTTTTGGCAATATTCCTTTCGGATATTCATAACTATATTTCACTTCAACATTATAATCATTATTTATATCACTTACAAATATCCGCAATGCTTCTTCTACTCCTAAATCCTCTACTATCATAGGATAAAGCTCATGACTTATATCACGTATTTCCCCTATTACAGAAACTAATTTTTCATTTATATCCTTATCCTTTTCCATATGCGATAAAGCAATCAAGCTCTGTAAAACTTCATCATGAAGAAACATAGATAATTTCTGTCTCTCCTCCTCTAAGATTCCAATCATATTATTATCGTACAAATTATTACCTTTTTTGCATACTTGATGATTATAAAGAAACAAAGGAATTATTAATATCATATTAATTGAAATAAAATCCTTCTTATCATCTGATAAAACGAAATAAAAATATGTATTAGTTAATACGAGATATACAATACTTATTATATAGCACCACAATTCTTTAATATTATCGAATATCAAATACTCCCTTTTTATCAAAATATAAATAATAGCAATAATTACTCCCGAAAATATCATGATTGGATATTGATTCCCTGTATCTTCCATCTGAATAACAGGGTTATAACTTTCATATATTCCAACATCTCTCTCCATATACTTTATAACTGCAATCAACGGTGACAATTGAGCAATAATAAATATTATAATACCTAATATTAAGCCTATTAATAAAAATTTAATTTGTTTTTTTGAATAAATATTAGACTTTCTATATCCAAACAATAAGACCAAAATAATCATAAAAATCGTAATAATATAATCCGCTATAATAACCTCATGATACCTCTGACTTATTATGTTGTTACTAGAAATAGCATATATTAAATAATACATACCTATACATAATATTATCAAATAATATATCTTCATCATCCACTTAAAATAAAATATCTGAAAAACTTGTGTAAGATAACCTATCAGAGAAAATAATATAATATTACTAAAAAAAGCCAATACTCCAATTAATATATTGCTTTTTTCATATTTACAATTTGTTACTGCTATTAGACAAATTTCCATGCTGACAATAGTAATATATGCTACAAATAATTTTTCCACTTGATACGAATTTAAATTCATATATAAATATATTGTAAATCCAGTTAATATTAAACCTGTAAACAAATACACATAATTATTGAAAGGCAATAAAAACACATTTATTTCTTTTTTCTCTTTGATAAACATTACATCCGCAAAAGCCACCTGAAATGTATTATATATGATAAAAATACTAAATATTAGCAAGCAGAAATATACTATTTCCTTTTTCTTAATCTTCATTCCATTACTTATAATTTTCAATATAAAAATATTCCACCTTTCATATTTAAATCTACTTTTTATTTTCCCTATCCCTAATACTTCAATTGGAAATTATATCACTCTCGTGTTTTACTATCAATATATTTTTTATTATTTATGAAATAATCTAATTCCTATTCATCTTTCAAGTTCTATAATAAATCTCATTACAGGCGAAACTAAGTAATCTTCACTCGAAAAAACATACAAAAAAAGAGAAAACTCTGCGAGATATGACAATATCTGCTCTAATACCCACTCACTATCCAATAAGAAGAGCTTGCCCTAAAGCAAGCTCATAAAACTAATTCACAAATTTTATTTAAACATAAAATTATCTGTATTAAACCGCACATCTTCTACCTCATCCTAACCATCCACAGGAAGTCGAATTTGTACTTCCGTCCCTCTCCCAACTACACTACTATAAGAAAGCCCATAAGTCTCCCCATAGAGAAGCATAATTCTCTGATGCGTATTATAAATAGCAATATTCGTTCCCTTTTTGCTATTCACACCTTTTTCTGTCAAAATCCTTTGCAAAATCTCTTCGCTCATGCCAATCCCATCATCCGAGACAAGGAGAACAAAATCCTCCCCTTCTGACCATCCCGTAATCACAATCGTGCCACTCTTTGATTCAGTCTCCATAATACCATGCAAAATAGCATTTTCCACGACAGGCTGCAGGGTGAGTTTTGGAATGTGGTATTCCAATAATTCATCTGGTACATCCATGACAAAATCAATTCGGTCGTGAAAACGCATATTTTGTAAATACACATAAATAGAGACATGCTCTATCTCTTCCTCAACCGTTCCAAAACTTTTCTTATGACTCAATGTCAGTTTATAATATCTAGATAAATTTTGAATTGCTTTTGTTACTTCGGAACGTTTTCCCTGCTGAGCCAGCCAGTTAATCATATCCATTGTATTATAGAGAAAATGAGGATTTATCTGTGATTGGAGGGCGTTAAACTCGGCAATTCGAAGCGCCTCGGCAGACTTTGCCTGCTTCTCCATTAATTGTTCTAATTGTGTTGTCATATAATTATATGTATCAATCAAATCCCCTACTTCATCGTGATACTGAGAAGGCTCCATCGGATGCGGAACACCGAGACGAGCAGTTCTCATTTTTATAATAACAGACGAGATACGGTTTGTAATGGAACGAGACATATTCACAGCAATCACTGTGGCAAATAAAATCACAGCTAGATAAAGAAGAGCAATTTTTGCCATCATCAAATTGCTTTTTTGAATGAGCGGCTTGGATGGAAATGCCACAATTAACAGCCAATTGGGAATAGCAATTCGATAAAATCCTGCATATACAGTCTCTCCGAGTACATTCTTTTGAATAAAATTATTCGAAGAAAGAAGCGACTTTTCCACTGTATCATAACTAAAATAATACGTGCTTGAAAGACCCATATCAGTACTGTTTATTTTACTATCACGACTATCAATAATATAGGCAACACTATTTTCTGAGGATATATTTTTTTGTAAATCGGGTAAAAATATATCGCTGGAATAATAAACTGCCGTATAAATAGGAATGGATTTCCCATTATAGGAAACAGAGTTTTTTATAATATAAGCCATATTTCCATAAGATTCTATCTCATTATTCGTCAGGTAAAAGGATGGGCAATGTAAGCTAAAGCAATGTGTTCCCTGAAAAATACCATACCAATAGCTTCCTTTTGCATTAGAAATCGGCTCAAAACATTCCTTCGTTTTTAATGACTGAAAAAGGGGATGAGTATCTGGAATATCGATATAAATTTTTATATTAGAGATAGCACTTTGTTTCTTCGCTAACTGAATATTATTCAAAAAATTCTTTCCCTCTTCTGTATCTAAAACTTTTGAAACTTCCTCGACTGAATCTATATATATCAATTTTTTATAAGTACTATAATCCTCAATCGCTTCACAGCTTTTTACAACTTTCTCCATAATAGAATTAATTTTAGGACCTGTCTTTGCAGAAGCATCCTGTTGAGATTGTAATGTATCTGCCACGACCATGCTATAAAGCTTCGGCGAAAATATAAGACAAATAAAAATCATTGGAATAAGAATAATGATAAGATAAGTGATCGTAAATTTCGCCTGTAAATGAAGATTAAAATAAAAATCTCGTATCGATTTTAAACATTTTTTCATAATCAGATCATTGCCTTTCGGTATTCAGATGGGGAAAATCCCACACATTTTTTAAATATTTTACCAAAATAATTACTATCTGCATATCCCACACGAGAAGAAATTTCTGTAATTTTATACCGAGGGTCTCGAAGAAGCTGTTTTGCCTTATTTATACGATATTCTGTTATATATTGATTTAATGTCTGTCCCGTCTCTGTCTTAAATAATGTACAAAGATAGGACGTAGATAAATATACATGCTCGCTTATATCTTTTACAGATAAACTTTCCCTTGTATACTGATTGGCTATATATTCCTTAATTAAAAAAATCGTAGAATTTTCCTCTATTTTAGAAGAAAATCCGTTAAAAAGCGTATCCATCTGTATTTGCAACGTATTAGATAAATCATAAATATTGATACATTTTTCTAAATAACTAATAATATTTCCGTCCTGCTGCAAAAAATTAGAAGATGGAATTTGTGATTGAAGCATTGCCTCTTGAAGCAACATAAAAAGGCGATAATACATATCTTTTGCTTCATTTGGAAGAAGAGACGTATTTTTCTCATAATATTTCAAAAGTTTGATAAGTAAGGAATCACATTTACCTTTATCTCTTGCATTTAACGATTCAGAAAAAGATTTCATAAAATCTGGAATTTGAGAAGAAAAACTAGTCAAAGGAGTATCACTTTTCAAAGAATCCACTGTCAAAATAGACTGGTTATGGAAGAAAAAACTACTTTGTAAGAGCAAAACTGCTTTTTGGTAGGAGGAATATACATTACGAACTCCAACCACAGTAGAACCCCTCGCAATAAAAAAATGCTGAGCAGGCTGACAAGCTCCAGTCAAAAATCCCTCCACTCCTGATGTAAAAATAGAAGAAGGAGAAAAATTTCCAAATATATGAAAAATGAGATACTGAACATGTTTCCTAACATAGAGCAGCTGCATTTTATATTTTTTTAAATATTCTTTCGTGGCTAAGGAAACCTGAGAAAAAAATGAGGGAGAAAGTTGGTCAGCATATGGGAATTTTATAATCCATGTGGTAAAAAAAGTACTACTATTTATAGGAAGATAAAGTTCCTTTATCAGTCGCTGTATTTGCTCATTATCTCTCTCATTTTCAGGCAGAGTAAAGGTAAGAGCAAGACTGCTTGCATCTTGTATTTTCCTCTTTGTCTCGTTTTGATGAGAACGAGTTGTAAGTTTATATTTTGCAATAGCATCGATAATCGCCTTCTCAATTTCCGTAATATCAAGCGGTTTTTCTACGTAGTTTATAGAATGAAGCTTAATAGCTGCTTTTAAATATTCCTTGTCAGAATAACCACTCATAAAAATAGATACCGTATCTGGATAAAGCGATTGAATTTTTTTCATCATCTCAATCCCTGTCATACGTGGCATTCGAATATCACAAAGGACAATCTCCGGAGCATATTTTTTGGCCAAAGAAAGACCCTCTACTCCATCTTCCGCTTGATAAATTTCTGTAATTCCAAGTTTTTCCCAATCAATAGAAGCAATTACCCCCTCTCTTGTTAACGCTTCATCATCTACAAGTAATAATTTCATTTTTTACTCTCTCCTTTTTTCATACCTTATAAAACAGCGTAAGCTGTTTTGGCCCGCAGGGCATAAAATGCGGTGTGCTCTGTGAGTATACCTTATAAAACAGCGTAAGCATCTGTTTTCTCCCGCAGGGCATAAAATATAGTATGCCCAATGGATACATCTGATGAAATACGCAATACGAATTTTATGTTAAGGAATCTTTTAAAAAATTGTTGAAGGATAAAAAATATAGTTTAGTTTCCTTATATTATATCGTTTTTATGTTGTACATAGTGTATCAAAAAAGATAAAATACTTCAATTGTTTTAGGCAAATTGCAAAATATATTACCCCGTATCCAAATTTTTTCCTCTTTTTCTAACTATTCGCAAATGATACTCTTTTATTATACAAATTCTTACATATTTGGTTGTATTATTCACCATATGAATATACAGTCACAAAAAACAAAACGCAACGGAAGGGAGAAAACCAAATGGCAGATTATATTCTTGAGCTTAAGGGTATTACAAAAATCTTCCCAGGTGTAAAGGCGCTAAATAATGTACAATTTCACTTGAAATATGGTGAATGTCATGCGCTAATGGGTGAAAATGGTGCGGGTAAATCGACGTTCATCAAAGTTATCACTGGAGTACATAAGGCGGAAGAGGGGGAAATGTTCCTAGAAGGCCAAAAAGTCGATTTTAAGGGAACAAAGGATGCACAAAATGCAGGCATCGCAGCCGTATACCAACATCCAACTACATATCCACATCTTACAGTAACAGAAAATATTTTCATGAATAATGAAATGAAAAAGAACGGAATTATCCAGTGGAAACAGATGAATGAAGAAGCTACAAAACTTTTATCCCAATTAAATGCAGATTTTAAGGCAACGGACGAGATGGGAAATTTAAGTGTGGCACAACAACAGATGGTAGAGATTGCAAAGGCTCTTTCTAGAAACGCAAAGATTGTTTTATTAGATGAGCCAACAGCTGCACTCACAAAAAGTGAATCCGAAGAACTTTATCGCATTGTTGACAAGCTAAAGGCAGATGGAGTTTCTATTATTTTCATCTCTCACAGATTTGAAGATATGTATCGCTTGGCAGATACTGTCACTGTATTTCGTGATTCTCAGTATATTGGAACTTACGATGTAAATGGAATTACAAATGCAGACTTAATTAAAGCAATGGTAGGCCGTGAAATTACAGACCTCTATCCAAAACCAAAAGTAAAATTCGGAAAAGAAATGTTGAAAGTAGAACATTTATCAAGAATGGGATATTTCAAAGATATTAGTTTTTGTGTGAGAGCTGGAGAAATTTTAGGATTTACGGGACTAGTTGGAGCTGGACGTACAGAAGTCATGGAAGCCATCGCTGGTATCACAAAAGCAGATTCTGGAAAAGTTTTTTTAGATGGACAAGAGATTCACGTAAAACAGCCATCTGACGCGATGGATTTAGGTATTATCCTTCTTCCTGAAGACAGACAAAAAGCTGGACTTATTCTTGGGTGGGGACTTGGCGATAATGTCACACTTCCTACAATTAGCAAAATTGGTAAAAACGGATTTACAAATGTAAAAAAAGAGAGAGACCTCTCCAAGCGGTTGCTCGAGGAAGTCGACACAAAGGCTGTTACCATTTTTGACCCTGCAAGCTCCCTTTCTGGTGGTAATCAACAAAAAGTCGTTGTTGCCAAAGCAATCAGTCAAGAGATGAAAGTTGTAATTATGGACGAGCCTACAAAGGGTGTTGATGTAGGAGCAAAGGCAGAAATTTACGCAATTATGGGAGAACTTGCACAAAAAGGTTATGCCGTTATTTTAATTTCTTCTGAAATGCCAGAAATTCTTGGTATGAGTGATAGAATTGCAGTTATGTGTAATGGCAAAATTACAGGTGAGCTTCCAATTGAGGGTGCAACACAGGAGGCAATCTTAGAGCTTGCTATGGAAAAGAGTGCAGATGAAAAGGAGGAAGCTAAGTAATGGAAAAGAAACAATCAATTATAAAAAAGATTACTGGCTCCCGAGAAGCCAGCTTAGTCATTATTCTCATTGTTCTCTGTCTTCTCATTCAGACACAGAGTTCATCCTTTTTGACAGCGAAAAATATCGCTGATATGTTAAAAAATAATGCAGTTACAATGATCGGAGCACTCGGTATGCTCTGCGTACTCTTAATCGGTGGTATCGATATTTCTATCATGTCAACTGCAGCATTATCTGGCATGATTGTCGGTTTATTATTAAAATACAGCATGGTCACAAATACATTTTTGTTATTTATCATTGCCATCGTAATTGGTACAATCTGTGGAGCAATCATTGGTGTAATTATCGCAAAAGGAGGCGTTCTTCCGATTATCGCCACGATGGGATTTATGTATATATACAGAGGTCTTGCCTACGTAATTAGTAATAATCAATGGGCAAGTGCAGAAAACCTTGGAACATTCAAGGACTTTGCACTTGGAAAATATTTGGGATTTGGCATTATTAATAATGTTGTTGCAGTTATGATTTACTGCTATATTATTTTCTTCATCGTAATGAAATGGACAACAGTAGGAAGAAGGGTATTTGCAGTTGGTAGTAATCCAGAAGCAGCTGAAATTTCTGGTATTAATGTGGCAAAAGTTAAAATCGGTGTATACTCTATAATGGGTCTTTTATCTGGTCTTTGTGGAGCATTGGCAGTAAGTACATATGGCTCTGCACAGCCAAATATGCTTTACGGAGATGAGATGGATGTTATCGCAGCCTGTGTTATCGGTGGTATTAGCATGAATGGAGGTAGAGGTAGTGTAGGCGGAGCCTTCCTTGGCGGATTAATCCTAGCTGTTATCGCAAAGGCACTTCCACTTATTGGTATCGACTCTTTGGCACAAAATATGATTAAAGGTATTATCATCCTTATCTTCATCATCATTAATGTTATCACACAAAGAATGATGAGCAAAAATAATTTGAAAGCGAGGGAGATGTAAAATGGCAGGAAAATCTGGTAGAACCATAGCTAACGTCCCAGAAAATAGTTTGAAAAAATCCTTACTTTCCTGGGAAGGAATGTTAGTAGTAATCTTTTTACTTGTAAATATATTTTGTATGCTTATCTCTCCTAGCTATCAATTTACAAATGTACTAAGAGAGATGCCAAAATACTTAGCTGAAATCTTTATTTTATTTCCAATGGCATTTGTACTTATCCTTGGAGAAATTGATATTTCTGTAGGCGCAATCGTATGTCTGTCAGCTACCGTATCTTGTATGGCGTGTAATAAAGGCCTTCCATTTATTGTAGTTATTTTAGTTGGTCTTGGTATCGGAGCAGCCTGTGGTCTTGTAAATGGTATTATCGTCACCACATTTACGGAACTTCCTCCGATGATTGTAACACTTGGCACTCAGATTGCCTTTCGTGGCTTAGCCGAAATTTTACTTGGAAGCGGCGGTTCCATCTCTTTACAAAACTTTGAGGGATTTTCATCAATCGCTGGCAAAATTGGTCCATTTCCATATGTATTTTTCCTTGTAATTATTATGGCTGTTTTCAGTATTGTAGTACTTGGAAAAACAACATTAGGACGTCGTATTTATGCAATCGGAAGTAATGGAATTACAGCCTACTATTCAGGTATCCACGTACAAAAGATTCGTATTTTAATCTATACATTTTTAGGATTAATGTCTGGAGTTTGTGCAATCTTTTTGACATCTGCATTATACGGTGCAAATACAACAACTGGAAACGGATTTGAGATGGATGTCATCGCGATGGCCGTATTTGGAGGTATCTCCAACGCTGGTGGTAAGGGTAAAATGATAGGTGGAGTTATATCCGCATTTACAATTGTTTGTCTTCGAATCGGTCTAGGACAGATTAATATGAACCCACAGATGATTTTAATTATTTTAGGATTACTTCTAATCTTTGCAGTTTTATTGCCAAATATTACAACTGCAATTCAGAGAAAAAGAAAATAAATCTAAAAGTTTTTTATATAAAATATAGAAAGAGAATATCATTTTCTTCATTGTAGTAAAAACAAAAATTTAGTATATTTTAACTATTCAATACAACAGGTCAAAATATTAATCTCCAAAATGACCTCCTTAGATTTAATAAAAACCTGTAGTCTTAAATAGTTAAGAAATAAAAAATCTCTGATAATACAGAGCAATTGCATCATTGGCTTTCCTATCGTCAATGATGCAAAAATTAAGAAAGGAAGGGTAAAAAATGAAATTAAAAAAACTCACTAGTCTATTGCTTGCTACAGCAATGACAGCAACACTCTTAGCTGGATGCGGTGGAAGCTCTAGCTCAAATTCCGACTCCGACGATGGCAAAAAAACAATCGCTATCGTAACAAAATCAGCCGGAAATCCTTATAATGAAAAAGAGGCAGAAGGCTTCCAGGAAGTTGTTGAGGCAGCAGGTGCTACTTGCATCGTAAAACATCCAGAAGCAGCTACAGCAGATGCACAGGTTTCCGTTATCCAATCTTTAATTTCTCAAGGTGTAGATGCAATCATGGTCGCAGCAAATGATGAAAATGCCCTACAGGCATGTTTAAAAGAGGCAATGGATGCAGGAATTAAAGTCGGCTCTTTTGACTCTAAAGTAAATGCATCCAGCCGTGAAGTTCATGTAAACCAGGCTGGTACAACTGAAATTGGACAGACACTTATGGAAGCAGTGGCAGAAATTACAGGCGGTTCTGGACAATGGGCAATTCTTTCCGCTACATCTCAGGCAACAAACCAAAATGCTTGGATTGAGGCTATGAAGACAGCTATGGCAGATGATAAGTATAAAGATCTTGAACTAGTAGAAGTTGCATACGGCGATGATGAGCCACAAAAATCTACAGACCAGACACAAGCTCTTTTATCTAAATATCCTGATTTAAAATTAATTGTTGCTCCTACTACTGTAGGTATTAATGCAGCAGCAAAAGTATTACAAGATGAAAAATCTTCTGTTAAATTAACAGGTCTTGGTCTTCCTTCTGAGATGGCTGAGTATATTGGTGATGATGATGCACATTCCTGTCCATATATTTACTTATGGAATCCAATCGAACTTGGACAGTTAGCCGGATATACAGCTCTTGCAATGGTAAACGGAGATATTACTGGAGCAGAAAATGAGACATTTACAGCTGGCGATATGGGTGAATATACAATTGCTGCAGCAGATGATGGCGGTACAGAAATTATTCTTGGACCTCCTTTCAAATTTGATCCATCTAATATTGATGAGTGGAAAACAATTTATTAAAATATAAGATTTATATATTACCTATTAAATATCATTCTAATTAATGTCATAAAAAAAGGATTACTTCATTTTGTGGATTAACAGTAATCTTTAAATTAAGTTCGTTATTTTTTAGCTATATAATATAAGATTCATTTCCTATATGTATGACTAAGAATTACTAAAAAATATATGGAAAAGAAATTTTCCCAAATAATATCTCTTCTATTTTTTAATATCTTATAGATATAAAAAAAAAGGAAATTGTCACATAATAAAAACCCGATATTATGTGACAATTTCTCGTCTATTACAATAAAAATTAAGAAAGGAAATATAAATATGATCAAAGGATTTAAAATGAAATTATATGAAGGCATGGAAAAAGAATACGAAATACGTCATAATCAGCTTTGGCCAGAGATGAAAGATATGATTCACGAGCATGGTGGAAAAAATTATACGATCTTTTTAGATAAAGAGACATTAACTTTATTCGGCTATATTGAGATTGAAGACGAAGAACTCTGGGCAAAAAGTGCAGATACAAAAATCAACCGCAAGTGGTGGGATTTCATGGCAGATATTATGGAGACAAATGAAGATAATAGTCCAGTGAGTATAGATTTGCAAAATGTATTTCATTTAGATTAAACATGCTTCAGAAAATCTGCTCCTTCTCCTCCAAACACATTTCGTCTGCGTATTTTTTCATTAGATTTAAGTTTCTTTTTTTCTACTTTTATTATATAATATCCTTATATTATGTCATAATATTGCCCAAATTTATATCTTATGAAACAACAAGATTGTTTTTGCTAGACTCTCGGCTTTATGCTGGCAAAACGTTATCAGAATATATACTTTTTGAAACAGTGAGAACAGACGCCGAGAGAGCAAGCATATCTATTCTGCGCAAACGATAGAGGAGTGGAGACATTTTTCGCTACGGAAGCTTTGGCATTCTGAGCGTGTCTGAGCGAAGCGAGTTTGCGATGAACCTCATAAATAGGCGGAGTAGCGAAAAATGGCGGGAACGCAACGTGTTGGAAAGGGAAAGAACGGTCTTCTGACGGATGGCGTCTCCTTCCAAATACTCCCTTCAAAAAACATTCCACTTTATTTGTTTCACAAAGATACTATATGCAAGAAAAAAGAATGTGAGGTGAAAAAATGCTCTATCTTTCTCATTTATTAGAGGATGATGAAATGAGAAGACTCTGCTCTAAATACAGAGCTGGTCTTGAGTCAATTGAATTTAGTATCGGAGAAAATTTACAAAATATAGACAATACATTAAAAAAATATGAAAAAAGAATGGAGTTTATCAATCCTCCCAAAATTACTGTACATGGACCTTTTGTAGATATGTCGCCGATTAGCTATGATAATGAAATTGCAAAAATTACATATCGCAGATTCTCCGCAGCACATTTCGCTGCCAAAAAACTTGGAGCCGAGAAAATGATTATACATACCTGTCTCATTCCACAAATCTATTATATCGATAGCTGGGTCGACAGAACTGTTGATTTTTGGAATTATTTTTTAGATAAACATCATAATGTAAAGATTTGCCTAGAAAACGTATTAGATTTATATCCAAAGCCAATGGCGGATATCGCAAAGAGAGTGGACTCAGAAGATTTAGGACTTTGTCTCGATTTTGGGCATGCCAATACATTTTCCAACATAAAAGTAGAACAATGGGCAAAAGTAATGGCTCCCTATATTTCACATACCCATGTACATGATAATCTCGGTGATGCTGATTCACACTTAGCTCTTGGAGAGGGAAATATCAATTTAAGTCAAGTATTTACAAATCTACATATGCATGAATTAGAAATTGATATGACATTAGAACATTCCTCAGCACAAAAAGTGGAAAACTCTATCAAGTGGCTAAAGAAACATAAAATTGTCTATACATCTATAAACTAAAAAGGCGGCAACTTTGAATTATCTCAAAGTTACTGCCTTTTTTATTATTCTATAATATCTAAAAATTCATCATAATCCCCAAAATAATGCAGCTTTTTCTCTGTTCCAATCTCCTCTAATCGCTTTACAAGCTTTCCACTAGTGAAATCTGAGCTGAGAGCATTTTTGTGAACATAAATCTCGCTTTTTATATTTTCTAGTCCATCCAAATTTCGGATATTATCTTCCCCAAATGGAATATTGGCAACTAAAACAATATCTGCATCCTTCATTAAATCTAAATTCTTTTTCTGAGCCTCCTCTGACACTGCCGTAAATGCTGGAATCTGTATATTTTCAAGTTCCAAGAAATCACAAAGTTCACAGTCATCGCTTCCCTTATTTAGAACACCAGCTGTTACACGATGTCCCATATTATCGAGCTCTTCCATAATTTTTACCGCTCCACTCGCACCACAAATCACATGAATATGAAGAGGGGTCTGCACTCTCTTTTCGCTCAATACACGAATCGGCAAAATCTCTGGCTTATCAAAGAGCGGATTTTTGCGAAGAAAGAGCTTCATATTATAGAGAGTTTCCATATTTTGTTTATTGACAATCTGATCTGGCGTTCCATCCGCCACAACAACTCCCTCTCTCAGCATTACAACTCGATGACAGAAGCGAGAAGCCAAGTTAATATCATGAAGAACCGCCATAATTGTAATTTTATCCTCGCGGTTTAGCCTCTCAATTAATTCCATCACCTCAATTTGATGATGAAGGTCAAGTGCCGATGTTGGCTCATCAAGTAAAATAATTTTTGGTTGCTGCGCAATCGCTCTCGCCAAAATCACTCTCTGTTTTTCACCGCCAGATAAAGCATTATATGATCTTCCACGAAATACTTCTGTATTTGTCATTTGCATCGCTTCTTTGACAATATCATAATCTTTCGTACTCTCGCGTTCTCGAAAACTTAAATATGGATTTCTACCCATCATAACAATATCTTCTACTTTAAAATCATACTCTACATAATAAGACTGTGGTACAACTGCCACAAGACGTGCACGCTCTTTACTACTCATCGAAGAAAGAGATTTCCCACAAATTTGAATTTCCCCCTTCTTTAATGGAAGCAGACCAGAGACACATTTAATAAGCGTTGATTTACCTGTTCCGTTCGAGCCAATTAAAGCGACAAAATCGCCCTCTTCCACTGTCATATTGACATCTTTGATTACTTCTTTCTCTCCATAGCCCGTTGCAACATGGGAAAAATATAACATTTGTTTTTTCACGATAATGCCCCTCCCTTCTTTGCATTTCGAAGCAAATACAAGAAGAATGGACCGCCACAGATTGCGGTAATAATACCAACGGGGATCTCCTGCGTCGTAATACTTCTGGCAATCGTATCGCAAATGATTAAAAAAGTACCACCGAGTACAACAGAAACTGGCATTAATTTTCTATGCTTTGGCCCTGTCAACATTCTCACCACATGCGGAACAACTAATCCGACAAAACCGATAATTCCTGTGACAGATACAATCGCTGCCGTCACTAAGCTGGCCGCAAATAATACTTTTTTCTTTAAGAATTCTACATCTACACCAAGCTGTGTCGCTGTATCTTCTCCTGTCAACATAATATCTAGTTCTCGATTTGAAGTAAATAAAATAATAACACCCACAATAACATAAGGTAATATATTTATAATCTGGCTCCAACCCTTTCCATTTAGGCTTCCCATCGTCCAAAACATAATTTGATCCATACTTTGCTGATTAAACAACATAATAATAGACATAATTGCCGATGTCGTCTGACTGACTGCAATACCAGATAATAATAGCGTTGACACCGGAACTCTTCTTCCCACTCGAGATATCGTATATACTAAAACAATAGTCACAAATGCTCCGATAAAGGCAAATAGCGTTGTTCCATTTAATCCGAGTATACCACCTGTAAAATGAAAAACAATTCCAATTGCGGCTCCAAGAGCAGAACCCGATGACACACCGAGAATAAATGGGTCTGCCATTGGATTTTTAAAAATCCCCTGAAAACTTGCCCCACAAATAGAAAGAGCTCCGCCTGCAATAAATCCAAGAATCACTCTTGGAAAGCGAATATTCCAAATAATAGCAATACTTCCCGATGAAATTCCGTCTATATTTATACTTTTCAAATGGAATAATTGTTTTAATAAAATCTTATTTGCATCGGAAACAGAGATAGATGCCACTCCAACAATGGTACAAATATAGGCCACAATAAAACAAAGTAAAATGGCAAATGGAAATGCCATCTTACCTAATATATTCTTTTTCTCATTCATAGCTCATCCTCATTATCTCTTATTGAAAAAGTTCTGGATAAATACTTTTTGCCAAAGTTTTCTCTCCCTCTACAATACGAGGACCAGCTCTTTGTATCAAATCCGCCTCTGCTGAGTTTGCTTCATAATAAATAATCTTATCATTTTTAATGCAGTCTAAATCGCTTAGACCAGATACTTTTTTTAACTCTGTTGGAGAAGTATAGAAAGAAAGGTATACATCTGGATTATCCTCAATAATCTTCTCTACAGAAAGCTGTGGCCATTGCTCGCCAGAATCTTCTGCAACATTTTTTACTGAAATATCATTTAACATATTTCCAAGCAAAGAATCCTTTCCTGCACTATAATAGGAACCCAAATCAACAAATGCGGAAACTTCGTTCTCGTTTGCGGCAATTGTTTTTTGCAATTGTTCCAATTCACTTGTCATCTCCTCTGTTACTTCTTTGGCCGTGTCGTTTGTATTCATCACTTCACCTGTTACAGTAATTGCATTTTTTACCGAATCTACATCATTTGCAGAAAATACAATGACTTTAGCACCTGCTTGTTCTACTTGTTGTTTTACAGACTCATCAATAAAATCAGACGCAAACACAATATCTGGAGATAATGACACTATCAATTCTACATTTGGCTCAGAATAAGTTCCAATTGATTCTATGTCAGAAACCTCTTCTGGATAATTGCAATAATCTGTTCTTCCTACTAATTTCTCACCCGCACCGACTGCAAAAATGGTCTCTGTATTGGCTGGAGATAAAGATACCACAGTTTCTGGTTCCTTCTCAATAGTCACCTCGTTCCCCAAATCATCCGTAATCGTAATTGGGTACGTTGTCTCTCCACTTACTGTCTCTTGGTTTGTCATCGTTTCTTCTTTTTTTGCTGTTTCCTCGTCACTCGAGCTTGTACTTTCATTGCATCCTATCATAAATACCATTGCAAATACAAACATCATGACAAGAAACAATCTTTTCCCATACTTTTTCATAACACTTCTCTCTCCTTTAAAAACTTTATTTTGGCATTTTCACAGCTTATCAAAATCCTTGTGCGACGTCTCAGTGCCGGATTTCCATTAGCTCTGCCATCAAATTGGTTTGCATATTATCACAAATAAAAATTCGATTGCTCTGTACAATTCCTATAACTTTATCTGTCGAAAAATATACAGTTTTATTTTAACATAGACTCTCTCTTCCAACAAGTAAAGTTCTTACTTTTTCACTGATAGATTTGAACTAATCAAAGTATATAATGAAAATCAACTCTCCATTAATTCAGCTTTTCTCTCTCCCGATACTCCTTCGGTGAACAGCCGTATTTCTCCCGAAACTTTCGATAAAAAAAGCTACTATTCTCGTAACCAATTGCCTCCATAATAGCCTCAATAGAAAGCGTTGTCTGTAATAGAAGATAAACAGCCTGCTGCTGCTTTCTTTGCTGCAATAATTCCTTAAAATTACAGCTCGTATATTTTTGTAAAAGACGACTTACTTTATAATTTGGCAGTTTTAATACTCTCGAAATATCCTCAAGTGTTCCATCCTTATAATGCGTATCAATGTATTTCAATATAGAAAAAACAATATTTTGCTCATAGCGTTCTGGATTATTTTGATTGATTGTATCAGCAAACATAGATAAATTCATAAATAAAAGCCCCATCGTAGTCTGGTTAATTGTATTCATACCTGATTTTTTATTTACAAGAGACCATATCATATTCTCCATTAAATTTTGCACAGGTAAGATATCTTTTGCACGAAAATGTAAATAACTTGCCAAAGAAGTATTTCCAGCCAATGCAGATACTAAAAAATCTCGTAATACATTCTCACGCTCAATCATAGAAAGAGAACGGTCAAAAAATTCAGGCAAAATAATAAAATTTACCGCAATATCTTCCTTGGAGGCGGGAAAAATTTCCTGAGAAGCATACTGATTCAAAAATAGCAAATCTCCCTCATCTAATATAATCCTATCTGTATCATTAATAATATGCGTCGTATGTCCACTGCACATATAAATCATCTCCACATAATTATGTCGATGCTTTGGAAAATGTACAAACCTCGTATGAGGACGAATCTCAATTAACTGTCCTCTCTTTAACAGCTTTTGACTATCAATAATAAATTCCTTTTTGGATGTATAAATATTTTTTTGAACATCCTTTTGTCCATTCAAAATATTCTGCTCCTCTTTCGTAATTTTGCGAAGATATGATAATAATTCCTCTTGCATTTTTCTTCCCCCTTCTAAATATATTTTATTCATCCATTTTACTCTTCTTATTGCAATGATCCAAAAACTTAAGCCTAAATCCTATAATGCTATAATGCCATAATTCATCTTCGCTTTTCTCATATCACTGTTGTGCAAATAAAGTCCTATTTCTTTTTTAAAAAAGACCTAAAAAATGAAGTAATTTTATTTTATCATAGAATCACAGTAAAGGAAAGGAACAAAGCAAAAAGAAAGGAAAAGCAGCATGAACTATTATTTAGCCATTGATATTGGAGCCTCGAGTGGTCGTCATATCCTTGGATATATTGAGGGAACAACGATAAAACTTGAAGAAATTTATCGTTTCGAAAATGGAATGATGAATAAAGACGGCAAATTATTATGGGATACAAAACATCTCTTTCAGGAAATAGTAAATGGAATGAAAAAATGCAAAGAAATTGGAAAAATTCCAGTAAGTATGTCTATCGACACATGGGCTGTAGATTACGTCCTACTCGATAAAAACAATAAGGTACTCGGTGATACATATGGATACCGTGATGGCCGTACAGCTGGGATGGACGAGGAAGTTTACAAAATCATTCCAGAAAAAGAACTCTATGCAAAAACTGGAATTCAAAAACAGATTTTTAATACAATCTATCAGCTCATGGCAGTAAAACAACAAACTCCTAAGCTCTTAGAAAAAGCCAAAACATACTTAATGCTTCCAGATTATTTCCAATTTCTATTAACGGGAAATAAAGTATCTGAATATACAAATGGAACTTCTACTCAGCTAGTAAATCCTTCTAGCAAGGAGTGGGATAAGGAATTAATCCAAAAATTAGGATATCCAGTTGATATGTTTTTGCCACTTTCCATGCCAGGAGCAGTAGTTGGAAATTTAACAGAAGAAATTAAGACGGAAGTTGGATTTGACACAAAAGTCGTTCTCTGTGCAAGCCATGACACAGCTTCAGCAGTTATGGCAATGCCAAACAAAAATGGAAATGGTCTCTATATTAGCTCAGGAACATGGTCCTTAATGGGAACCGAGCTTCAAAAAGCAATCTGTAGCGAAGAAAGCCAAAAAGCAAACTTCACAAATGAGGGAGGCTATAATTTCCGATTCCGTTACTTAAAAAATATCATGGGACTTTGGATGATTCAATCTGTAAGACATGAGCTAAATGATGGATATTCTTTCGCAGAACTCTGTGATATGGCACAACAATGTATCGAATTTCCATCCCGTGTAGATGTAAATTCCGACAAATTTTTAGCACCTACAAGTATGATCGATGCAATTAAAGATTATTGCAAAGATACTAATCAGCCTGTACCAGAAAAAATCGGCGAAATTGCAACTGTTATTTATCAGAGTTTAGCAGATTGCTACGGAAAAACAGTAAAAGAAATCGAGGCAATTACAAATGTAACATATGATGCAATTCATATCATTGGCGGTGGTTCGAATGCAGCTTATTTAAATCAGCTTACAGCAAACGCCTCTAGAAAAACAGTGTACGCAGGTCCCGGGGAGGCGACAGCCATCGGAAATATTATGGCACAGATGATTAAAAGTGGAGAACTTAGAGATTTATCTGAAGCCAGACAGGCAGTATTTGATTCCTTTGAAATCAAAACTTATCAACCACAGTAAATTGATCCAAATGAAAGGAGTAAAAAATTATGTTAGTTAATACAAAGGCAAAAATTGGTGTATTCTCTATTGCTCTAGGAGCATATCTGCCTCAGTTTCCATCATTAGTGCCTGAATTTGAGGCTCAGTATGATGCGTTTAAAAAGACACTTCCCGATACAGTGGAAATTATTGATGGAGGAATGGTAACGACAAAAGAACAATCTCAGGCTGCCGGAGATTTATTCCGCGGCGCAGATGTTGACCTTGTATTTCTACAGCTTTTGACCTATGCCACATCCTATAATATGCTTCCTGCAGTAAAAGATTTAGATGTACCAGTTGTTCTTGTGAACCTTCAAAAACTGAAAGCTCTTGATTATGACCATACAGATATCGCTTCATGGCTCGGCGAAGGTTATGCCTGCGGCGCTGTCGGCGAAATGGTAGCCGACCTTGAGAGATATGGAAAGCGTCACGCAGTAATTACTGGTGTGGTAGAAGGCGGCGATTCTGGTGTCCAGACAGAGATTGAACAGTGGTGCCGTGCAGCTCAGACTAGAAGAAGATTCCGTGATACAAATATCGCTCAGATTGGAAGACCATATCCTGGTATGATGGATCTTTATATTGACGAATCTAATCTATACAGAAGAATGCATTTGTATACGAAACAATTTGACTGGGAAAAAATGTGGGCGATTGCCGATGATATTACAGATGAAGAAGCAATCCGTGCCAAAGCACAAGATATTCTTGATACATTCGATATAGAAGGCGGCGGCAGCATCGAAGAAGTATGGGAGATGGCAAAATACGTTGTAGCTTTTGAACAGTGGGTAAAAAATGAAAAACTTGGTTTAATCGCTTCTCATTATGACGGATTTGCAACAGGTAAGGCTGGCATTCTTGACAGTATGCTTATTCCTGCATTTTCCATGCTCATTAAGCAAGGAACAGCCTGTGCGGTAGAGGGTGATATGAAAGTTGCTATGGCAATGAGTATTTTAAAAACTATCTCGGGAACTGGACAGCTCGCTGAAATGTATTCCATCGATTTTAATGATGATATTGCCATTATCGGTCATAGCGGCTCAGGTGATGCGGATATCTCCGATAAAAAGCCAACGATGAAAATCGTAAAAGTATTCCACGGAAAAACAGGCGGCGGTTATCTAACACAATTCTATCCATACACAGGTCCTGTTACTTACCTTGCCATTACACAGGATGGCGATGGACATTTTAAGTTTATTGTAGCCGAGGGAATAAATGAAGAGGGAAAAATCCTCTCCTTTGGAGATACCAATATGAGAACACGTTTTACTTGCGGAGCAAGAGAGTTTGTAAATCGCTGGAGTGAATGTGGTCCTACTCATCACTTTGCGGCAGCTACAGGCAGACATATTGACACGATTTTAAAAGTTGCGAAAATTTTCAATGTGCCAGTTGATATTGTAACGAGATAAGCAATATTATAACTATCTAAGATTAACGCTAGATTACAGCGCTGGTTTTAAAATTGTGGAGACAGATACCAAAAGTCTAGGAAAAACTGTTCTTTGTAAAACAATAAAATTATCTATTTGCCTGTGGGGCATAAAACACAGTATGTCCAAAGAGATATATTTTGAAAAATAAGCAAAGCTATTTTTCATACCGTAAGGATTTAGAATATAGTATATCTAATAGGTATACTGTATAAAATATCACTTCACTCAAAGAGCATAAACAAGATATGCTCTTTGAGTGTAAAAATAAACATAACATAAAAGAAAGGAAAAGCAATGAGTATTTTAGACGTAAAATTTGTACAAGGATTTATTCGTATGTGTAACGATGGTTGGGAGCAAGGCTGGCATGAGAGAAATGGCGGAAACCTCTCCTACCGTATGAAACCAGAAGAGGTAGAAGAAGTAAAAGAATATTTAAAAGAAGACGGTGAGTGGAGAGAAATCGGAACTTCTGTTCCAGATTTAGCTGGCGAATATTTCATGGTAACAGGAAGTGGAAAATATTTTAGAAATGTAATTTTAGACCCAGAAGATAGCATCTGCATTATCAAAGTAGATGACAAGGGAGAAAATTATAAAATTCTCTGGGGACTTGTAAACGGCGGACGTCCAACAAGTGAGCTTCCAAGCCATTTAATGAATCATGAAGTAAAGAAAAAAGCTTCAAACGGCATTCACAGAGTTATCTACCATGCCCATACAACAAATATTATCGCTCTTACTTTTGTACTTCCACTTACAGACGAAGTATTTACAAGAGAGCTTTGGGAGATGGCAACAGAGTGTCCTGTTGTATTCCCATCTGGAATTGGTGTCGTAGGCTGGATGGTTCCAGGCGGAAGAGATATCGCTGTCGCAACAAGTGAATTAATGAAACAGTACGATGTAGCTATCTGGGCACATCACGGAATGTTCTGCTCTGGAGAAGACTTTGACTTGACATTTGGATTAATGCATACAGTAGAAAAATCCGCAGAAATTTTAGTGAAAATGCTTTCTATGAGACCAGATAAATTACAGACAATTACACCTCAAAATTTTAGAAACTTAGCTGTAGACTTTAAAGTAGAATTACCAGAAAAATTTTTATACGAGAAATAAAAATAGTTAAAAAAAATACTTGGTCAACCTAGAACGCCATAAATGGCTGGCCAAGTAAAAAATAATTTTATAAAATCCTCCCCTTTTTAATTTCCACTTTCCTTTTACTCACCTCATACTATTTTTATCTGAAATATTGTTATTTTCAACTAAAAAAAGTAAGGGGTGAGTAAAAGAATATATATATCTCTTTTCCTCTATCTGTCATCTCCCAAAATTTATTTTTTATCTTGTAGAAAGGAACGTAATTCCAAAATAATATTAACTACTACTATAAAAAGCACCAATATACCTAATATACTTCTCTCTTGTGATAATAGCCCTATTTCTAATACAAGCACAGTAATCCAAAGAACCATTCGCAAGGCTCTTGCTAAATTTTTTCTTTGTTGCTTTTTCATAAAATCCTCCTCGTATGTTTATTATATAAATAAATCACTATGTATTCCTGTTTTTATAACAATAGTATAAAAACTTTTTATCATTATAATATATTATGATAAAAGCGTCAAAAAATATTTTGATGCTCATGATACATAGATTGCTTCGTACTAAAGTACTCTTGCAATGCTAAAACACTGAAAACAACAGACCTTTCCCATGTTTTTTGTAAAGTTTTGTTATATTTTCTAAGAAACATAGAAAAAGAAAGGAAACTAAATATTTCCTCTCTTTTTGTTTTATATCAATATAAATCTACTCAATATATCCTTCCAATTTCTCGCATATATTCGTCAATCCTTGTCCACTTTTTCCAAGAATACGAATCACAATATCACCATGATTTGACCTTGTCACAGCTCCATCTATGTTTTCTGTCCCATCAAGAAATTCCACCATTTGACCAAGAACCTCATCTCCAATCTCATAATTACAGATAAGCATAGATGCCAAATGTGTATATCCCTCGTACATTCCTATTTCTTCCATTTTGAATTTCTCTGGGTCATATATTGTATTATCTCTATAAATATAATGTCCTTTCTGTTTTGCTGTAACTAGATTATGATAATAACGATACTGAAACCTCTCTCCCCTCGCCGCACGTCCGCAAGATAATACTTCTGTAAAAATAAGCTTTGCACTCTCATCCTCCAACTCTATCTCTGTCTCACTTCGATAGGAAGATTTCGCAAATGGAATTGTCGGAAGCGGATGATATTTTAACTCAGCGTTTTTACCCACAACTAATCTTGTCTTTCTAACAGCCTCTCCCTCTTCCATCTTGTGAATCTTCTCATAGGCCTGTGTCAAAAACTCCAGCTTACTTCCCTCTCCTGCTATAATCTCTATTTCTTGTGTGTCTCCCTCCATAATACCAGCAGATGCAGTTAAAACTAATACTTGAAGTCCTGTCTCTCCAACGGGGAAAGGCTTCATAATTTTAAACGGTGCAGTGAAAGCAATATCACTTAAATAGGCATGTCCATCTTTTATAGCAGATTTCACCCTCAATATAGATGTTTTAGAAAACTGATTTTGGTTCATTATACCAAATCCTCCATCAGCACTTCTTTCTTTAACCAGTCGATAACTGGAGCAATACCGTCATCCCCTCGAATATTCGTAAATAAAAATGGACGGTTGCCGCGCATTTTCTTTGAATCTCTCGCCATGACATCTAAATCTGCGCCTACAAGTGGAGCTAAGTCAATTTTATTGATAATGAGAAGATCAGATCTCGTAATACCAGGTCCTCCTTTTCTTGGAATTTTATCTCCCTCAGCTACATCGATAACAAAAATTGTCGCATCCACAAGCTCTGGGCTAAATGTAGCAGACAAATTATCTCCACCGCTCTCAATAAATAAAAGCTCAATATCTGGAAAACGTTCCATCATCTCATCCACTGCCTCTAAATTCATAGAGGCATCCTCCCGAATTGCTGTATGTGGACAACCTCCTGTCTCCACACCGATAATTCTTTCTTTTGGAAGAACACTATTTTTACATAAAAACTCTGCATCCTTCTTTGTATAAATATCATTTGTAATGACACCGATGCTATATTCCTTTGCTAATTTACGAACTAAAATTTCTATTAAGGCTGTCTTTCCTGAACCGACAGGACCTGCCACTCCAATTTTGGTATAAGCCATACTCTTTTCCTCCTATCCTTTTTCTATTTTTTCAAGAACAATCCGTCTCTAAAAAATTCCTAAAATTTTTTGCTTATATTTTACCGACAATCATTATACATAATAAGCTTTGACTTTAATATTCCCATATTTAAAGGCTTCATTTTATCCATATTGAATCGAGAAAATCCATAACCTCATATTTTCTGTCATGAATTACGACATATATATTCTTGAATACAGAAACTCATGCTGCATACTGCGAATATCAAATCCTGGATTTGATAAATAGAGCATACTCTCATCTAGACAAGATGTCATTTCTAAAATCTCTGAAAACAATTCACAACTGCCGACTAATAATTTTTGTCCTTCCGTCTGGCTAAGAGGAATGCTCTTTACGCAGTTTGTAACCATCGCCGAAGTCTGTGCATATAAAAAATGCTCCAATGCCTCTTTTTTCGAAATACCGACTGCCGCACAAAATACTCCATACACAATAGCATAATTCGATAATCCTTCCTGCGTCTTTTTTATATTTTTTAAATAAGAGCCAAATATATCGCTTTCATAAGAAATATCCAATTTTGATATTGTTTTTATAAATCTAGATGCCAATTTATTGCTGGCAAGTCGAATCTCTCTTGGAAGTTTGGATGCCTGCGTCATCTCCTCAAGTTCCATTAGTTTTTCCATCCTCTCTTCACTGGCATACTCAAAAGCCAATCTCACTGGCAATAACTCTGTATATAAAAATCCGTACTTTAATTTATGCTCAATATAACTCCTAGCTGTTTTTCCATCTCTCACTAAATCTTTTTGAATATATGTTTCTAATCCATAGGAATGAGAATAGCCTCCAATCGGAAAAAGAGCATCGTTGATCTGCAATAATAGAAATTTCTTTCTTAAATTTGCTTGTTCCATTCCATTCTCCTCAATCTTTATCTATCCCTTATCAAATATTATAATCTATCCATCCGCTCAAAGGACTTACTACCGTTTGCCTAGATGAATCTCTCTATCATACTGTACAAGCTATCTATCTAACCACAAAGCATACTATATTATCCCTCGATAAATATAAAATTTTAATGTGTATGACTATTAATAGAAGAGCCAATACTTTTGGAAAAGTCCAGTTTTCTTATGTCCTTAAAAGCAGTCACTCCGTGTAATTTTTGCATTAAAACTAAAGTTGGCTCATTATAAGGAGTAATAAACTCTCCCTCTTGCCCACCCCAAAACATTGTGGCATGCTTATTTCCAATTTCATAGCAAACTTTTTCTCTCATACGCGGATGATGCCCATCTACTTTAATTACAATAACCTCACATGCTGGAATATTAACTGCCACCACTGTATCATCTTCCACACCTAAGACATCATCCTGATTTAAGCCTTTTTTCAAAATATCGTTTTCTAAGCGAATTCCAACTTCCTTTCCGAGACTGGACACCTTTCTGTGGAGTTTTTTAAAAGCCTCATGCCATTCGATATCAACATAATCTACCTTTAAGTCTTTAAATTGCTCATCACTTATTTTTCCTAAAATTTTTTCGCATAACATAATATTTTTCCTCGTTATATTTTTCTCACTTCACTCTCATATTTTTTAATTTCAAAATATGAGAGCTACTCTTTATTTTTAATATTTCTCCCCTTTTTTCAACTTTTAGGGTATGAACGTATTTTACCAAACTTGACAAAGCATCATCATACCTGGAATCCAAGCTGTGACAATACCTTCGAAAATCTGTAAATATGGAACGAATTTTCCAAGTGGCTTCTTAAGTACTGTCTCAATAAATCCAGTAGCCCAAAGAATTGCCCATAAAACCCAGATAATACCCATTCTATAATCATCCTTAAATGCAATTGCCGCACAAATAACTGCGTTCACTGCAACAAAACCACTAAACCATGCAAAAGGTCTCGGATCTAAATCAAAGATACCATTGATTGCTACAAACAAATATGTAAATCCAAATAGCAAGCCTGTTCCTGCTGAATAATAATCACCCTGAATAATGGAAAGTCCATTTAAATAAAGAGATACTGCACCAGTAAAAATATTCATAACTGCTGCAGATTTTCCATCGATTTTTCCTAAATTGCAGACACCATTATTAATCAAAACAATACCTACATACAATAAACAAACACCTAACATTGTCTTCCTCCTTTCATCTTTAAATTCAGATTTCTTCTATCTTTTAGTCGGCTATCGCATTCAGAAAAATCACTACAAAATATCGTCTCATTATATTTCGTAATAATATTTCTAAATGCGATAGCCTTTTATTCTCTCTAGCTAACCTTATTTTCTATAAACTATGAATTTCTTTAAAAAAGACTATACATCTGTGTTAGTGGAAGTTTTTTTGCTGGCTTTGAGGAGAGAGATACTCCATCCGCCTTTACCTCATATGTCTCTGGATCAACTGTAATTTCTGGAACTGCATTATTAAATTCCATATCCTTCTTTCCGATATCACGGCATCCACTTACTGGGACAACTTTCTTACTCAATTTAAGATTTTTTGCGATATCTTCATCCATAGCAGCCTTAGATACGAATGTCAAACAAGCCTCATTCTTCGCTCCACCGTGAGCCGCAAACATTGGCTGATACATAACAGGCTGTGTTGTTGGAATGGAAGCATTTGCATCCCCCATTTTAGAGGCAATAATCATACCACCTTTAATAATAATATCAGGCTTTACTCCAAAGAACGCTGGATTCCAAAGTACTAAGTCGGCCCATTTTCCTTCCTCAACAGAACCTACATAATTAGAAATACCATGAGTTTTTGCTGGATTAATTGTATACTTTGAAATATATCGTTTTACACGGAAATTATCATTTCCATTTCCTTCATCTTCTTTGAGAGCGCCGCGCTCATCTTTCATCTTAGAAGCTGTCTGCCATGTACGTGTAATAACTTCTCCGATACGTCCCATAGCCTGAGAGTCAGAACTCATCATACTAAATACACCCATATCATGAAGAACATCTTCGGCTGCAATTGTCTCTGGCCGAATTCTAGAATCTGCAAAAGCGACATCCTCCGGAATCTTATTATCTAAGTGATGGCATACCATAAGCATGTCTAAATGCTCATCTAATGTATTTACTGTAAATGGCATTGTTGGGTTTGTGGAAGATGGTAAAATATTCGGAAAAGCTGCCGCCTTAATAATATCAGGAGCATGTCCACCGCCAGCGCCCTCTGTATGATATGTGTGAATTGTTCTACCAGCAATTGCATTAATCGTATCTTCCACACATCCACCTTCGTTTAATGTATCCGTATGGATAGCAACCTGTACATCATACTCATCTGCCACATTTAAACAATGATCAATCACTGCTGGAGTTGCACCCCAATCCTCATGAATTTTAAGTCCCATCGCTCCAGCTTTTACTTGCTCTATTAAAGGAGCTTCATCAGAACAATTTCCTTTTCCAAGGAAGCCAAGATTCATCGGATACTCCTCCGCTGCTTTTAGCATCATTTTTAAATTCCAAGGTCCTGGTGTACATGTCGTAGCATTTGTTCCATCTGCTGGACCTGTACCTCCACCAATCATCGTCGTAATACCACTATAGAGTGCACAGTCAACCTGTTGTGGGCAAATAAAATGAATATGAGTGTCAATTCCACCCGCTGTCACAATTAAATTCTCTCCAGCTAAAGCCTCTGTGGACGCACTGACTACCATACCCGGTGTCACACCATCCATTGTATCGGGATTACCTGCTTTGCCAATTCCAACAATCTTTCCGTCCTTAATACCAATATCCGCTTTCATAATACCTGTATAGTCTACAATCAAGGCATTTGTAATAACTAAATCGAGAGCTCCATTTGCACTTGTTGTTTTTACTGCCTGTCCCATGCCGTCTCGAATTGTTTTTCCACCGCCAAATTTAATCTCATCGCCGTATACTGTATAATCTTTTTCTACCTCGATTACCAAGCTTGTATCTGCTAACCTTACTTTATCCCCCACTGTGGGGCCAAACATCATCGCATATTTTTCGCCTGAAATTTTATTACTCATGTACGTTCTCCTCCTAAATTATAATTGTTGCTCTAAATAAAATCCTTTTTGGCAGCTCTATCCATCGCAATTGCAGCTGTTTTTTCACATGCCATACCACAAGTCAAATCATTTAATCCAAAGACACGTTTCTTACCTCCAAGGGCAACCAATGCAATTTCTTTTTCCTCACCTGGCTCAAAACGCACAGACGTACCAGATGGGATATCAAGGTGAAAGCCATATGCCTCTTTTCTATCAAATTTTAAGCATTTATTTACCTCGAAAAAATGATAATGAGAGCCAACCTGAACTGGTCTATCTCCAATATTGGCAACTATCATCTTCTTTGTCTCTTTTCCCTCATTTAAAAGAATCTCTCTATCTGCTGGAATGATTTCTCCGATTTTCATACTATCTATGCCCCCTTCTTACTGAATTGGATTATGTACGGTTACTAACTTTGTTCCATCTGGAAAAGTAGCCTCCACCTGTACTTCATGTACCATATCTGCCACTCCGTCCATAACCTGCTCTTTTGTGAGCAGTTTTGTTCCAAGCTGCATAAGCTCAACTACTTCCTTTCCATCTCTTGCAAGCTCCAATAATTCAGAGCTAATATAGGCAACTGCCTCCACATAATTTAACTTCAAGCCTCTTTCCATTCTCTCTTTTGCGAGATTGCCTGCCATATGAAGTAATAATTTTTCCTGTTCCTTTGGATTTAGGCGCATATTTTTCCTCCATTCTTCTAAAAAATCTTGTAATTATTGGGATAATCCATATCCTCTCATTTTCGAGTTCTCATATCGTTTTGTCCAAAATTAGAAAAAGAAAAGGCGCCAACACCATATGGTGTTGACACCTTCGTCATTCTATCCTTCAAAACTAGTCGTATGATAGCATATAAATTTTTTTCTGTCAACAATACGATTGAGATGAATTTTCTTGAATTTTCAATGAATCTCTCTATATCTATCCTTATTTTCTAATAATATCAAGATAATCTCGCATTATAACTAAAAAAATTAATTATAATACGAGATTATTTTTACTTTATTTTTTCTATACTTCTAGAAAAAAACTCACCCACAATTGACTCATACAAGACACACCGCTCACATTTTTGAATTTTCTTCCACAGTTTTCTTTCATCTGGGAATGAAAGACTAAAATACGCCCAAAGCTCCTTCATACGAAAAAGTATATTTCTATCTCCTGATAAAATCTCTTTATACGCCTCGTAAACTTCATTATGAAATTTTTGAAATCTCTCCAAATCCAAGCATTTATCTTCATTCTTTTCATCCATCGTGACATTCAATTTTTCTAACTGTTCTAATACTCGAGATGGATTTATTTCGTATAACGCTTTCTCTTTTTCCACCTCATTTTCTATCTTTTCTCTCAAGATTGGATTTGCAATCAGACCTCTCCCAAGCATAATACAGTCTACATCGACAAATTGTTTTCTCCATTTCTTATATCCTTCTATCGTAAAAATATCTCCATTATAACAAAGAGAATGTTTACTATTCTCTAAGGCATATCTCATTTTATCCCACTGAGGTATATTTTTATAATAATCTATCTGCAGTCTTGGATGAATGATAAGCTCCTCCAGAGGATATTTCTCATAGATAGCAAGTAAATCTTCCCACTCATCAGAATCGTCTTTTCCAATTCTTGTTTTAATCGAAATCTTCATGTCTGTAAGCTCAGCATAAATCTTTTCCAAAAAACGATCCAACTTATCTGGCTCATCTAAAAATCCTGCCCCCCTTCCCTTAGAAACAACAGTCTTAGAGGGGCAACCGAGATTTAGATTAATCTCCTCATATCCCAATTCCTGAATATTTCTTGCCAGACGAATAAAATCCTCTGCATTGGATGTCAAAATCTGAGGAATAACTGTCATTCCCCTATTATGCTCCAAATCTAATTCATTTTTTTCTTTCGTCGTAAATTTTTTTTGAAGATGCGGCACAAAAAAAGGAATAAAATATTTATCCATCGGCTCATAGTGATTTTGATAAGCCCGTCGAAAAATATATGTCGTCACACCCTCCATCGGCGCCATATAATATTTCATAAATTTCTCCTTTCTCTATACTGTTAAATTATTCTTCTTCAAAATCTGCCTTATACTCTGCTAATTCCTCATCAAACTCGTCCAACTCCTCTTCCTCAAATTCTTGCTTTTTGCCACCGATATTGCTAACAAAATTTTGCACATAGCTTGGCTGCATGAATTTTAAAATTTCAAGACATTGCGCAATCTGCTTTTCACATATCCCACATTCTAATGTATGAGATAGTCTCATTTCCTCCTCTGGTGTGAGTTTTAGCTCTCCATTTATTTTATAAACTAATCTCATCACTTCTTGTTGTGTCAAATGTTCCATCATTTCTTCCTCACATTCTTATTTGCTTTTTTTATATTCAAGGCTCGCTTGCGAGTCTTGGCAGAGCATATATTAGATGGGAGATTGACTCCCTCCACTGATATTGATTTGTTTCTTACCGCCTATAGAGGCGGAAGTCATTCCCCATCTGATATAAACTATATTTTTATTTTGTTATTGTAATA
The DNA here is from genome assembly GCA_964439395.1 of uncultured Blautia sp. Taxonomy (GTDB): domain Bacteria; phylum Bacillota; class Clostridia; order Lachnospirales; family Lachnospiraceae; genus JAUUSJ01. Next base: position 250,667 of record CAYTNV010000001.1, on the reverse strand, counting down.
CTCTTCGTCGGACTCCACGCTGAATAGTATTTCGTCCCATCCTTCCCTGTCACATATGTGCAAATCTTTATATAATATTTCTTTCCTTTTTTGAGAGCATTCACTGTCCTTGTTCCTGTCTTATTCGTCTTATAGGTAAAACTCTTTAAATTCGTAAAATTAGAATTTTCTGAATAAACAAGGCGATATCCTGTCACATCATTTGTTTTTTCCCAAGTAATTATCATTTGCTTCGAACTTGTATTCTTGACGCTAATAATGCGATTTGCCTTTGGCCGAACCAAAATATTAGATTTTACCGATGTTTTTTTATAATTAGCGGTATCAGCCGCTGTAATTGTAATTACCGTCTGTCCCGCTCCCTTTATTGTTACTTTCCCAGACGAACTAATAGTTGCAACATTCGAATTACTAGATTTAAAGGATAAACTTCCATCTCCGCTTGTCAAACTTGCTTTTACTTTAAAAGCAGTATCCCCATATACTTTCTCATAATTCTTTGTGACAATTTTTTGATAAGGTCTTTTATCTTGGATTGTAAATGTTTTATTAGCTGTCCCTTTATAGTATTTTCCCTTAAATTGAATCTTTACTGTATAGGTTCCAGCTTGTATTCTTCCTCCCTCGTACTGTACAGTATAATTACTGGCATCTATTTCATTTCCCTTCGAATCAATTATTATGACAGCCGGCTTTTTCGCCTTTCCTGTATACTGATAAGTCGTCCTCTCCAACTTGATTGTCTTAGGATAATAAATTGTCTTTTTACTACTATAAGAACATCTGCTACATTTCACTGTACTACTCCCTGATTTTGTCAGGCTCGCTTTTACAATAGTAGTAAGTTTATTATGACCTAACGCTTTAGCCGTTCTCGTACTTCCTGGCTTTATCATACCGCAATCGACACAATGAATACTCTCTATTCCCGTCTCTGTACAGGACGGTGCTTTGTCTATTGTATATTTTTCACCCCATACATGCTTAGCATTTAATTTATCTATATCCGCAATTGCTCGACTCATCTGTGGAATTCCCTGTCCATAATAGTCATCTCGCCCCTTTTCTCCTTTATCCTTACAATACGACTTCAATAAATTTTCTAACTCTGACGGTGATTTCTCAGGATTAACTAGACGCATCATCGCTATAATCGCTGTAATATGAGGTACTGCCATAGACGTTCCACTCATATACGCATATCTATGATTCAAATATGTACTGTAAATATCTACACCTGGAGCTGCGAGGTCGACAGCACTACCATGACCGGAATCATATGCTCTCTTTTGATTTTTATCTATACTGGCAACTGTAATAATACCATCCTCTACTCCAAAATGCGGAGGACATTCATAATAATCTTCTATTGCCAAATTTGAATATCCATTATTTCCTGCTGCTGTGACAATACTTACACCTGCATTCAACGCCATTTTAATCGCATCATGAAATGCCTCGTAACAATCCATTTTGATAGGATTTCCATAATACGTTGTGCCAAAGCTCATATTAACAACTTTTGCTCCTTTACTCACTGCCAGTTTTGTACCATTGACCGCCAAGCTCCAATCTCCAACGCCTTCTATTGGAAGAATCCTTACATTTAATCCCTCTGTGCATTTTGCCACAATTCCAGCTACATGTGTTCCATGTCCATCATGATCGATATAAGTAGCCTTCTGTATTCCCTCCTTCATTCTATCTTTTAACTTAGGATGAGTTGCATCTGTTCCAGTGTCTAAAATACATACAGTAATACTCTTAGTTCCTACCTTTTCCTTCACGTATTGTATATATTTGTCTATCTCTAACATCTCTATATCCCAATCCGTATTATCTTCTGCTATCTGATCAGTTTCCTCAACTGGCTCAACTTCAGGCATTGCAGCATCCAATTCGCAGTACGCCAATTGTTCTAGTTGATTAAGCTCAAAAAAAGCCTGCTTTGTCATCTCTTCTGTCTCAAACTGCAAAATAAAACTATTGTCTGGACCAATAACTAAAATAACTGCCCCATAGTTTTCAAGATTAATTTCTTGATTCATTTTTCCAAGAATACGTCTTGCCGCATACAAATTGTCTGCATGAAAAGAAGAGCCATATTGCTCTACTAATTTTATATTCTCCTCATAATATTGTTCATAGCTAGATGTTCGAATAACTTTTGTCTTTTGTAATGCAATTTCATCTTCCTCCGCAGATGAGTCATTTTCGCCCATCTGTGTTATCTCTTCTTGATTTTCTGCCTCATTTATATCTTCCTGCACTATATCTTCTTGTGCTGTCTGCTCTAAATTTTCGTCATTTTGTGTAGAAGAAATAAATGCATCGCTCTCTTCTTTTTGTCTTTCCTCTGTATTTTCTAAGTCTATTTCTCCTTGTGTTGAAGAAATAGACTCTGTACTTTCTTCTTGCGTCAATACGATATATTCCGTACTTTCTTTTTCACTATCCTCATTAATGTATTCCGAAGACATTTCTGACTGTTTTAAAGTAGAATCCATCGATTCTCCAGGATTCTCCACTGCAAAAGTCTGACTAGCAATACATGAGAAAATAATACCCACTGCAATTATAATTACAAAAATCTGCTCCAAAAACTTTCTTCCCATATATCATTACCCCTTCCTTATTATTTTTCCTTTTTCATATTATCATAAAAAATCGATTCCTTTCTATTCTAATATTATATTTCTATTATACCGTCTTTTTCAGAAAAATCTACTAATTTTTTGTCAATTTTAGTCTTAACTATTTTTTTCTTAAAATAATATTATCAAACGGTTAGTTCTAGTATAAACATATAGACTTTAATAATATTTTTCTAATACATAAATGGAAGTTTTACAAAAAACCTTTATGTTTTCCCCAAACTCTCAACATTTATCTCCAAAATTTCATAAATCGTAGTTTTCTGCATCCTATAAAAATAATGTCACAATCGGAATTGTAATAATAGAAAAAATCGTACTCAAAATAATTCCTCTAGATAATATTTCTGTATCCATATCATTTTGCTGAGCGATAATAAGTGGCATACTTCCAGCTGGAACCGCCAGCATAAAAGCATTTCCTCCTATTAATAACTCATTATGAAAAAAGATTTTCATCACGAAAATTAAGCCAATCGGAATAACTAATAAACGAATAAATGTAAATACGTATATAATTTTTTTCCTATAAATAAATTTTTAATTCCCATTTTTCCAAGAGATACTCCCATGACGAGCATGGATAAAAATGTTGTCGATCTTCCAATATAATGAAATGTCTCGTCCAATACAGTTGGTATATCAACTGGAAAAATATACAAAAATAAAGATATTAAGCTGGATACTGTTCCTACATTAATAAAACTCTTTAAAAAGCTCTGTCTCTCTCCCGTTTTTTTCTGTGCTGCCGCTCTTTCTACAACAAAAATACCATGTGTATAAAAAAATATACTATATGCGATATTATTTAATGTCACATAAAATAGGGCATCGGGAAGCACTGCCGCCACAAGTGGAATTCCGATAAAGCCTGTATTCGCATAGATTACCATCATCTTATAGGCAAACTCTGTTCCTTTTTGTACGCGCAAAATTTTAGGAATAATAAAACTAATCAAAATCAATGCTATATATAAGGAAACAGAAACAGAAATTCCTGAAATAAATTCCTGTATTCCAATCTGCATTGTATTTGTCAAAGCTGCATTAATGAGAACTGCTGGATTACATACATTAGATACAATTGCAGAAATATGCTTTGACGAATGTTCATCCAATTTTGATATTTTATATAGATAATATCCAATCAAAACCATAATAAAAATTACCAACATTTGTTGAAATACAACTTCTATGCTCATTTTTTCCTCCCTTTGCATTTTGCAATCATTCGTATATACTAAACTACTATATTTTCTCCATATAAAAAAGAGATTCACGTCCACATAAATCTCTTTTTTACTCCCATTCTTAATATATGGCCGAATTACTATCTAATAAACTGCCAATCCGTATGAACTAGACTATCTTCTAGTTAAATCCAACGAATCTTTGTGCCAACTTATATGCCATCTCTGAAATTTTTCTTCCTCCTCTTCCTGGAAGATTCATTGTTCTTCCGAGAACACCCCATTTCAGATGATAATACGTATTACTGTCTTTCTTTTTCAAATAATTCCAAAGTTCATACTTCTTTTCTAGATTCTCCTCCGTTCCAGATCGAATTAACATAATAGAAGAAACTACCATAATAATCTCTAAATAATTTCTCATATAATGGCGAAGCTTCTTATTCTTAATTACTGTCTGATCTGATAATTTATAAGCATCAATCATAATATTATTTACTCGAAGCTGTTGGTCAATCCTTTTAATCATAACAGATTCATGTACAGACTGATCATCTCTTCCAATAAAATAGCGATAGAAATTTACATTCTTATAGTACATTGTCTTTACATAAGGCAATGGATAATAGACAAAAATATTATCTACATAAAAAGTATGCTCTGGAAGTTTTAACCCGCATTGTCTAAGTAATTTCGTTCTATAAATAACAGAATGCATTAAAATATACTGTCCCTTTCGCAAAAATCGAATATCATCCCAAGTAAAAATACGATTTTGTGGAAATGCACTCCGATAGCTCATTACCTTTTTACGCTTTACTCCCTGTTTCTCATATACAAAGTTACTTATAAACATATCTACATTTTGCTCAGAAGCTAACTCTGCCAATGTCTCTAAAATCTCCCTGTAGGCATTTTCATCTACCCAGTCATCTGAATCGACAACCTTAAAATATAAACCGGTAGCATTTGCAATCCCTGCATTTACCGCAGAGCCATGCCCCCCATTCTCTTTATGAATCGCTCGAACAATTCTTGGATATTTCTCTACATATTCCTCGGCAATTTCCGCTGTTCTATCACTAGAACCATCGTTGACAATCAAAATCTCAACTTCCTCTCCGCCAGGTAATAAAGATTCAATACATTTTCTCATATAGTTTTCTGAATTATAACATGGAATCGCAATGGATAATAATTTCATAAAATTCACTCTTCCTTTTCTCTAAGACTTCTTTGCCTCTTATCTTTTTGCTCAGCAATCAAGTTACTAAGCTTCCTGCTTCGTCGTACATTACACTCCTCGTTAATACAATTTATGTCTTATATATACTCCATAAGCGCTAGATTCGGATAGTTTCTATCCTACCATAATATCTTTTACTAAATTTTTATCTCAGATATGAATAACCGAGAATTCTCGCCCTTCATCTTAAAAATAACTCGGACAGTCTACTAGCAACTTTAACATATTTTATAGTAAATAGCTAGTATTTTTTCTATACTTACATTATTTTTTCCAAATTCGCCTCGATTTTGTTAGCACTCATTTAAAATGAGTGCTAATTTTCTCTTGACATTCCACTTCTTTCGTATTATTATAATAAACAGAACAAGATAGTTTCCTAACAAACTAGTGTCACTCTATTTCGATAGATAACTTATATACATTTTGAACTATGATAATTCTTTTTCTATCGTAAATGGGATAACATTAGAATAAAATCATTTTTTTGAAAACAATATATATTTTATAGAAAAAGGAGATGCATTTTATGGCAAAACAAGGATCATTATCCATTAACAGCGACAATATTTTTCCTATTATTAAAAAGTGGCTCTATTCTGACCACGATATTTTTGTAAGAGAATTAATCTCCAACGGCTGTGACGCAATCACAAAATTAAAAAAATTAGATATGCTAGGCGAATTCGAGGCTCCAGAAGGAACCAAATACCGCATCGATGTTATTGTAAGTCCAGAGGATAAAACTATTAAATTTGTCGATAACGGACTAGGTCTCACAGAGGAAGAAGTTGTTGAGTATATTACACAGATTGCCTTTTCTGGCGCTGAGGCATTTTTAGAACATTACCAAGATAAGACAAACGATGATCAGATTATCGGTCACTTTGGTCTTGGATTCTACTCCGCATTTATGGTAGCTGATAAAGTAACCATCGATACTCTCTCTTATAAGGATGGAGCAAAAGCTGTCTACTGGGAATGTGATGGAGGTACAGAGTACACATTAGAAGAGTCTGAACGTACTGAACGCGGAACTGAGATTACTCTTTACTTAAATGACGAGAGCACAGAATTCGCAAATGAGTACCGTGCAAGAGAAGTTATTCAAAAATACTGCTCCTTTATGCCAATTGAAATTTATTTGACAAACGCTGACGCCGAAGAGGAAGAAGCAAAAGAAGATATCCCAGATGTAATTGATATGGAAGAAACTACAGACATTACTTCCGATGAACATGAAGTAAAGCTTGATGAAGAAGATACAGCGGAGGAAAACGAGCCAGTAAAAACAGAGCCAACTCCATTAAACGATACCAATCCTCTCTGGAATAAGAGACCAAATGAATGCACAGAGGATGAGTACAAAGAATTCTACCGCAAAGTATTTATGGATTTTAAAGAGCCACTATTTTGGATTCACTTAAATATGGACTATCCATTCAACTTAAAAGGTATTCTCTACTTCCCTAAGATTGATACACAATATGATTCCATCGAGGGAACAATTAAGCTTTATAATAGTCAAGTATTTATCGCAGATAATATCAAGGAAGTTATTCCTGAATTTTTACTTCTCCTAAAGGGTGTTATCGACTGTCCTGATTTACCACTTAACGTATCTAGAAGTGCTCTTCAAAATGATGGATTTGTCAAGAAAATTTCTGACTATATCACTAAGAAGGTGGCAGACAAGCTTTCTGGTATGTGTAAAAATGACAGAGAATCCTACGAAAAATACTGGGATGATATCGGACCATTTATCAAATTTGGCTGCCTAAAAGATACAAAATTCAACGATAAGATGAAGGATTATATCTTATTTAAGAATATCGATAACAAATATTTAACTTTACCTGACTATTTGGAAGCTGGAAAAGAAAATTATGAAAATAAAGTCTTCTATGTAACAGATGAATCCGCACAGTCTCAATATATCAATATGTTTAAGAAAGAAGGCATCGATGCTGTCTACTTGACTCATAATATCGACGCTCCATTTATCAATCACTTAGAAGCAAGCAATAAGGATGTGAAGTTCTTCCGTATCGACGCTGATTTATCTGAAAATTTCAAGGAAGAGATGAATAAGGAAGAGCAAAAAGAAGTGACAGATGCTTTGACAGAGATTTTCCAGAAAGCATTGAATAACGACAAATTAAATGTAAAAGTCGAAAAATTAAAAGACCCTAATACTTCCTCCATGATTACACTCTCCGAGGAAGCTAGAAGAATGGATGAGATGATGAAAATGTACGGTATGGCTGGCATGGATCCAAGTATGTTTGGTATGGCGGCAAACAGCCTTACATTAGTATTAAACTCCAATAATAGCCTTGTTCAATATGTTCTCAACAATAAAGAAGGAGAGAATGTAAATCTTATTTGTGAGCAGCTTTTTGACCTTGCTCTCTTAGCGAATAAGCCTCTCTCTCCTGAACAGATGACAGCATTTATCGCAAGAAGCAATAAAATTTTATCTATTTTAACAGAAAAATAAAAATAATAAAAAAGAAACCTCTATAACTGAACTGCTCTCGATAAGTTAGACCTAAAATCTAATTTATTAGGAATTAGTTCAATAATGAGAGGTTTCTTTTTACGTTTTAAAAACTTTCAAATAACGTTACAAATCATCTTAGTATTCAGTCGTATTATTGCTAACTTCCGGACATAACAAAACGAATCCATGAGCTAAACTTCCACAAAAAATATTCATAGTCCATACTATTTATAGTATGTGAACTACCCATCACCGAAAGGGAATGGGCTTCTAAGGTGCGAATGCACCCGTTTAAGAAGTTTGATATTTCCGTCTCCACCTGTTATTAGGCAATCCTTATCCCAAAAGGATGCTTTTGAAGTATAGCTTTCTTCCTGCTTAACATACATAATACCGTTTAATTCACAAAGATATTCTAACTTTTCTCGAAGCTTGCCATATGGAATATTTACAAATATCTGATTATTTAGAATTCTGTTTTATTCCCACAGTGTTCTCCTCCAAACCTTCTATTTAGAAAAGCCTTCCTTAACTCTATGCTTCTTTCATAATTTGCTCAAACTCTCTTTGTGCAATCCTTGCCTTTACCTCAAGCCCAACTAGAATTCTTCTCTCCTGCCCAAAAAGAGAAAGTTCCATTTCAGCTAATCGATTATGTCGGTTAATCCGCCTTATTTTTTTAGAAAAGTTCTTGAGCGCTCCATCGATGACTCTCAACTCTCCATCAACAATATATCCTGTAGAAAAGCGAACAATTTTTTCCTCATCCCAAAATTGGCGTAAAAATCCCTCCTCTTCTTCTTTAATTGGATAAAATCCACCTCCGATACAAACAGGTCTTATACTCTGAAAAAGCTGCAATCGTTTTTCTAAATCATCTGGTGTCTTGGACTCTACAAAAAGATATCCTGTAAATAATGGCTTTACCTCTTTTCGCCGAGCTCCTTTGACCTTTTTTAACCAAACATATTTAGGGACAAAAACCTGACTTGCCTCTCTTCCTAAAAAAGCTTTCTTACATTTTTCACACATAGTATCTTCTCTACCCTCAGTAACTTGTAATACATACCACATAATAATCCTCACTCATATTTTTACAAGAATTTTTGTTTTTTCTGTCAATTCTATAGTTATATCGTCAAAATACTCTTTTTCCAAGACTAACTTTTCTTTATTTTATAAATGAAAACATGATTTTAGTTCATTTTCTTTAAAAATAGGCTCTATAAAACACTAATGCTGTATCTCATTTATACCTAGTAAAATTCCATAGAATATTTTTTTAGACATATGACGCTTGAAAGAGGTAATGCCTATTCCACTATGAATGGAAAGAAAAATACTCCACCTAGAAAATAGACTGGGAAATTTACTAGATATAAACGAGACACAACACTAGATGAGTTTTTTTATTCATAATATATTCTGACATCCCAAATCTATCTGAATATGAGATGTCAGTCATTATTTTAATTGTTTTATACTTCACTATGCTTTTTGCGGTTTCTTATAGTTATGATTCCTATAATTCCAAACCATGATAAAATTAAGATACAAAACCAAAATATAGGATTTGAATTATCTCCCGTTTTTGGCCCTTTAAGAGAAAATACCGTATTAGATTTAGTAATAGGATTATTACTAGTAGTTGTAGAATTATTATTGCTAGCTATAGTCCTTGGTACCGTTTGGTATTTCGTAACTACTGTAGTTTTCGTAGTCGGCACTGTAGTCGATACTGTAGTGGATACTGCAGTGGATACTGTAGTGGATACTGTAGTTGCTGTAATGGATGGCTTTGGTACTAGATACTTATTATTGAATTCAATACTAGATTTTCCAGTGTCACCTTCTTTTTTTGCTCCTATTTCAGATACTAATCCACCTTGTCCATCATTTACGATACGAACAGTTACATCGTAAATCGCAGCATCATAGGTAAAATAATTTTGTTTACTATCCTGCTCATATATCCTATATTGATAATCGCCTGGCACCGTGTAAGTTAAAGGACCAAATTCTGCTGTATCCCCATCTTTTATTGTAACTACATTCTGTGCTGGCATCGGTGCATTTGTTGTAACGGCCTCCAATACTACTTGGTATTGTGTTCCTGCAGGCGCTCCACTCGTTTTTCCAATCTTCACTGGTATGATTATATTTAAAATTTCATCTGCCTCCACCTGTCCTGGCAACAGCAAAACAGCATATATTACTGGAAGGAGAAGCAGCCAGACTATTTTTTGAACTTCTCGTCGCATATTAGTTATTCACACCTCCTTCATGTATCTGGATTTTTTCTAGCCGTCCAAACATAATTACACGGCCATTTGTCTCTGCCTCCGCACAGGTTGACAGCGCAATCACCCTATCTGTTCGCTCCACACCAATCTCTCGGTAATGCAGCGATTTTTCTCTTAAATATTGCAAAAGACCACTAATATTATCTTTTGGCTGATTCTGAGGCTGAAATACAATGGAATCGTAAGCATCTGTCTGCACACATGCAAATAATGAGATTCCATAGGTCTCTCCTGGCAGATACAGAGTTCCCATCGTATGTTTCTCAAAATAGCTCTTATCTAAGAACTCTACTACATCTCCAAACATCCCGCCGTTATCCATATGATGCCCATAGACTAGACTGTATCCATCAGAAAAATCGGGACTGTTTAGACAGGACAGGAAAATAGAACCAGAGAAGGCAAACTTACCATACACATCTTTATTAATATACTCGAGATCTGTCTTGCCCTGCACCACCGGATAATCGATATGCGTATCATCAATGGTCAGCCACCCGCGGACATCGGGGTTAATCGCCTGCAGTTCTTCTAAAGTGGGATTCGTCCCGTCTTTAGAAACTACTGGCTTAAATTTCATAAGATCATCAGATACAAAGGCAGCTCGATAAACCATATAGGTATCCCAGAGGGAATAGCCGCCGTAGAGCAGCATAATGAGAATAAATATCCCCGCAATACCACCCAACACTGTATTGCCACAACGAGCCAGCTTGGCCGCTCTCTCCACTTAAATCGCCTCCGTTTCTTTTTTTCTTATCTATTTCATTTTCATACCAGATACGAATGTATCTCATTTCCTATTAGATTTCAGAATGTTTTCTGCGAAGGAAGAAGAATGCTAATACACCAGCAAAAGCTACCATTAATACGTATGGAGCGATGTTCATCATTATACCTGTAGGAGCTGTAACGTCTTTATTATTAGTGAAAATTACCTTTGCAGCGTCAGCTGTTACTGTTCCGTTGATACCTGTATCTTTTCCATTTATTTGTGAGACTGTAGCTGTTGTTTTATCATTCTTTGTAACAGTAAGAGTATATCCATCTGTATTTGCTTCCTGCTCATTTACTATATATGTATCACTTTTGCTTAAACCATAAATTTTAATCGTTCCATTATGCCCAATTGTATAAGTTTGCTTACTACCACTTGCAACTGCATATACTGCTTCTTCACTTTCAGCTGCTTCTTTTACAACTATTTTGTAATATTCACCAGAATCTTGTCCATTTATTGTCACATCGAAAGTATATTTTGCAGACATATTAGCTTGGTTACCAGTAATATTTTTTTGGATTGTAACATCATGTGTGGAATCATTATCATCATCTTTACCATAATCATTAGTAAATACAATGCCATCCTCCTTAGCAATCTCACCATCTTTCACAGAAATTACATTTCCAACATAATTACCATTGCCATTATCATATACGTATACATAAACATCATAGGAACTCTCGTCATATTTCATTCCCTCATAAGAGCCTTTTTGCTCAGTTATAACATAATGATATATACCTGGTATGTTAAATACATCTACATTAACTGTTAATTCTCCTTTTTCAGTATAAAGTCCAGAAACTACATCGCCTTCTACAGGAGTAAAAACTGCTTGCTTCGTTACTGTTAAACCGCCATCTACACCAGCATATACTACATTTCCTTTAGAGTCTGTTCCTGCTTCTCCTTTTACCACACTAAAATTAAATGTTGTATTAGGTTTGTAAGTATTACCATCTGTTGTTACATTCTTAGTAATATCTACTTTACTAATAGCATCTGCCTCTGCTGCTGACACATTCATGCCAGTCATAAATACTACTACGGCTCCAGTGAGCAATGCCACACCGAGTTTCTTTGAAATTTCGCTAAACTTCATAATTCATTTCCATCCTTTCTTCTTTTCTCTCATTAAACCTGAGCATTTTTATTGATATATATTAGCAATACTTTTGTATTGTCTCTATCACAGAGATAATATGCGAATTTACGTTTTTCGGTCCTATCTCCGTTTGCGTTATTTCCCCTCATCTCCGTAATATACGTATTAATTATATGTCGATCATAACTTTATAAATTTGACCGGCGAATCACGGTAATTACCTTACCTTTAATCTCATCCCGCCTTACGGGACCAAAATATCGGCTGTCCTTAGCTCCCTCTCGATAATCACAAAGTACAAATACTTCATCGCTATTTAGAACAATAGGATACTTTACATCACTTTCATACTGAGGTGTTGTATAATAAATTTCATTTTCCCAAACGGTACTTCCATTTACCACAAGCGTAGCTTCCCCTGTAATTTCCACCGTATCTCCGCCCTTGGCAACAATTCTGCCAGTATAAGAAATATCTTCCTTTTCAAAGACAATCACATCCTGAGCACGAAAATTTTGTTCTAATCGGTAGTAAAGCATAAAATCTCCAGCACTAATTCGAGGCGCCATATCGCCATTCCTCATAGGAGTCATACCAAACAGCAATCCAAAGATTACCCAAAGTAATACAAATAGTCCAATCAATCTCTGGAAAAATAGGATAATCTCTTCCTTCTGAGCTAATATTCGAAGACGAGCCGCAATAACTTTTTCTGGTGTAGTCAAAGCCTTCGAATTTTCTTCTTTTCTACCCATTTAAATCACCTAAAACTTGTTTTGTCATATCATTATTTCTCAGCTGTTTTTTCAGATGAGCAATTTCTTTCTCTCGGTCTTGCAAGAGTGCCTTACTTCTTTCTTCTTGCGCCTCAAAAGCTATTCGATATTCCTTCTGAAGAAGCTGTAATTTTTTCCAAACATCTCGTTCGTCTACACCGCCAAAAATCTTTTTTTGAAATCGCAGCTCTTTCAGCAAAGCTGCGATTTCTTCCATGTTTTTTGCTGCCATAATACCTACCTTCGTTCTCTCTTCCTGCGGAGTATAAAGCCTCCAAATCCACATATTACTAAGAGAAATGCTGGGATAATCATAAGAACAAATGGTGTCTGGGTATATGTCATACCAGTAGGCGGATTTCCAGTTTTCTTATTTGTACAAATAACTATATTATCTCCTGTTTTGTCGTCTGTTACATTAGTAAGCGTATAGGACGATCCTTCAATAGATTTGCCATTTTCTCCAATTTTCCAGCTAGTCTCATATCCATCACTGCTATAATCAATTTCCGTGATTATTATATTAGAGTCATAAGGAACAGTAATATTGGCAGTTCCTTCATTTATTAATTTGAAGGTTCCTTCGTTTCCTTTCCCTCCGTCTCCAATTTTATAAGTAAATTCAAATTCTTTATTGACATCTGCCATATTTCCAGTAACTACCTTTTTTACTATAATCGTGCGTTCGCTATGAGTATAAGTATTAGTGAAAGTCACTGTCTTTGTTTCTCCACCTGGTACTATTCCTGCTGCATCACCTGATACTGATGTATTTAAATCATATCCAGTCATATTGGCCGTGCCATCTTTTTCTCCAACTGCATAAGAAGTATCTGGCGATAAGCCACTAATAGTATAGGTATATTTCACTCCATCTCCGTTATAATCATCTACCTTCGTGAAAACTGTTGTACTATACGATGTAACATCTCCATCGTTCAGCGTGACATCAAATTGAAGTTTACTAATCAAGGCTATTATCTCATCCTCACTCAAACCAATCATTTCTTTTTGAATGATGAGTGTTCCAGGATTTAATTGAATAACGGGCTTATCAAAAAGCTCTTCTTCCTTCTTTTCATCATATGTATAGGTTACTTTTGCCTTATCATTATTATTGGAATAAAGTCCTAAATCAGCAGCATGCGTTCCTGTACCCGCATCTGCCATATCCGTATATCCATTTTTGCGATATTTTTGGTATGCCGTTTCTGTCGCCTTAATGGTTATTGTAACTTTATAATCCCAATTCGACTCTAGTTTATACTCTGGAGGAAATTCCATTTCAACCTGACCATCAAAATACTTAGCTTTTATTGTCGTTTCTCCGTTCGTCTCTGTTGCAGGCAAGGTTATAGACGTTATGCAAACTCCATTATCATCTTGCGTGATTTCAGAATCCTGAGAAGTAAGCTTTGTTCCATCTGCCTTCGTCACTGTAATTAACAGATTTGTCGGAGTTCCATTTGCATCTGCCACTACCTCTACATTTTCACTTAATGTATCCGTCACATTGACATGATCACAAAGAAAACTCGTTGTCGATGCCGCAATATCATCAAAGATTTTACTCAAATCTGAACTTGATGCCGCATAAACTTCTGACTTACTTGGTCTTTGACCTGCTTCTTGTCCTACATTATCTCTTAATTCATATAAGTTATCTTTTGCGTCATTTATATTATTTGTAAAGTTAGAACCAATTCCTATTGCATAGAATTGATCACAGCCCATACCCTTTATTTCTCCTACAGCCGCATTTTGATATTTTTTATTATAATTGGTACCATTACCATCCTCGGCATACTCACCCGACTCAATTTTTAGAGCACAAGTAGGCAATCCATCTGTTAGAAAGATTACTACTTTTTGTGCATCCGTTCTTGACTTTGCTAACACTGTTTTTCCAAGATTAATACCTGATTGATAGTTAGTTCCACCACCTACTTCAATATTATTTATAGATGTTTTAACATTATTTACATTATTACTCCAATTTTGTTCCGTGTTAGAAGCTTTAGCTGGTCCATCTGCATTCTCATAATAGTACCCATTATGGGTTCCATATTGTCTATTATATCCACTACAAAAAGACACTACCGCATACTGAGCATCAATTGTATCACTTTTTCTATTAACTGTATCAATTAGACTATTCGCAGCAGTTTTGGCATTTGCCATTCTTTCTTCATCTTTCATACTTCCTGAACGGTCGATAATCAACAAAATATCTAATTTTGCTTTATTAGTCACAGTACCTACTGCTCCTGATATGGACAAATTCAAATCATATGTACCGTCCTGATTTCTATCTACAGTCTTACTTTTTGACAAACTTTTTGTTGGCGTTGGAGATGGCGGTGTTACTATATCTGTCGCATATATCAGATAAATAGTGGCTTCTTGAGTAATGCCATTCCCTCTATAACTCAAGCTATCCACAATCGTACTACCATTTTTAAAATCAACCGTATAAATTCTATTACTACTATTATTACCTCTCCTACTTGCCGCTAAAGATGTGATTTCATCTCCATTAACAGTACCATAACACGCTTTTTGGTAAGTAAGTCCAGACACAGTTGGAGCTAAATCTGATAATGTAATTGTATCGTTTCTTTGCAATTTCATATCCTCATGTGTTGGCTCGGCAAGTTCATCTCCATTCGTATTTACATAGTGAACTGTGATTTCAAAATATTTTATTCCATTACTACTCCACGTAATCGTAAACGTCGAAAAACTCTCTACCTCAAACTCAGCTACGGTCTCCAGTCCCTGAACACCCACTTTACCACTTGTCTCATTTTTGGCATCCGCCACTGTCTCCACACGAATTCCCTCATTTGTCTGTGCATGATGCTGTACACTTAGAGATTCTACTTCTGCTCCTTCGGGTGTTGCCATTTCCATTGATACGAAAACCTTACCATTTGGCTCAACCTCTTCTCCCATACTGTCAGTAAAGCCAATATCATAGGCCATAAATCCATCATATTCAATAGTATTTTCTTTATCTAATGCCGCTTTCGCCTCACTATACTGTACACTTGTATCACCATCTTCTTTTAATATCTTCGCATTTAATACTGCATCATTCGGCAATACGCCAGCTTCCGCTGTCACTTTTATACGCATTTGATCTACTACCGTTTCCGCCTCATAAGGCTTAGCCTCTTGCTCTACAAAATTTTCTGCAATATCTTGTTGTTCTTCTATTGATTCATTTTCTTCCGTCATTTTATCAACCGACTCTTGAGTTGTCTCTTGTTCGCTTATCATATTATTTTCTGCGACAGTCGACTTTTCTTGTTTGTTTTCTTCATCGGCAGTAGTTACCTTTTCCGTCTTTTCTGAAGTATTTTTTTGAGCTTCTGTCTCATTTACTGCTGCTATCTCACTAGCTAATAACTGACCTTTTATCTGTCCATTTTCTCCAGCGAACGTTTCTTCCACGGTCTTTTGACTCTGTTCTTGTTCGTTTTTCACATCATTTTTTATAGCAGCAGACGACTCTATCTGCTTGTCTTCCCCATCAGCAGTTTCCTCTTGTGCAGACATATTTTCCTCTTTTTCGACAGATGTCATCTCTGTCATCTCTTGTTTCGAGGTCACATTATTTTCCGCAAATGCAATAAGTTTGCTGTTGCCTAATATGGATATCATCAGCACCAGCGTAATCACCACTGCCAAAACCCGTTTCACTTTTTTGACCATTTTACACACTCCATTCATCTTCCTATTTGAAAAATCCCCTTTTCTCCTCAATATGCAAACCATCCACCACCCTTGCCTGTCAATCCTACGAACATTCTCATAAACTAGAACTTCTCTAAGACAACAAAAAATATAAATTAGTATTGGTTTTAATTCCATTCACACTAAAGTAAATATAGTGTAAAGGAATAACTAAGTAGTTTGTCTGTATTACTACATAATAAGAATTATGTTGTATGATGGCGTAAACCTGATTTTTACGCAAAAAAATAAGACCCTGAAACTCTATCAGAATCTAAATAAAAAATCATTTAAAATTATGCATATTAGTTAGCATATATATTCCTTACATTTTTTTATTATTTTTTTCTAAACATACTTGCATTTTCCTTTTAACAGTGATAAAATTATAAAAGCGTAAGAGGTATACAACATAATTCTTATTATGTTGTATATAAAATATACTGAATAATTATGCAAAGCTCTAGCCTAGGAAATATTTCTTATTCCTATTACCATACGCATTGTATTTAATACTCTTCGATGCTCTATTCCCGTCGACTTAATATAAATTCTCGTTGTCTCAATATTATGATGCCCAAGTACATCTGCAAGTTTTGCGATGTCTTTTTTTATTTGGTAAAATTCTCTTGCAAAGAGATGTCTTAAATTATGAGGAAATACTTTTTCTTCTTTTACTCCCGCTTTTTTACAGAGTTTTTTCATTTCTCTCCAAATATTACTCCTATTCATCGTTTTCCCTGCCTTCGTTCGAAAAAGGCATCCAGACGAAATCCTTCTCTCCTTTCCATATTGATTTAACATCTTTTGCAGCTTTTCCGGATAAAAGACCGTTCTCCTTTTCCCCTTATTATAGACATTAACCTTCCCTTTTTTTAATGATTCTATTGTCACAAAACATAACTCACTAATTCGAATTCCTGTACTTGCGATTGTCTGCATAATCAAGGATAGTCGCTTTTGTCCCTTTTTATTTGCAGTTAATATGAGTTTTTTATATTCCTCCTTTGTCAAATACGTATTTTCCGACTCATAAAATTCCTTTTGTCTCCTTAATAATTTTACCTTTGCATCCGTCCATCCCATACTGTCACAAAAATGATTGGCAGCTGCTAAATACGTATTAATACTACTAATTTCATACTCCCCACAAGCTTGCAATTCTTCCTTAAATCGAATCATATTTTCCTTATTGACGGGTTGTCCCGCTAAATATTCCTCTAATTTTTTTATATCTCGTATATATTTCTCTATTGTGCTCTCCTTCTTTTCTTCCCTATATAATTCTGTTCTAAATAGCTCGATTCTTTTTTTATTAATAATACGTTTCATTTTGCTCCCCTTCCTTCTAGCTTTAAGACTATTTCAATGCAAATTTACTTTCTTAATCTAAAGTTTATGTCTATCCTACATCATATATGAAACCCAAATTTCTTCCTATTTTATAGGCATTTCCATTTAAGTTTTTTAAAAAAATAAAAGAGGCAATTATCTTCCTCTTAATTTGAAAATAATTACCTCTTAATTTTAACGTCTTATAGACTGATTCTGTATTCTATTTTTATTATTTTTTAATAAGGTGCATACCAAAATCCCTCAAAGCTATATTTGAATACACGGTAAGCATATTTTTGTGAATCGTAGTTGAACTGTGCAATCATCACACCATCCTTATCATACTCATTATAGCAATGTGCCATACCAGAGCTAGTGACATAATTACTGCCAACTTGCTGCGTACTGCTCACAATACTAGAATATGGAACTTCAATCATCTTTACAAGCTCATATGTCTTTTTATTTTCGTCAATCAGATAGCAATAATACATGGAATGCTCGCCCTTTGTGTAACCACCTACTCCTGGGTATAAACTCCAGTCAAATCCTGGAATTGTCTTAGAGCTTGCGTAATTATTATTATATAAATGCATATAATATTGTCCCTCTGGAAGTCCAGAATCCCACACAAAGGTTGTCGTATGTTGTCCAGCCTGTGGAACAAAATCTCCTATTTTTTCAAGCAATAAATCTTCATATTCTGTATCTTCAAAATAAGAACCGCCGTGAATAATATACTTAATCTTAGGAGTATCGTATATATCTTCCATCACAATAATCGCACTATTTTCTCTTGCACTCAATGCAATATCTCCATTTGAATTAATATCAACAGTATTCATATGAATCCAATCAAGTGTCTCACTCTTACTTCCATCATCCTCTGTAGGCCAAGTAGCTGATTCGTAACATTCTTTCAAGTGATCTTTCATATCAATAATCTCAATCTCTTCTGTATCAAGATTTAAAATAAGAACTAAATCCTCTACTGTCTCAGCTCCCACCTCGCTGACTAAGGTAATAATAGAATTATGAGATTCGTCATAGGAAAAATCATGATGCATCTCGTATCCCTCAAATCCATAAATTTTTTCTACCTTGCCAAGTTTATTAACAAAAGCAAATCTATTATTTGTATAAGAATATAGCATACAATCATCTACAAACTCAATCTTATCTGTTCGATAAGAGTCTAGTACAATCTCAGCTCGAATATTGGCATTATTGTCGTACATATAAATATTAGACTCAAATGCTTTATCATGTCCTAAAAGAGCATATAATCCATTAGCCAAGGCAGTCTTACTCTCTCCTTGCTCCATCTCAATTTTAGGAGCTGTTTTTACAAGAAAATCTCCTGATTCTATACTAAAAGAAGATTGCTCAATCACATTTCCTTCCTTATCTAAAAGTCGAAGTGCAATAATATTTTTGCATCCTGGTACAATTCCAATTAAGGAATATTCATGTGTCTTAGACATATTATCCTCACCGTCATTTAACATAATACGGGTAAAATCTTGTGACTCATCATCATCAATTCGAACGATATACTCAAGCTGTCCTTCTTGTTCTGTCTCAAAATATAAATAAAGAGAAGTTGTACTTGTCCCATAAGGATTTACGATAGCAAGTGGTTTATCTATCGTATAATTTCCATCTGCCTTTTTTTGCTCTATCGCCGCTTGCACTTCTTCTTGATAACTTAAATCATATACAGAACCCGTCTCCGTTTTTACGATTTTTCCGTTTTCTAGTACTTGCTTTGATTCTTTTTGCGTATCTGTGTCATCTGGTTTTTCCACATCTAACTGGGTTGTCTGAATTAGCTGTGGATTGTCAAATAAAGTTTCGTCTAATTTTTCTGTCTCTAGAGGCTCACTATTTACTAAATCCTGTATATCGATATCTTCCTCTGCTGTCACAGCCTCTTTTGTCTCTTCCTCTTCTACTGTGATTGACTCCCCATCCCCACTTGAAGAACAACCATAAATTGTTAGTAAAAGACTACATGCCATCAGCATGATAAGCAATCTCTTCATTGCTGTTTCTCCTTTCTCCTTCGCTAAAACAAAGGTTTCCATTTTATTCTCCCACTCTCATTTATTTTTATTCCTTTTCCCTCTTTTAATGAAGATAAAAAATATCTTCTTCTCTGTCAAGTCAAAATTAAGAAGATATTCCCCATATTAAAAAATTTTAGCATGGAAATGTGATGATTATGTGACTCTCTCATTTCTTATATAAAAATGAATTGCTCCATAAAAAAAGTAAGCAGACTTTGAAATATCCGCTTACTTTTTTTCATTGAATTTATTATTTTATTTATTGCCCCTGCTGGGAACCCCTT
This sequence comes from uncultured Blautia sp., assembly GCA_964439395.1. Taxonomy (GTDB): domain Bacteria; phylum Bacillota; class Clostridia; order Lachnospirales; family Lachnospiraceae; genus JAUUSJ01. The sequence continues at coordinate 230,680 of CAYTNV010000001.1, read as the reverse complement.
CTTTGACCTTGGTCATATGACTCTTGCTCTGTTGTAGCTGGCATATCTGCCTTAGAACCTAATGTTACAGTTAAAGTTTCTTCCTTATACTCTCCCTGAGATTGACGCTGTACTGTAATCTTAACCTGGTCTCCAGATTTTTTCTGTCCTAATTTACTAATTAAGGCATCCATTCCAGATAATTCACTATCATCAAGCTTTGTAATAATATCGCCAGCATATAATCCAGCTTTCTGTGCTGGTGAATCTTCCTGAATTTCTACTATATAAATTCCGCTTGGCATTCCAAATCCACTTGCATACTGTTCTGTTATATCTCTACCTGTAATACCAAGATATGCCTGCTCTGACTCTGGAATTGTCTCCTGTTTCATAAGTGCTTCAAGCGTTGACTGTGCATCTGTAATAGGAATTGCATATCCCATACCCTCGATTGTTGTATCAGAAACCTTTACTGTATTAATTCCAATAACTTCACCTTTTGCATTTAATAAAGCTCCACCACTGTTTCCAGGATTGATAGCGGCATCAGTCTGAATAAGAGTCATCGTCTTATCTGTAAGAGCAACCTCTCTCTTTGTAGCACTAATACAACCACTTGTCACAGACTGACCATATCCAAGTGCATTACCGATTGCGATAGCCGTCTCACCAACCTTAATATCATCCGAATTTCCAAGCACTGCAACCTTAATCTGTTGCTTTGTCTCATCCTCAATATCTGAAAGTTTTACTGATACAACTGCCAAATCTGAGTCACTATCTGTTCCTTTTATCTCTGCCTCCGCTGTCGTATCGTCACAAAAACCAACTGTCACTTTCTTTGCATCCTCGACAACATGATTATTCGTTGCGATATATAATTCCTCGTTATCCTCTGCAATAATGATTCCAGAACCACTTCCCTCAGCTTCCTGAGTCTGGCTTCCAAACCAGCCATAATTGATAGTTTCTTCTACAACACTTGTAATAGAAACTATCGATGGCATCGCACTCTCAGCTACCGCCGAAATATCAGAACTTCCAGTCTCTCCACTACTTGAAGTTTGAATGGTAGAGGCCGTATTCAATGTCGGTGTATAAGTTTGCTTTGGGTTAATTTTGTCTGAAACAATATTAACTCCCTGAAATGCCACGCCTGCCACAAGACCAAAAACTAAGCCCGATGCTACAAGCTTTGCAAATTTTCCTGCTCCGCTGCCTTTTTTTCTTCTTGTTACTTTATTAGATGAATGATTACCATATTGATATCTATATTGACTCTGATTTTGGTTATACTGCGCCTGACTGCTATACTGATTGTCCCCATAGTTTTGTTGACTATACTGTGTATATTCAGTCTGCTCATACTCTCCACTTGGAATTTCCTCAGCCGTTGTATCTATCACATCTGGACTTGAATATCCATCATATCTTTGTTCATTATCTTTTCTTCCATTATACTCACTCATATTATTTCCTCCTAAATAAATTAGATCCTTTCATAGTCTCTTTCTCTTATTTGTCCTTATCATATCAGCCTTTTGTGTAAAATTTGTGTCATTTTTGTTATAATTATTTGTTCCATTTCAAATAGAACATTAAATTTTAATAAATACATTACCTGGCAACCCACTAGAAAGAATATGTAAAGAATATTTTAAGAAAAAACATGTTGTTTCTTAGAATATTTTATTGTAAGATATAATTTATGAGAAACAGTAGTAGTTTTAACTAATTAAAAGGAGTACCCAAAATGATTAAAGAAAATCAACAATTATTTAATCGCGTCCACGTACTAATCGACGCTATAGTAATTTATCTTTCTTTTAATCTCGCATATTATTTTCGATTTGCATGCCCTTTGACATCACAGTTTTTTCCAGATGCTGGCTATGCTAGACCTTTTATGTACTATCAGCCACGTCTTTTATTTATTGTGCCATTTTTTCTAATATTATATGCCATATTTCATCTATATGAGCCAAAGAGACATCGCAATGAGAGCACCGAGATTTTTAACGTTATACAAGCCACTGGCATCGGCGTAGCAATTATTATTGCGTTCATTTTCTTTGGAAAAATTAGCCATATTCCAAGAACCTTAATGCCAATGTTTTATTTTATTTGCAGTTTTAATATCATTATAGAGCGCTTTATTATCCGCAAAATTTTGTATAAAACAAGAAAAAGAGGTCGAAACTTAAAACATATTATTTTAGTTGGATATAGTAATTCAGCTGCCGTTTATATTGACCGCATTAAAGCAAATCCACAGTGGGGTTATGTAATTCACGGTCTTTTTGATGATCGACTTCCAACAGACTTTAATTATAGAGGAGTTTATGTAATCGGAACTATCAAAGAGCTCTCTAATTTTCTTTACAATAATTCTTTGGACGAGGTGGCTATCACATTGAACATTCGAGAATACGAGAAACTAGAATCCATTGTGAAAATTTGTGAGAAATCTGGAGTGCACACAAAATTCGTTCCTGATTATTATAATTTTATATCCACAAGACCTTATACAGAAGATTTAGACGGACTTCCTATTATTAATATTCGAAACGTGCCACTTACAAATACTGGAAACCGTTTAGTAAAGCGACTCATTGATATTATTGGCTCCCTGGCAGCTATTATTATTTTCTCCCCTATTATGTTAATAGTAGCTTTACTTGTGAAGTTTAGCTCTCCCGGACCAATTATCTTTACTCAAGAAAGAATCGGTCTTCACAATAAGGCCTTTAATATGTATAAGTTTCGGTCCATGGGTGTGCAATCTAAAAATAAAGAAAAAAGCCAATGGACTACAAGTAATGACCCTCGAGTGACCAAAGTTGGAAAATTCATTCGAAAAACAAGTATCGATGAACTTCCTCAGCTTTTTAATGTTTTAAAAGGAGATATGAGTCTTGTCGGTCCAAGACCAGAACGACCTTTCTTTGTTGAAAAGTTTCAAGAAGAAATTCCTCGCTATATGATTAAACATCAGGTTCGTCCTGGTATGACTGGATGGGCTCAAATCAATGGCTTTCGCGGCAATACTTCTATTCGCGGTCGTATTGAACATGACTTATATTATATTGAAAACTGGTCTCTTGGATTAGACTTTAAAATCTTATTTTTAACTATTTTTAAAGGCTTTGTCAATGAAAATGCCTACTAGTTATTTTAACTTACTAAATATTAGTCACAATACACGAATAAATTTAGAAAGGATGGGAATAGATGAATATTCTAAAACGAAAAAGAGCTGATGGGAATACAGAACCGCAGGCAAAAAAAGGAGGATGCCTCTTTCCATTTCTCGTATTTTTTATCGCTCTTATTATTGTCGTCGCAATAGCTATACTTTTTGTAATCAAAAATAAACTTAACTCTATTGAAACATATGAATTAAATAAAGACGAAGTTATCACCCAGGGAAATGATAAAAATATGGAAAATTACCAAGTTATCGCCCTATTTGGAGTGGATTCTCAATCCAGTGATATAAATGCCTCTGGAACAAACTCTGATACAATTATTTTAATGAGTATTAATAAGAGTACAAAAGAAGTAAAACTTCTATCTATTTATCGTGATACGTATGTTAGCATCAATGGACATTATACAAAGATTAATAACGCCTACGCTACTGGTGGTCCAGAGCTTGCAATTAGTACAATCAACCGTAATCTTGACCTTCAAGTAACAGATTTTATTACTGTCAGCTTCAAAATTATGGCGGATGTAGTAGATGCCCTTGGCGGTGTAACCTTAACAATTGATACGGAAAAAGAACTTGAAAATCTAAACGATTATATAACAAATATGAATACATTAAACGGCGGTTCCTCTCGCCATTTTACCTCCACTGGTACTTTCACGTTTGATGGTAATCAGGCTGTTGCTTACTCTAGAATCCGTTATATGGAAGGCGGAGACCATAAAAGAGCAAGTCATCAAAGAGAGTTAATTGAGGCGATTATGGAACAGGCAATGAAAAAACCTCAGCAATTAGTCGCTGTTTTAAATTCCGTTCTTCCACAAATTTCCACAAGTTTTACCTCCGATGAGATTTTAAAACTTGGAATGGAATTTCCTCTCTACAAAGTAAAAGATTCTGACGGATTCCCTTTTGATTCAGAGGATATTCGCTATAATGGAATTTATTATGGATTTCCACTCACACTCAAATCAAATGTTATAAAGGCTCATGAATTTTTATTTGGCACAAAAGACTATGAGGTCAGTCAAGAATTAAGTGCAATCAGCGGCAAAATTGAGGTTGCTACTGAAGAAGCATATCAAAATGCACCTAGCGAATAAAAAAATAAATTTATAATCTTAAATTATTTTCCATATAATATTTTATATATATGGAAAATAACAGACATAAAAAATCCTAAATCATATTTTCTTCGAAAATATGATTTAGGATTTTTTCTATAGCATAGAATTTATTAGTCGAACGAATATTATAAAGCATATCATATTTCTATGAACTATTTTTATCTTTTGTCATATTTTTTTAATTGTAAGTTTCCATTAATTTTCTTTTATGATATAATTGAAAACGTCTAAAGAATTTTTTCGCAAAAGAAAAAACTTATATCGGGATTATTGCAATTTCATGCAACATATAGGTATGAATCAGCCAGACTATAACCATATCTTATTCGAATTTTATATTTTGCAATATCCACTCTATAAATAAAAAATATGAAAGTTGGTGATATATTGATTCCAAAAAAGTTTCGGAAAATTTTCCTATGCAGTATGCTCTGCGCAAGTCTTCTTCTTGGAACAACTGCTTGTAATAGCGATAAAGAAGAACAAACTCAAGAGACAACCCTTCTAGTGACAACAGATCATCCACATGTTGGAAGTATCTCCGATACAAATGAATATATGGGTAAGATTTCTTCTGCCAATGAAGTCAATGTAACTCCTCTTATTTCTGGTGAAGTTACTGCCATTCATGTAAAAGTGGGAGATAAAGTAGAAGAAGGAACTATTCTCTTTTCTGTTGACAATACTGCTGCTCTTCAACAATATAATACAGCAAAAGCTGCCTATGACTCCGCCGTGGCGAGCGCAAACCAGGCAACTGGAAGTGGCAGCCAAGCCCAAGGTATCTCGGCTTCCTCTGGAATTGCCCAGGCAGAATACGCACAAAATACTGCTCATAAACAGTACGATGCGGCGATTGAACAGCGCGCTGATCTTGAAAACAGCATTACAGAATTAGAAATTCAAATATCTGATTTAGAAAGCCAAATTAATGATACGACAAATCAATTACTTGTTCTTCAACAGTCTTCTGGAGATTTTAGCTCTCTTCTTGGCGATCCACAAAACCTAGGACAAAACCTTGAAAATATGCTCACAACACAACAGCAGGCAACTGCACTTCAAGAACAATTAAGTGCGCTTCAATCCGCACTTACCCAAGCTAAGAGCGGTCTTGAGACAGCAAAACAATCAAAGAAAACATTGGATACCAATATTTCTACTCTCGAGGAATCCGTGAAGCAGGCCGATTCCGCCTACCAAACTGCAGTAGACTCTTATAATCTCACGGTCGGTAATGCAGCTGACGATACAAATGCAATTGCTCAAGCTGGTGTAGATCAAGCCAAAGCTGCATTAGATAGCGCCCAATATAATCTTGATTTATATGAGGTAAAAGCTCCAATTTCTGGTATAATAACACAATCTTCCCTCAAAAATCACTCGATGGTGGCGTCTGGAAATCCAGTTCTCGTCATTTCAGGAGAAGATTCCATGCAGTTGACTTTTTCTGTGACAAACAACGACCATGAGCAATTAAAAATTGGACAAACGATAAAAATGGAATATAATAGCTCTGATTATGAAGGTACAATTACAGAGATTGCCGATTCCGTAGATACTCAGACAGGTCTTTTTAAAGTAAAAGCAATTATTCCAGTATCTGGAGATTCTAACCTAAAATCTGGACTTTCTGTAAAGGTTGAAATTGAGACAGACCGCGTGGATGATGTTACCTTGATTCCTATAGACTCTGTTTTTTATGAAAATGAGGAGGCTTATGTATTTTGTAATAGAGATGGAAAGGCTATAAAAACTATAATCACAACTGGAAAATCAGATGATGAAAATATTGCTGTCACAGGTCTTAGTACTTCTGACTCCATCGTTACTTCTTGGTCCTCCCAACTAAAGGACGGTGCCTCCATTGAGATAAAAGAACAAAATAATGAGGAAGGAGCTAAGTAAGTATGGGGATTACCAAATTAGCAATTAAACGTCCTGTTTCTGTCATTATCATTTTGATTGGCATTATCATTTTTGGATTTTCTTCTCTTCTCTCCTTTAATTTACAGCTTACTCCTGACTTGGATCTTCCAATGCTTATTGTAAATGTTGTTTATCCAGGTGCCAATGCGGAGGAAGTGGAAGATTTAATTTCAAAACCAATTGAGGATGCTGGCAGCACGCTAAAAGGACTCGATTCCACTCAGTCCGTATCAAATGAAAATGTGGGAATTATTCTCTTCAGCTTTGAATATGGAACCGATATGGACGATACATACTCCGATTTAAAAGAAGCAATCGACGCTTTAGCGAATGATTTGCCAGAAGATGCACAAACGCCAGTTATTATGGAACTAAATATGAATGCCACTGCCAGTGTAACCCTGTCCGCCTCTGGTCAAGATGAGGACGAGGTTTTAAGTTATATCAATGATACAGTAACTCCAGAACTCGAAAAATTAAGTTCTGTGGCAAAGGTTGACGTATCTGGCGGACAACAAGACTATATCAGTGTAGAATTAAATGAAGATGCACTCTCTCAATACGGACTTACAATGTCCTCTATCGTGGAGGCAATCAAAGCTGCTAACTTCTCCGTTCCAGTTGGAAAAGTATCTCATGGCTCCCAAGATATTAGCGTAAATGCTGGTCAAGATTATGACTCTATCAGCCTACTGAATACAATTCCAATTACAACTATGTCTGGAAATATCATCCATATTAAAGACGTAGCAGATATCCATATGGCAAAAGAAGCAGCAGAATCTATAAGTCGATATAACGATCAAGATAATCTCAGTCTTGCAATCTCTAAGCGTCAAAGTTCCACTGACGTTGCTGTGGCAAATGACGTAGAAAAAGTAATTACAAAATTGAATAAAGAAACCGATATTGCTGAACTTATTATTATTGACACCGCAAGTGAGATGATTTTATCTTCCTTAAAATCTGTTGGAAGCAGCTTAATTCTCGGTATGGTTTTATCTATGCTCATCTTATTCATTTTCTTTGGTGACTTTAAAGCCAGCCTTATCGTAGGCTCTTCTATGCCAATCTCAGTTTTAGTAACTTTGATTATTATGCATTTTATCGGATTTTCTCTCAATATTATTACAATGGGAGGTCTAGTTATCGGAGTTGGTATGATGGTAGATAACTCCATTGTTGTTATCGAGAGTATTTTTAGACGAAAAGAGGAAGTAGTTGATTTTCAACAGGCAGCATTAGAAGGATGTAAGTTTGTAACCAATTCCGTTATCGCTTCCACTATTACAACTGTTGTTGTATTTTTACCACTTGCCCTTTTAAAAGGCATGGCAGGGCAACTTTTTAATGAACTTGGATTTACAATTACATTTTCCTTATTGGCATCTCTTATCTCCGCCATCACTCTTGTCCCTCTATTCTTTGGCATTTACAAGCCAATAGAAAAAAAAGAGGTAAAAATTAATACTTTACTAAACATGATCGGCGATGGATATGTCAAAATTATGCATAAGCTTTTAAATAAGAAAAAAACTGTTCTCGCAACTGCAGTGGCACTCTTTATCGTCTCAGCCTTACTTCTCAGCCTCATTGGAAGTGAGTTGATTCCGGATATGGAACAGGGCAAAATTAATATCAATGTTACAATGAGACCGGGATTAAATATAAATAAAGTCGAAAAAATTATGACAGAGCTCGAAAATATGGTAAAGGAAAATGATGATGTTGAAACCTACAGCTTAACGGCAAATACTTCTGACTCAACTGGAAGCATTGCAGTCACTCTAAAAGACAACCGTTCCATGGAGACAGAAGATATCGTACAAATGTGGCAAGAAGAAGTTGCTACTACAACAGATTATGATATAGAAATTTCTGAAAATAAAGCAGCTGCTATGAGCGAAGGTATGACTTCTTCTGGAAGTACAGTAGAAATTGATCTCGTCGGAGATGATTTAACTAATTTAAAAGAAGCTTGTGATATGGTGTCAAAGGAAGCCATAGAAGTAAACGGCGTAATAAGAGCTACTTCCTCTTTGGATAATCAAAGTTCTAAAGTTGACGTTCAAATCGATCCAATAAAGGCTGCAAGTATTGGATACACGCCATCCCAGATTTCGGGTCTTCTCTATATGACAATCAGTGGAAGTGATACAATTGATATTACAAACGATGATAAGACATATACAGTCACAGTAGAATATCCAAAAGATACATTCAAAGAAGCAAATGATTTGAAAAATATCACTCTTATCTCTCCTACTACTGGACAGACATCCACATTAGGAGATGTAGCAGAGATTGTATATACAAATAGCCCCCAGTCTATCGCAAGAGCAGATAATCAATATACGGCAACCGTCACAATGTATACAACTATAAAGGAAAATGAAGCTGCCGAAGAGACTATCACAAATTTAGTAAACAATATGATTTTTCCAACTGGTGTAAAACAAAGCGAATCCTTTATGACAGAAATGATGAATGAGGAATTTTCCGCCATCTATGGTGCAATCGCCACAGCTATTTTACTCGTATTTATGGTTATGGCAATTGAGTTTGAATCTGCGAGATTTTCCATCATGGTTATGATTTCTATTCCATTTAGTTTTATCGGTTCCTTTTTACTTCTATTCCTCACCGGAACAAAGATAAGCATGCCATCTTTGCTTGGTGTACTGCTCTTAGTTGGTACCGTTGTAAATAATGGTATTCTCTTTGTAGATACAACAAACCAGTTAAGGACAGAAGACGGAATGGACGCCACAGATGCACTTATTCATACAGGAAGAATTCGTCTCCGTCCAATCTTAATGACGACATCCACAACTATTCTATCTATGCTCCCTATGGCACTCGGAATTGGAAGTGGTACTGAGATGATGGGCGGTATGGCAAAAGTTATTATCGGTGGATTAATATCCTCGACATTTCTTACTTTACTCTTACTTCCAACTTTCTATCTATTAATTGACGGAATAGGAAGAAGAAAACAAAAGAAAAATACGAAAAAACGTAAGAGACGAAATATAAAAGAAAATAAAAAACAACAAAAACCGAAGGTTACAGCTTTATAAAAAGAAAAGAGGATATTGCAAAATTCATTTTGCAATATCCTCTTCTTTATTTTTATTTAAAGACTTCATCAATTAATCTTTTTGTCGCTCTTCCATCTGTATAAGCATAAGCTCTCTCTCGAAATTGTATTATTTTCTCTTGATTGATACTTTTTTTCTTAAGAGCCTTAATAAGCTCCTTCTCAGTCTGAACGACAGGACCTGGGACGTAGGTCTCATATTCATTATAAAAACCTCTCCCATCTTTTTTAAATTCATCTAAATCATAAGCATAAAATACCATAGGACGGTTTAATGCTACATACTCAAAAATAATCGAAGAATAATCTGTGACAAGACAATCTGTGGCAAATAATAGCGTGTTCAACTTATTATAGAGTGAAAAATCATAAACCCTATCTCTATATTTTCCCTCATATGGAATAGAATAAGCAACAAACGGATGCAAACGAAGTGCCAGACAGACATCCTCGTCCATCTGCTCCATCAAATCATCTATTGAAAATGAAATCGATGGATGCACCAACTCATCATCTCGAAATGTAGGAGCATACAAAATAATTTTCTTATCTCTAAGTTCAGGATATTGCTTATAAAACTCTTCTAATCTTCGTTCTTGTACTCTCTTATGAAAAAATACATCCGTTCTTGGCAAGCCAAGCACTCGAACTTTATCTTCTTCGATTCCAAAGCATCCTGCATACAATGTCTTCGTCTCATCTGAGTTTACGATTAAATCGGTAATTTTTTGATTTGCTCTTTTTTCTAACTCTTTTAATCTTCCCTCGTTGACATCCTGCCCAAACTTCTTAATAGTACCAGTACCATGCCATAGCTGAATGACTCTCACCTCATCCTTAACTTTGCAAAAAGCCATCGGTAAAAATACATTGTCTAAGAAAATATACTTTGCTCTTGCCATCTCATAGGAAGTCCGAAGAAAAAAGCGTAATGCTCTTCTCGCTTTCCCCTTCCCCTTAAAATCAGTTCTTCGCCTTGTCACCCTGGCATATTTTATATTTGATTTATTCTTTTTTAAGTATGTTAACACAGTCCCTACATTTCCCTCTCTACCATCATCATGAGTCATAACAAAAAACACTCTATTTTCGTCAACCCCCAAAAATGAGTATAGCTGAAAGAAAAATGCAAAGATATGATACCCTATCTCTTTCATCTTATTATATCATTCCTTTTTTGAGCTACTTTTCTTCCCTGTAATATACTATGAATTAAATATACTACTTTTGCTGACGCTTTTCCACAATCAGCATGATTGTATTTCTTTTGGAATGCCCTATATTTCTCATTCCACTCTTGTTCATCATAATGAGTAATATTTTCTATTAACTCATCTGTCGTCTGAGAAACTGGACCTGGCGCTTCTTCTAAAAAATCAAAATAAAATCCTCTTAAATTCTGTCTATAATCTTCTAGATCATAGGCAAAAAAATACATTGGACGCCCTAAAATGCTATAGTCAAACATAACAGAGGAATAATCTGTAATTAATGCATCTGCCACAAGATATAGCTTTGCGATATCAAACGTCTCATTAAATGTATAGATAAAATCTCTATATTTAGTCCAATCAATAGAATCTTTTACCAGATAATGATATTTGACTATTAAAATTATGTCTTTTCCTAAAACATCTCGCATCTTATCATAATCTAGCGGTGAGACAAACTTATATCTTCCCTGTGCATAAAACTGATTATCTCTCCAAGTAGGAGCATAGAGAATCACTTTTTTATTCTTTGGTATCTGAAGTTCATCTTTTATCTTATTTATCTCTTCTTTTGTATTTCTCTTAAATAAAATATCATTTCTTGGATATCCTATCTCAAGCATTGTTTTATCGAAAGCGAAACATCTGCGAAAAGTTTCAGTAGAAAATGCATTTTGTGAAATTAAATAATCCCATCGCTTCGCATTGTCATAAAATTCCTGTCTATACTCATTAATATCATTCGTGGAAGCCATTTCAACATGCTCCATATCAAGTGCCAGCTTCTTAAGTGGTGTTCCATGCCATGTCTGAATATAGACGGCTCCCTCCCGCTTCACAATAAAAGCGGGGTCTCTTGAATCAAAGCACCATACCTTTCCAATCGCCATATAAAATAAATAGCGAAGATGTGCTCTTTTTACTTTCTTACATTTTCCTGGTATCTCGGTGGATGGATCATCCAAAAACCATATACAACGGTATTTTTTATCCATCCCCCTTCTTACCATCTCTTCATAAATATATCTTGGATTTCCTGTATAATTTCTGCCAAGATTACTCTCAAATAAAATGATATTTTTACTTAGCGGCAATATATTTACGCTAATACGGTAGAAAAACACTACTATCTTTTTAATCATTGCTCTTATTTTTTGAAACATTATGAACGAAATACCTTTTCTACAATTCTCTCAGCGGCATGTCCGTCATCCAATGCACAGAATCTATTATAAAATTCTTCATATCGATCATGATATTGTTTTTCAATCTTATCGATATTTCTGATGGCGTCCACAACCTCGTCGTTAGTATACAAAAGAGGACCTGGAATCTCTTTTTCAATATCAATATAAAATCCTCGAAGAACATCTCTATATTTCTCTAGGTCATATGTGAAGAATAAAATCGGTCTCTTTAAATTTGCATAGTCGAAAAATACAGAAGAATAATCTGTAATACAAATATCAGAAATCAAATATAATTCTGTAATATCGCTATATTTACTTACGTTGATTGCAAAATCCTCCACTCCTGTTACATCCAAAGAATCCGCGATAAAATAATGCGTGCGGAGTAAAATAACATATTCATCCCCAAACTCCTCTCGAAGTCTTCTAAGATCTAATTGAAGCTTAAACTTATACTGTCCCTTACCATAATACTCATCATCTCTCCATGTAGGAGCATAAAGAATTGTCTTTTTGCCTTCTGGAACACCGACCTTCTTGCGAATACGATCCGCAATTTTATCCTTATGTGGATGATGCATTAAATCGTTTCTTGGATATCCATACTCCAAAATTCTCTGTTTCGGGAACATAAAGCAGCTTTGGAATACTTCTGTGGAGAATGGATTATCCGATACAAGATAATCCCATTTTCTAGACTGAGAGTATACCTCTGCTTTATAAGTTGGAGATGCGGAATAGACATCTTCCATATCAAATACAAGCTTCTTAAGTGGTGTTCCATGCCATGTCTCCAAAAATACATTTCCCTTTCTCTTTGGATACCATTTTGGCTGTCTCATATTATTTACCCAATATTTAGAGCGAGTCATATAATAAAAATACTTAAGGCTAAAACGATGAACACGAGTTGGATTTCCAGGAATCTTTACACTATCATCGTTAATAATCCAAATAAACTTATAATCTTTTTTATAGTTTTTCAATAAATATTCATAAATATACTTACAGCTATCAGCGTACTGCTTTCCAAGGAAGCTTTCAAAGCAAATCCAATTTTTCTTCATAGGTAATTTACGAAAAATATGCTTATCAATTGCACGGTAAAACTGTCCTTTATTTTTAATCATCTTTTTAAATTTCTTTTTTGCGAGAACAGAATTTACTTTTTTGATAGAGCCTTTGATGTCTCCTTTTTTCACAAGCTTTAAGAGTTTTCTTCCATCTTTATTGATGATACGGCTAGAGCGAAGTTTAGAAATATTAATATCTTTCATAACCTCTGTCATTAAATCAAAATTGCTGCCTCTCCATTTCTTTCTTCTACTTCTTCGAATCTTTGGTGCAAAGCTAACAATATAATACTTACAAATATGCTTCTCAAGGGCATGTTTCAAAAACAGATTATGCTCCACCTGCTCTCTCGCCGCATAATATGCCGCCACCATCTGAGGAAAACGGTCTCCTCTTTTCATCTTGCTAAGAGAAGGAAGATTAATCTCATCATTATGTCTTCTCTTAATATAACTAGATTCTAAACTGCATCCAAAACTTTCCATTTTATCAAGAGCTACTGCTAAGAATGGAACATCGCAGTATAAAATGAGCTCCTCATCAAAACGAAGGGATTGCTCTTTTAAAAACTCTTTTCTAAATAAAATATTCAATATAGATAGACTTCCAAAGGCTCTTCTTCTCGAAAATAGATAGTGATATGGCTTAAAATATACAATATTTTTTATTGCTTTTACTCTGCCATCGACTAATCTTACTTCCTCATCTTGGTTTAAGTTTTTCTCTTTCTTGACAGTTGGCTCATCTTGGTCATCCATCTCTCGTCCCTGCTCTGTCTCAGATTCTTCCTCTTCTTCCTCGTCTGCTTTAGACTCTAAGATAGGTGATGGCTTTTCGTGACTTACAAAAAAAGTAACTCCACTTTGAATATATCGCTCTATACTTTTTTGCTGCGCTGTAAGTTCTTTATTGGCCTCAAGATAAACACTTCTCTTAAACCAACTCGTCTCCTTTAGACCATAGACAAGGTCTAAACTATCATTCTCTACAAGCTCTAAAAGCTTTGTCAAAGTGCCGTCTTTTAGATAGTCATCGCTATCTAAGAAATAAATATACTCACCCTGAGCGATATCTAAGCCTGCATTACGGGCCGCTGCCACTCCTGTCTTATCGTCAGGCAAAGAGAGAACGGTTAAATTTAACTCCTCTTTATACTCCTCTATAATAGAGTCTAACTCCTCCTCTACATGGTCCAAAACCAAAATCGTCTCAAAGCTCTCTAAGCCCTGTTCCTTAATACTAATAAAACAATCATCTAAAAAATGTGTTCCTTTTTTAAAAGGTACAATAATACTTACCTTCATTTAAATTTGGCTCCCCTCTTACTGTTCCTTTGTCTTTTCTTTTAAATTTAAGTCATTCTTAATCTTTGTTGTTGAGATTCCCTCTGTTCTTGGAAGGTAAATCACCTCGCAATAATCTTTTAAAAAATCAAATTTACCTGTCCAGTCACTTCCCATAACAAAGACATCAACATTATTATCTACTACATCTGATATTTTTTGTTCCCATGTATACTCTGGAATAACTTCATCTACATACTTAATTGATTCAAGAATTTTCTTTCTGTCCTCAAAACTATAGTACGCCTTTTTATTTTTAAGTGCATTAAATTCATCTGAAGAGATAGCTACAATCAAATAATCTCCCATTGCTTTCGCTCTTCTCAACAAATTAATATGCCCCACATGTAATAAGTCATATGTTCCATACGTAATTACTTTCTTCATAACTCCAAAACTCCCTTTTCTTTCATTACTATTTTGTTTTTTCTTCGTATATTTTACTTACTTCTTCAATATCGCCACTCGCAATAATTTTTCCCCTCTCCAATAAAATCGCTTTATTACAAAGCCTCTTTACCTGAGCTAGAGAATGTGATACAAATAAGACAGTGACACCATCATCAAACATATCCATAATCTTTTTCTCGCTCTTTTTTCTAAACTTTACATCACCCACAGATAAAACCTCATCTAAGATTAAGATTTCTGGGTCTACAACTGTGGCAATAGAAAATCCAAGTCTAGACTTCATACCAGATGAATAATTTTTTAGCGGAACATCAATAAATTCTCCTAATCCCGAAAACTCGACAATCTCATCAAATTTTTGTTCCACAAATTTCCTGCTATAACCAAGTACAGCTCCATAGAGATAAATATTCTCCGCTCCCGTATACTCCTTGTCAAATCCTGCTCCAAGTTCTAGCAGAGGAACAATCTTCCCTTTTGTCATAACCGTTCCCTCTGTCGGCTTTAAAACTCCAGCTACAACTTTTAGCAAAGTACTCTTTCCCGCACCATTTAATCCTAGGATTCCGAGACGATCTCCCTTCTGCAGAGAAAAGCTTACATCTTTTAGAGCCCAAAACTCATTATAGGTCAATTCTTTTTTTAGCCAACGTATTACATATTCTTTTAGATTATCAACCTTTTCCTTACTGAGATTGAATTTCATACCTACATGGTCTACCTTTAGTACTTCCACTCTCATTTCCTCCTAGATATGCAAAATAAACTTGTCCTGATTCTTATAAAAGATAAAAAAGCCGATAATTAGCACACTAAAACTAAAAATCAATGACAACAATAACATATGTGTATCCATCGGTTGTCCATAAAGAACACAGTCTCTGAAATTGGAAATAACTGCGTACAATGGATTTACATGAAATACCCATCCATTGCCAGTATCAATAACTCTGTCTGTCTTATAGAAAATTGCACATGTATACATAATAAGCATAAGTACAACTCCCCATAAATATTCCAAATCTCTAAAAAAGACAGCCAATGTTGCCAAAATCATTCCGACTCCAAGTGACATAATAAAAATCAGGCATAACGGTATTACCGCACCTATAATATAAACTGTAGGCTCTACTTGCAGTACAGCTGCCACT
Source organism: uncultured Blautia sp. (assembly GCA_964439395.1). GTDB lineage: Bacteria > Bacillota > Clostridia > Lachnospirales > Lachnospiraceae > JAUUSJ01. The sequence continues at coordinate 214,951 of CAYTNV010000001.1, read as the reverse complement.
CCTACAAGGACAATAAGAGAGATCAAAAAGATGATATAACTTGATAAAACACCCGCTAAAGGATAAATATATTTGGGTACATACACCTTTTTAATCATTGCGGAATTCCTTCGAATAGAGCGAAGTGCCCCTTTTGTACTCTCAGAAAAATAAGAATACAGTAATCGCCCTGTTAAAATATAGACTGGAAACTGCTTATCATCTCTTCCGAAGAATGTTCCAAATACAATGGTCAAAACAATCATTGTAAGTAAAGGTTCAATCAAGGTCCAAAGAATACCGAGCTTTGATCTTCGATATTTTAGCTTGATTTCTTTTTTTACCAATTCCTTTAAGAGAAACTGATATTTCACAAAATTGTTTAAATATTGCTTCACTATTCTTTCTCCCAATCTTGTATATTCTTTCTGAGCTAAGATGCGCTTGCCATCTCAGCATCAGTTATATGGTGTATATTTCGCCTACGCCACAACGATATTATACCCCTATTCTTTTCACTATGCAACTAACTTCTCTCTTAATTTTCAAATTTCGTTGTGTTTACAACAGATTTGTCCTTATAATTATGCTATGATACGAGTACGCTAAAAGATAGCTATCCCAAAAAATCACGCTATACATATTATAGCTTACACAAAACTACAAAATAAGTTCTCAAATACGAAGGAGGAAAAAACATGATTAGAAAAATTATCAAAATAGACGAAGAAAAATGCAACGGATGTGGTCTTTGCGCCGCTGCCTGCCATGAAGGTGCCATTGATATTGTGGATAGAAAAGCAAAATTAATGAGAGAAAATTACTGCGATGGTCTCGGTGATTGTCTTCCAGCCTGTCCAATGAATGCAATCAGCTTTGAAGAAAGAGAAGCTCCCGCCTACGATGAAGCTGCTGTAAAAGCCGCTCAAGCTACAAAAGAAAAAAAAGCAGCTCCTATTTTCTCTGACTGTCCCGGCTCTATCCCTCAAACAATCAAAAGAAATTCTGCACCATTTTATGGCTGTCCTGGTTCTCAGTCAAAAACAATTGAACACGCTCAAAAAACTACTAATATATATTCGTCCTGTGAAAGTCAACTTTCTCAATGGCCTATTCAAATTAAACTACTTCCTATTACTGCACCATATTTTGACAAATCGGATATTTTAGTTGCTGCTGACTGTACCGCTTACGCTTACGGAGATTTCCACAATAAATTTATTAAGGGACGTATCACGCTAGTCGGCTGTCCAAAGCTTGATGAAGGTGATTATACTGAAAAATTAACCGCAATTTTTGCTAATAACGATATTAAAAGTGTGACGATGACTCGCATGATTGTGCCTTGCTGTGGCGCACTTGAGCGTGCAACAAAAAACGCAATTGCAAACTGTGGAAAAAATATTCCTCTTGAAGTTTATACAATCTCTACAGACGGAAGTTTACTCTAAATTTCATTATTGCTCATGAATTACTCGGAAACAAGTTACCGAGTTCCCTACTTCAGCCACCGTTGCCTGTCTAATCCGAAAGAAACTATATTACGAAGTCTTACACAATACCTACAGGCTTAAAATATGCCTTATAAAACAGCGTAAGCTGATTTCGCTTGCAGGGCAATATGGTATACTCTGTGAATACAGATTGTGATACTAAGAAAAAATGAATGCAGACGCCGAGAGTCAAGAGAAAACACATTTGACAAGCAAACAGGTTTTCTCTTGGCTTTCGACTATGTATAACTAAATATTATCAATATCTATTGTTTTTAATCAGAGAGACTCCAAAAAGTTTAACTGCGTTTTCTGCGAAGAAAAGACGTTGTTCTTCCTTAGTCAATCCAATATTTTGAAAACGTTCCACATATTTTTTTTGTCCCTGCCAAGGACAATCTGTAGCAAATAAAATCTTATCCATTCCATGTTTTCTGGCAAGTCTTAAAAAATCTTCATCTCCTAAAACAATATTATTATAAGGATATATTCCACCGTCTTGACGCTGACGAATTGGTCCAATAGAAAAGGCAGAATCAAACCATACAGGTGCTCCAGCTAAGTCACTCTCTACTTCATTCCAAAAAGCCCAGTTTCCCATATGTGCCAGTACAAATTTTTCTGGCTGTACTTCTTTTAAAATCTTTAAAATATGAGCGACAGAAGCGTAGTTATGGTCATAAATCCCGATATCATATCCAGCATGTGTTAATACAATAAGCCCTAGCTCTGAGGCGTAAGCAATAATACGCATCATACGAATATCATCTAAGTCCATATTTTGATAAGCTGGGTGAATCTTAATTCCCAAAATTCCTTCTTTTTTTAATCTTCTTAATTCAGTTTTATAATCAATAAAATCTGGATGTATCCCACCAAAAGTAATAATACCGTCTCTTAACATATCTTGCTTTTCCTTAATTAACCCTGTATTTACAGAAACGACCTGATTTGGTGATGTCATAACAGGAAGATTAATAGAATAATCTATTCCTGCGTTTTGCATTGACTCAGCGAGAGCTGGAATAGAACCTATTGTATCTGGAACCGCACCAGAAACTCTGCTCAGTTTATCCATAACCTTTATAGAAATTTTTTCTGGAAAAGTGTGAGTGTGAAAATCAATAATCATAAAATTCTCCCTCTTCATAAAGTTATAATTATTTTATCTATTTGAAATAATTATAACCAAATGAAAAAAAGATGGCAAGTGAAAAGTTTAAAGAGAGCCCTGCTCTCTCGGCGGCTGCCCCACTCTTCCCTCCCCCATAAATCTTGTTTTTTTATATCACTCATTTCTAAGAGAGTCTTGACTTTTTATAGTGTTTATGATATCGTATAAATAATATGGCGCTTTAATGGATGAAAGATAAAAAGCGTAAAAGTCAGACGAAGAGAAAGGATGTATATCGATGCCTGTTACAGATTTATTAGAGAGAAATCATAAGCTCTATGGCGATGAAACTGCTCTTATAGAGCTTAATCCTATGGTGGAAGATACGATGAGAAAAACATGGAAGGAGTATGATTTAGTACAAAGAACTTCCAATCAGCCATATAGAAGACAAATTACATGGAGTGTTTTTGATGAGAAAGCAAACCGTGTTTCAAATATGCTATTAAGCCGAGGAATTCAAAAAGGAGACCGCGTTGCTATTTTAATGTTTAATTGTCTTGAATGGCTGCCGATTTATTTTGGAATTTTAAAAACAGGTGCTATCGCGGTACCGTTTAACTTCCGTTTTGATACAAAAGAAATTAAGTACTGTGCGGATTTAGCGGAAGTTCATGTATTATTTTTTGGTCCACAGTTTATCGGAAGAATTGAGTCTATAGCGGATGATTTAAGTAAAGGACGCCTTTTAATTTATGTCGGAGATGGATGTCCAACTTTCGCAGAAAGTTACCGTGAACTAGTGGCAGACTGCTCTAGTCAAGCACCATTGATTCGCTTAGAGGAAGAAGATGATGCAGCTATCTATTTTTCATCCGGCACAACAGGATTTCCAAAGGCAATTTTACATAACCATGAGAGTTTAATGCAGGCAGCACAGATGGAACAAAAACATCACTTAACAGATCGAAATGATACATTTCTTTGTATTCCTCCTCTCTATCATACGGGAGCAAAATTCCACTGGATGGGAAGCTTATGTGCGGGAAGTAAAGCAGTACTCCTTACAGGAACATCTCCAGAAATTATTTTGGATGCCATCTCAAAAGAGAAATGTACAATCGTATGGCTCTTAGTTCCATGGGCACAAGATATTTTGGACACATTAGATCAGGGAATTTTAAAATTAGAAAATTATGATTTAAATCAGTGGAGACTAATGCATATCGGTGCACAACCAGTTCCACCATCTTTAATTAAGAGATGGAAAGAGTATTTTCCACATCATTTATATGATACAAATTATGGTTTATCTGAATCTACAGGTCCAGGCTGTGTACATCTTGGTATAGAAAATATTCATAAAGTAGGAGCAATCGGAATTCCTGGATATCGCTGGGAATGTAAGATTGTAGATTCAGATGGAAACGAAGTAGAGCAAGGCGGTGTTGGAGAACTATGTGTGAAAGGACCGGGTCTTATGACTTGCTATTTTAACGATCCAGAAGCCACAGCAGAGACATTGAAGGATGGATGGCTTTGCACAGGAGATATGGCAATGCAAGATGAAGATGGCTTTTATTTCCTAGTCGACCGTAAGAAGGATGTTATTGTAAGCGGTGGAGAAAATATTTATCCCGTACAGATTGAAAATTTCTTATCCGCTTTTGATAAAGTGAAGGATGTAGCTGTTATTGGGCTTCCAGATAAACGCCTCGGAGAAATTACAGGTGCGATTATTTCCATCAAAGATGGTATGGAATGTACAGAGGAAGAAGTCGAAGAATTTTGCAAAGAGCTTCCAAGATATAAGCGTCCAAAGAAAGTCATCTTTGCTGAGGTTCCAAGAAATGCAACTGGCAAGATTGAGAAACCTGCTCTTCGAAAAAAATACGGGGCAGATTATTTGGTTGCACAGCAAAATAGAGCTTAAAAACCATTTTATTATTTAGTATAAAATAATATATATCATGAAAGAAAGAAAGAAAATTAAAAAATAAAAAGTTGGTGCCAAAGTTCTACTTTGGTACCAACTTTTTCTATCGTCTGAAGCATGTTTTAAAACATGCTTCTCTTTTATGTATAGCTCAAATTTTAATATTATAAGAATACTATTTAACTTCAAATTTAATACTTAAATTTCAAAATTATCTTCCAAGTGCTGTTTTTTGAGGAACAGTTGTATCCTTCTCATAGCAGGAAAATACTTCATTTGTAAAATTTTGATCTAATTTTGGAGTCAGCAAACTGACAACCGGAACAATAATAAGACCCGCTAACATAGCAATGGCACCACAGTTAATTGGCGACTGAATGATGACTGGCAAAGACTCGCGCGCCACCATATTTACAATCATAAGAACAGAGCCAAAAATAAAGGATACCCAGCAAGATGCTGTTGTTGTTTTCTTCCAGTATAGAGAGTAGAGGAATGGAGCGAGGAAGGAACCTGCTAAAGCCCCCACGAAATTCCCATAAGCTGAGCGATAAATGTAATAGAGCTCTTATATTGAACTAAAGCGATGATTGCGGAAATAGCGATAAATACAACAACAAGTACACGAATCATAAGAAGTTGTTTTTTCTCACTCATATTTTTAATAAAATTGTCCTTCAAAAAGTCAATCGTAAGTGTTGAACTAGATGCGATAACTAAAGAAGACAATGTGGACATAGAAGCAGACAATACTAAAATTACTACAAGTGCAATTAAAATTGGCGAGAGATTCTCAAGCATTGTAGGAATGATAGAGTCATATCCGTTTGCCACAACATCAATCTGGTCGGAGAAAAGACGTCCAAACCCTCCGAGAAAATAACATCCGCCAGATACAACTAGAGCAAACAGAGTGGAAATAATAGTACCTTTTTGAATGGATGCCTCATCTTTGATTGCGTAAAATTTTTGAACCATCTGTGGAAGTCCCCATGTACCAAGAGAAGTCAGGATAACAACAAACATAAGATTAAGTGGGTCAGGACCAAAGAAGGATGCAAAGGTACCTGGAGCAGTAGAAACTGTCTCATCAGAAATTTCTGCAAGCCCTTGGTAAGCCGTCATAAATCCGCCTTTACTATTAAGAACAGCGGCAATAATAATAACGATACCAACTAACATAATGATACCTTGAATGAAATCATTGATTGCAGTAGCCATGTATCCTCCAGCAATTACATAGATAGCCGTTAAAACTGCCATCAAAATAATACAGACAGAATAATCGATATCAAAAGCCATACCAAAAAGTCTAGAAAGACCATTATAGAGTGATGCCGTATATGGAATCAAGAAAATAAAAATAATAACAGAAGCTACAATCTTTAAAGACTGACTCTTAAACCGTTCTCCAAAAAACTGAGGCATCGTCGCTGAATCGAGATGTTGCGTCATAATACGAGTACGTCTGCCAAGCACTACCCATGCAAGAAGAGAACCGATGATGGCATTACCGATACCTGCCCAAGTTGCAGCAATACCATACTTCCATCCAAACTGTCCAGCATATCCGACAAATACAACAGCCGAGAAATAGGAGGTACCGTAAGCAAAAGCAGTAAGCCAAGGACCAACGCTTCTTCCTCCGAGCACGAATCCGTTAACATCCGTTGCGTTTCTTCTACAGTATAGACCAATACCGATTAATACAGCAAAATAAATGATTAAAATTAATAGTTTCATGACGATTTTCCTTTCTTCTTCTTTTCATATCCTACTTTTACGCTTTGTCTCTTTTTTTAATTTATGTATTAAATTTTTTTAGCTTTAAATAGTAAAAGCACTCTTTATACTTTAACAGATAAAAGTGAAAAAGTCAATGGATTATACAAAATTATTGAAAAAAAAGACCTAAAACTAGACAGTTTTCACTGCATCAATTCTAGGTCTTTATTTTTTATAAATTTCTATGCCATTCTTATCAATAAATTACATTAGTTTCTTTACTATTTGCTATAAACTATAATAATTTCGTAATATCTGCAAGAGAATTCAGTATAATATCTGGTTTTACATCACTAAACTCAACATCTTCTTTTTTACTCTCTCCGCTTAGTACAAGAATGGATGTCACTGAACTATCCTGAGCAACCGCAATATCGGTATAAAGCCGATCCCCGACAATTGCGATTTCTTCTGGCTCATAACCAGTATGTTCTATAATATAGTTAAGAGTATGTCTAGATGGCTTTCCAAAAAACTCTGGAAATCTTCCTGTAGATGCCTCGACGAGCTTTGCTATAGAACCACAGTCTGGAATAAAATTTCCTCCCTCCATTGGGCAATTCCAATCTGGGTTTATTCCGTAAAATATACATCCACTTCTAATATAATGACAAGCTTTTGATATCTTCTCATAAGTCAACGTTGTATCAAAACCGAGAATAACAATATCTGGATTTTCTTCTACCAACGGCATCTCAAAATCCTTAAACTCTTTAACTAGAGAAGGAGTACCTACTATGTAAATTGTTTTCTTCGGATAATATTTTTTAAGATATTGAATCATAACATGGCTGGAAATCATCATTTGTTTAGACTTAATTTGAATATTCATTCCCCTAAGTTTATCCATATAGGCCTGTTGACTCTTTGATGAATTATTCGTAAAAAAATAATATTCTCTTCCCGTAGCTTTCACTCTATTCAAAAAATCCTGTGTGAAATCAAATAATTCATTTCCCAAATAAATTGTTCCGTCCATATCTAAAACAAAGCATTTGATTTTCTGTATTTTATTTTTCATTCCAAACTTAACTCTCCATCTTTTTTCAAATTCCATATATTCGTATTTCCCTGTCCGTAATATGCATTCTCTCCATGCTTTCGGAAAAAATGTTTATCCTGTAAATCCTGTGGTGCTTTTTTGAGTTCTTGTTTCAAATGTTCTGCCCTGTACGCCATTTTTGCCACTTCCTCTAAAACTACAGCATTGTGAACAGCCTCCAGTGCATCTTTCCCCCAAGTAAATGGTCCATGGTTTGTACATAAAATTCCTGGAACATACATAGGATTTTTCTCCTTTAAAGTTTCAATAATGACTAAACCAGTATTTTTTTCATAATTATGCTCAATCTCCTCTGCCATTAAATTCCTTGCACACAAAATCTCTCCATAAAAATAATCTGCATGTGTAGTACCATAGCACGGTATTCCTCTTCCCGCTTGCGCCCACGAAGTTGCCCATGAAGAATGTGTATGTACAATTCCACCCAACTCCTCAAATGCCTTATATAACTCTAAATGAGTTGGTGTATCAGAGGAAGGATTCAACTCTCCCTCTACTTTCTCTCCATCTAAACTAATTACCACCATATCCGATGGCTTTAACTTTTCATATGGCACACCACTCGGCTTGATTACGAATAATCCTTTTTTACGGTCTATACCGCTGACATTTCCCCATGTATAGGTAACCAACCCTCTGGCTGGTAACTCCATATTGGCTTCATAAACAAGCTGCTTTAATTCCTCTAACAAGATATAACCTCCTCATAAAAATCATAAAGCTTTAATATTCTCATAAAGGTAAGTCTTGCTCTGACATACGGAGACAATCTTGCTGTCTGAGCCTGATATGTCTCGTCTAATCCAAGATCTGCTAGAGATTTTACTCCTTTTACCTTTCCAATCATTTCAACTAATGCCTCTGGTGTCGGAATTTCTTTAATAATAGCTGCAATTTCAGTCTTCTTTTCAAGCAGCTTTTTCGCATCTATTTGTGCTAATAAATTTGGTGTATTTTCTTCCATAATCATCTCAAACATTCCTGGTTTTGAAAACTTTTTTTTAATTAACTGTTCTTCTATCTCTATAGATTCTTTTACTGTAAATTCATCGACACTCATACGTCTTGCCGCCTCTTGGTACATCTTAGATGCTAGTACAAGTCCCACTCCAACCTTTTCTCCATGATAAAAATCAATATACTCATTTAAAACTTCCATCTCCCAAAGATGTGACATATGATGCTCTGCTCCAGACGCAGGTCTTGAATTACCTGTCATCTGCATAGCTAAACCAGATAATAAAAGACCATACATTAAATCTTCATACGCTTTTGTATCTCCAACTGAAAGACCATCTAAACTAGAAACAAGACTATTCAACGCTTCATACTCCATATTGCAAATTTCTTCACAAATATATTCATCCGTCAAAAGATGCGCAATTTTCCAATCCGCTAATGCAGTATATTTGCCAAGAAGATCTGACACGCCAGAGGCCGTTAATCGCAACGGAGCTTCTTTAAAAATATCCGTATCAGCAATTACAACAATAGGAGATACTGCTGTAAAACTCTTTTTAAATCCGTGCCAAGTCATGGCAGCGACAGTTGACACATATCCATCCACACTTGCCGCTGTCGGAATAGAGAAAAATGGAATTTTTCTATTATAGGCATGGTACCTTGTAATATCGTGAATCGTACCAGACCCAACAGCAAATATTAAATCTACCTGCTTTAATTTATCTAATCCCTGCTTTGCAGCTTCTACACCATGCTCATTCGCATGTAAATTTTCTGGATTTAAAATAATTTTTTTCAGATTTGGAATTAATTGTTCCACCTGCTTTCCTGCCGCTTCATATGTATTCTCATCACAAATCATAACTAATGATTTTTTATCTGCATATTGAGGTCTTTTTAAAATTTCTGGTAACTGTTTTATAGCACCACTATCGATAATAATATCATCTACAACAATCTCATGTTTCTTTCCACATTTACATGGTTTTAAAAATTCATTTATATCTACTCTCATATTCATCCACTCCTAAATTATCCTTCCGCAGACATATTTTTATCTGCCTGACGATCAAGATACGCAACGATTTGTTCATTCTTTGTTTTAAAAATAATAAATGCTACCGCATACACAGCTACTGCTATTGCAATAAGCACTGGATTGCATGATAAGAAAGCCAAAAAAACAAGACCAAGCATTGGCTTGCCAAGAATATTAAAGCTTGTAATCATTGCTGCTCCTGCTGGAATAGCAAATCCAGCCTCTCTTGCCACTTCTGTAAATAATGGAGCAGTTGCTGTACACATTAATAATCCTAAACTAAACCAGATTGTACCTGCCACCAAAATCTTAGACATATTTCCTTTATAAACTGCCACTAATCCCTGTACCATATAAGGAATGGCTAGAAGATCCACTACTGGAAGTACCTGGTTGCCAGGAAGAATAGTTGCCACAATTACCATAATTGGAATTAATAATAATCCACTCGTCAAAGTAGCTGGTTCTCCATAACCCACTGCATCGTTTACTGCGATATACCATTCTCTGTCTCCAGACTTTCCCATAAATACTCTAGCCGCCTCTGTAATGGGTGCAAATGCCTGTGCAAACATACTCGCAATTTTAGGAAATATTGCCATAATTGCTGCCGTTGCGATTGCCGCCTCTAACACGACTCCCCATCCCTCCAAAGAAGCCAATTGCTCTGTACTTCCTAAAATGCCAATTAAACCTCCAAGAATAAAACCAAGAGTCATCGGTTCTCCTATAAACCCAAGTTTCTTTTCAATAGATTTTGGATTTAATTTTACTTTATTTAATCCCAGTATATTTAAGAGAGGGTCAATTGCAATTGCAAAAATAGCTGGCTCTACATTATGCATTGCAATAATCGTACAATTAGGATAGTTATAATACTTAGACCAACGTTTTGCAACTAACTCTGAAATTAATAAGCTATATAAATTCAAAATAACCATACAAGCAATGCCCAATATAAAATTATGAGTTTTGAAAATAACCATTGCACCCCATACAATATAAGAATAATTATTCCATAAGTCTGACGGCTGGAAAATATTGGTCCATTTCACAAGAAATAGAATTGTTTGAAGTGCAATTCCCAAACCTAAATAAATCATCCCCGCACTAGTCGCAAAAGCAACAACAGAAGTTGCCTGCCATCCAACATCAAATGTGTTTAAGTGAACACCAGTGATATTTGACATAACCTCCGACATATTTTGTACAAGCGGTGTAATAATCGGTGTATATGCCCCAATAATCAGTGCAAATCCCTCTAAAGATACACCAGCATATAACCCCGATAAAACTGCCTTTGCTGGCTTCACACGGAAAATCAAAGCGATAATAATAATAATAAACGGTACCACAATAGCTGAACCAAAATTATCAATAATAGCTTTCAGGATTTCTAAAATAAACATAATATCCTCCTCACTTTTGTTTAAATATTTCTTTTATTATTTTCCAACAGAATGCAATGCTTTTACTACTTCATCAAAAAATTGTTCTTCTCCTACCCCAATTAAACAGGCAAAAGCATTAATTGTCGGAATACCGTAATCTCCCCCTGGCAATGGACTTGTATGAGTTAAAATATCGAATCTTCCTGATTGCGCCAAATTTAATGCCTCTGTCGGACGCGCCTCTGTCGTTGATACAGTAAATCCCTTTTCTCCTAATTTCTCTTTTAATTTTGCTGCAACCATTGATGATGTTACAGTTCCTGATCCACATACTGACAAAATATTTACTACTGACATTATTTTTCTCCTTTCAAAATACCTTATAAACTATTTTCTTTTTCTTTGATAATTTCTCTTATTTTTTTTCGTTCTTTCGTTTGTATCAATTGTTTCAATACCTTTTGGTCCTGTAATACAATGAGAATTCTCTGAAGAAACACTAGATGCTCATTTGGATCTTCCACTGCAAGCATAAAAATTAATTTTGCATCCACTGGCTCATCTGTAGAACCCATCTGAAAAAAATGGATTGGCTCTTTTAATACACCTATCGCCATAGCACTTTTATTTACATGTTCTTTATCTGTATGGGGCATTGCAATTCCAATCTCTCCCATATTAATTCCAGTAGGAAAATCTTTTTCTCTTTCTATAAGCGCATCAATATAGCTATCCTTACAGTAGCCTTCTTCTATCAATTTTCCTCCTAGAATTCGAAAAACTTCTTCTTTATTTTTTGCATTTAAATCTGGTATAATTAAATTATCATTCAGATCTTCCCAAATCATTTTTTTACCTCATTTCATATTCATATCGTTCTATTATTCCAAAAACTTCTTCTCGCGTAGCACTCTTTTTGATATCCTCTCGAAAGCTTCTATTATTAAACAAATTAATCAAATGAAACATTGCTTTTAAATGTGTTTCTTTATTAATAGCGCTCAGACAACATACCCACTCCACTGGATCTAACCCTTCTCTCCCAAAAGGAACTGGTGTCTTCAATTGAATTAAACTCATTCCGACCTTGACTGCTCCTGCATCTAAAGCCTCATGTGGAAGAGCAAAGCCTGGTCCCACTACAATATAGGGACCATTTTCTTTGACGTTTTCAATCATTGCTTCCACATATTCCGGCTTAATCGCTCCTTGCTCCAATAAATATTCGGCTGATTTTCGTATCGCTTCCATCCAATCCGAACATTCTACATTAAGTCGAATCGCTTTTGAAGGAAGAAAATCTGTTAGCAGATCATGCTTCTTTTCAAAAAAAGCATTTGTTATACGTTTTAATTTTTTTAGAGTTTCCAAATCATCTTGACTCTCCTCTAAAATTTCTTTTATTCTTTTTATTGTGTCTATTGGACTTTCCCAACCAATTACCTCTTTCTTTTTTTCCGATAATTTAGGTTTAATTTTAGATAATTTTTCTCCTACACGAATACAATCCTCATCATTTAATAATGGATCTACTTGTATATATTCAATCCCCCAATTATCTAAAGCAATTGTTGAAATCACAATGTCCACATTGTCTAAATTCATATTTTTAATATCATGAACAGGTATAATATCCAAGACATTCAAGTGAAAGAATTTTTCAAGCCTCGCTAATAAAAGCTGCGATGTTCCAATTCCTCCATTACATACTAGGATAACAGAATAACGTATCGTCTCATTCCTATTTCTCTCAATTGATGCACATATATGTACTACTATATATGCAATCTCATCATCAGAAAGCTTTCTCCCAATATACTCTTCAAATATTGAGACATTTCTTGTTGTTACACTCTTTACTTCTGGATACCGATGGAGTATCTGATTTACAACAGAATTAACTGCCCCAGCATTATTAACAATTGAAAACGTGGACTCTAAATGATTAATTAAATTTTCATAAAAAATATAATCTCCCTGTAAGTTAATTCCGATATCATTTGAAATATTATTAATAAAACTTCTTGTTATAACCTGCATTTTTACAATCTCTTTATTGCTAGTTTCTTTTTTTATATATTTCAAACTATTCAAAACTCTTGTCAAAAAATATACTTCTGAATCTGGAATATCTTTGACAATAAATTGTTCTATTTGACCTAGAATTCCTTTAGCCATATCCCATTTACTATTTTTTTCCTCCCGAATCTCAACATAATGTCCTTTTTTCAGGCGATAAATAGATAACTCCAAATAATTTCGCAGCTTTAAAAATGAATCATCTGTCCAAAACCTGCCATATACATGCTCTGCCTCATTAAGAATCTTCTCTATAACCGTTCTGTCTTCCAACTCCACCCCTGTATTTTTAGAGATAGATTCTATTATATGATGTAAAACTGGCAATTCTTTAAATATACTGCTATCTGATTGAATTAGCCGAAACAACAAGCTTCTTTTTTTCACTTCCATTCCCTCTAAAAGCAATCCCTTATTAGAGTGAGATATTAAAAATAACTGCTGCTTTTGGAAAAATTTTTTAATACTTTCCAAATCTTGAATAACGGTTGAGCGACTAACAAAAAGCTGGTCCGCAATTTCTGCTAATGTAATATAATAATCCGCACAAATTAAAAGAACAGCTGTAAAAGCTAATCTATCTTTTTTAGAAAGTTTAAAACTATAAAATCCTTCTTCCATTAATAACTCTCTTGCTTTTCTAATATCAAGTGCTGTCTTTATCACCCCTTGTCTTTCCAAATTTAATGGTTCTAAATGATTTTTAGATAAATAATCATTAATTTGTTCAATATCATATCGAATCGTTCTACTAGATACTTGAAATTTTTCCATCAAATCCTTCATTGTTACTGTTTGACCATACTCATTTTTTGTAATTAGTTGAGATAATATTTCTCGAGATCTCTTATTCATATTTTCACCTCATCTGTATATTAAGTATAGCATTCCTCTTTTTAAAAAAACAGTTCGATGTATTTCAAAAAAAATGCAAGAAAATGTTGCTATAACATTTTCTTGCATTTTTTTTGAAATAATTTATTATTTATAATTTAAAAATATTCCGATAAAAAGGAGTTGTTTTCTTGAACAACCCCTATCTTTATCATTATCGTCTATTTGTATAAATCTCTCTTATCAATAACACGAACTGCTTTACCCTCGCTGCGCGCGATTGTCTTAGGCTCCACAACCTTTACATCCACGCGGATACCCAACATAGATTTAAGACCTGCTACGATTTTCTTCTCTCTATTTTCTACTGAAACATCATTTGCCTCAACCATCTCTGGTGTGAGTTCAACTTGTACCTCAATTGTATCATTGTTGCCAATACGATCTACCACAATCTGATAGTTTGCCTGATATCCCTGCTGTAATAAAACAGCCTCAATCTGAGATGGCCATACATTGACACCTTTGACAACCATCATATCGTCACTTCTTCCCATAGGTTTATGCATACGAATATGAGTACGTCCACAAGAACAAGGCTTTCTTGTCAAATAGCAAAGATCACGTGTGCGATAGCGAAGAAGTGGAAATGCCTTCTTTGTAATACAAGAAAATACTAACTCTCCAACTTCACCCTCTGGTAAAACTTCTCCTGTATCCGGATTAATAATCTCAGCGATGAAATGATCTTCTTGAATATGCATACCAGCTTGCTCTTCACACTCAAAAGATACACCAGGTCCAGAAATCTCTGTCAAGCCATAAATATCATATGCCTTAATTCCAAGAGCCTCCTCAATATTTGCTCTCATCTCCTCTGTCCAAGGCTCTGCCCCAAAAATACCAGCTTTTAATTTAAGCTTATCTTTCAATCCTTTTTCTGCAATCGCCTCTCCTAAATTGGCAGCGTAGGAAGGAGTACAACAAAGGATATTAGAGCCAAGGTCTGTCATAAACTGAAGCTGTCTCTCTGTGTTTCCTGAGGACATAGGAAGTGTCAAACATCCAACCTTATGAGAGCCACCATTTAAACCAGGACCACCTGTAAATAATCCATATCCATAACATACATGGCAGACATCGTCTTTTGTTCCACCAGCAGCTACAATAGCACGCGCACAGCAATCATCCCAAAGATCAATATCTTCTTGTGTATAGAATGCAACAACGCGGCGTCCTGTTGTTCCACTTGTAGATTGAATACGTACACATTCAGATAGAGGTACACCTAATAATCCATATGGATACTGGTCGCGTAAGTCATCCTTCTCAATAAATGGAAGCTTATATAAATCATCGATACCCTTGATATCCTCTGGCTTTACTCCCGCCGCATCCATCTTATTGCGGTAAAATTCTACGTTCTCATATACATGTTTTACCTGCTCTACAAGTCTCTCACTTTGCAATGCCTGAAGCTGCTCAAGTGGCATTGTCTCAATTTCTGGTTGATAGTAATTCTTCATGTTTCTTCTCCCTATTTTAAAATTTTCTATAAACCGAGAGGAACCCTCCCATTTTATACTCTCTTTTTGATTTACAGTTTCCTACTGCTCTCTTCCAAGAACAAATGCTTTTTTATTTAACTCTAAAAACTTAGGTGGTACACAAGCTTCAATCGCCTTCTCCCATTTTTCTACTGGAATATCAAAATATTTGGAAAGCCTTCCCATCAATACGATATTAACCGCTTTAGAAGAACCGGCCTCGTTAGCAAGAGACAGACAATCCATTGCATCTACCAAAATCCCCAGTTCTTCCATCTTTTCCACTAGATTTTCTGGGTACTGTGCGGCACCTGTGATAACTGGCATCGGATCAATCTCCTGTGTATTTGTCACAATTCTTCCATCAGCCTTCAAAAACTCTATGTATCTTGCAGCCTCCAGCTTCTCAAAGGAAACGATAAAGTCCGCCTCTCCCTTATCGATAATAGGGGAATATACCTTCTCCCCAAACCTTACGTAAGTTACTACACTTCCACCTCTTTGACTCATTCCATGTACCTCAGATACTTTTACATCATACCCCTCTGTGAGAAGAAGATGACCAAGAAGCTTACTCGCCAAAAGAGATCCCTGTCCGCCAACACCGACAATCATAATATTTTTTGTCATCTTATTCTACCTCCTTTGACTGTAATGCATCAAATTTACATAACTGCTGACAGACACCGCATCCTACACAGAGTGTTGCATCGATAACTGCCTTTTTATTTTTAATACTAATCGCAGGACATCCAAGACGCATACAGGATTTACATCCCACACAATTCTTTTCTTCTACAACTAATGGTTTATCATGCTTTACATATTTTAATAATGCACAAGGACGTCTACTAATAATAACAGACGGCTCTTTTGCAGCTAATTCTTCCTTAACTACCTTATCGCATTGTGCTAAATCATAAGGATCTACAACGGCAACTCGATTAAATCCCATTGCATGACATAATGCCTCTAAATCAATCTTACCTGCTGGATCTCCCTTAATATTATATCCAGTTGTTGGGTTTTGCTGGTGACCTGTCATACCTGTTATAGAATTATCTAAAATAATAACAGTAGAATTACTTTGGTTATAGGCAATATTGGCAAGACCTGTCATACCTGAATGCATAAATGTGGAATCTCCGATAACTGCAACTGTCTTTCCCTCACTCTCTTCGCCTAAAGCTTTATTAAAACCGTGAACAGAACTAATAGAAGCTCCCATACAAAGTGTCATTTCCATGGCAGAAAGTGGAGCTACCGCACCAAGCGTATAACATCCGATATCACCTAAAACTGTACATTTATTTTTAGATAATATATAAAATAATCCTCTATGCGGACATCCAGCGCACATAACTGGAGGTCTTCCTGGAAGAGCCTCATCTAATTTTTTGGAGACTGGAAGCTCTATGCCAAGCTTTTGTGCCACCATTGTCTGACTAAACTCTCCTTCTAATGGAAATACGTCTTTTCCAGTTACCTCTAAACCTAATTGCTTACAGTGATTTTCAATAATAGGATCTAATTCCTCAATAATAACAAGCTTATCTACTTTTGCAGCGAAATCCAAAACTAATTTTTCTGGAAGTGGATTAACCATACCTAATTTTAAAATAGATGCCTTATCTCCAAATACTTCCTTCGCATACTGATAGCTTGTCGAAGAAGTAATAATACCGATAGAAGGATCTCCCATCTCCACTCTATTAAACTCGCAATCTTCTGCATATGCGATTAATTTTCTAGTACGCTCCTCCACAATCGGATGACGACGAATCGCATTTCCTGGCATCATAACATATTTTGCAATGTTTTTCTTATAAGGAATTGCTTCCTTCTCTACTCTCTCACCCGTCTCTACAATACTTTGAGAATGTGCCACCCTCGTACACATTTTAATAATAACTGGCGTGTCAAACTGCTCTGAAAGCTCAAATGCCTTCTTAGTAAATTCCAACGCCTCGGAAGAGTCTGATGGCTCAAGCATCGGAATTTTAGATGCAATTGCGTGATGGCGGGAATCTTGCTCATTTTGAGAAGAATGCATTCCAGCATCATCTGCCACACAAATGACCATACCTCCGTTTACGCCTGTATATGAGCATGTAAATAATGGATCTGCTGCAACATTTAATCCAACATGCTTCATACCACAAAAACTTCTCTTACCAGCAAGTGAGGCTCCAAAAGCGACTTCCATCGCAACCTTCTCATTTGGAGCCCATTCACAATAAATTTCTTCAAATTTTGCAGCTTCTTCTGTTACCTCTGTACTTGGAGTTCCAGGATAGCTAGAAACAACATTACATCCAGCCTCGTAAAGACCTCTAGCAAAAGCCTTGTTACCTAACATTAATTGTCTCATGGTAAAATCCTTTCTATTCTTTATTTCTGCTTCTCATCCATTCTATCTAGAATCTCTCCCAGACAGCCTGTTCCATAATTTAACATACGATTTACACGGCTGATGGTTGCAGAGCTTGCATTTGTTGTCTGCATGATCTCTGTATACACCTTGTCTCTATGTAACATACTTGCCACCTCAAATCTCTGTTCCATTGCGCGAAGCTCTGTCACAGTACAAAGATCATCAAAAAAGGCACAACATTCATCTAAATCCTTCAATTCCAGGATTGCCTGGTACATTGTCTTTTTACGTTCACTTAAAACACGTTTTGCCATAATTACTCCCTTCATTTTCCCGAAATTGTTCACTTAATGTCTCTCGTATTATACCATTTTTTTTTCAGACAGTAAAGTGTTAAACTTTATTACCAAAAAACTTTTTATAAATGACCTGTAAATTTAACAATATTTACATTCACTATTTTTACATTTCTCTCTTCTTTTTTCTCATACTAAAAATATCTTGCTTCTACAATGATATATAAAGCACAAAGCGAGAAGAAACGACATACTATGATGTTAAACAAGCAAAACTTGTTTCAAAAAAAGAAAGGAGAAAGCAAAATGGCGAACTGTAGAAATCAATGTAATTATGACAGGAAACGTTCTTGTAACTACGATAAGCCAGACTATCCTCATACTCATGAAAAAAATGATGATATGGTCTTAGCTATGGCCTATGTAAAATGGCAAAAATGGCAAAAACTTTATAAACCTGACGAAGGATTTTGTAAAGGCACAATCTTCCAAGAGTTAGATTTACCATTTTATGGAAGGAGATGTTGTTCGAAATGAGAGGAATCGATCAAAAAAAATTAATGGATTATATTAATGCGGTAAGTTTTGCTGTGGATGAAGCAAAATTATTTTTGGACACACATCCAGATAATAAAGAAGCATTAGAGTATTTTAATAATTATAATAAAGCGAGAAATCAAGCGCTTAGAGAATATGCTGCTCATTTTGGACCTTTAACAATCTCAACAGCGTCAAATGACCGATGCTGGGAATGGGCAAAACAGCCTTGGCCTTGGGAAATGGAGGATTAATATATGTGGAATTATGAGAAAAGATTACAATTTCCAGTAAATATAAAAAAGACCGATGCAAAAATAGCGAAAGTAATTATAACTCAATTTGGAGGTCCAGACGGCGAATTATCAGCTTCTATGCGCTATATTTCTCAACGCTATGCCATGCCTTACCCTGAGATAGCAGGGCTTCTCACTGACATCGGTACAGAAGAACTTGCACATATGGAAATGATCAGCGCAATTGTGCATCAGCTTACAAGAAATTTGACGATAGAACAAATTAAGGAACAGGGATTTGCTGATTATTATGTAGACCATACAGTTGGTCTTTGGCCTATTGCAGCAAGTGGAGAAGCTTTCACCTCCAAATTCTTCCAGTCAAAAGGTGATCCTATCACCGATTTAACGGAAGATTTGGCTGCAGAACAAAAGGCTCGAACAACATATGACAATATTATCCGTCTTGTCAAAGACCCTGAAATTTGTGAACCAATTAAATTCCTTCGTGAGAGAGAAATTGTTCATTTCCAGAGATTTGGTGAAGCTTTAAGACGTGTGCAAGATCGTTTAGATTCTAAAAACTTCTATGCATTTAATCCTGCATTTGATAATACAAAATGCTAACACAATAAACAATAGCATAAGCCACAAAGTAAATTCATATACTTTGTGGCCATGTTTTACATCTCATCTCTTTCTCCTCTAGTACTGCTCAAAAAAGGAAGATATCTATCTCCAAATTTTTCTAAATAATGTTATTGTGAGAAATAAGAAAATATGAAAAAAGAGTATACTCTGCACCGCATACTCTTTTTCATGCTTTATATTCTTTTTAAGTGCTATTTTATAACTAATTTATGACCATCTAACAAAGTATATTATATAACGGCTTTTCTGGCAATTCCCTAAAAAATTATTTTGCGTTTTCTTCTGTAATCAATTCTACTTCTACTGGAATTGATTTTTCTACTGTCTCTCCCTTTACCAGAGAATTAGCTGTCTCAATAGCTGTTGCTCCCATAAGCTCTGGCTTTTGTGCCACAGTCGCTGCCATCTTACCATCCTTAACTGCTGTAACAGCATCATCTGTTGCGTCAAATCCAACAACTGCGATATCCTTTCCAGTTGCTGCGATTGCCTCTACTGCGCCAAGTGCCATCTCATCATTATGAGAAAATACACCAACAATATCAGAATTAGCCTGAAGCATATTTTCCATTACGGACATACCTTCTGAACGATTAAAGTTTGCAGTCTGTTTTGCAACAACATCCAATTCCTTATCTGCTACCTGATGGAAACCTTCCCCACGGTCAATTGTAGCGGAAGCTCCAGAAACTCCTTCAAGCTCAGCTACCTTAGCTGCCTTACCAACTTTTTCTACTAAATATTCTGTAGCCATAGCTGCGCCAGCTACATTATCAGAAGCAATTGAGCAATCAACTTCTACCCCATTTACACCACGATCAACCGTAACTACCTTAATTCCCTTCGCCATAGCATCTTTAACCGCTGGAGCTACCGCATCAGAATCTACTGGGTTTACAACTAAAACACTAATATTTTTAGAAATCAAATCCTCAATATCATTTGTCTGCTTTGCCGCATCATCACCTGCGTCTACTACGATAAGCTCTGCATCTAATTCTTTAGCCTTGTCCTTGGCACCCTCTGTCAAAGTGACAAAGAACGGATTATTTAAAGTAGAAACAGAAAATCCAATACTTCCGTTTCCAATTTTCTCATTGCTTCCACCTTCTTTTGATTCTTCTTTTTTTGAAGATTCTCCGTCAATTGATACAGCACCACATGCTACAATTGAAAATGTCATTGCCGCTGCCATTGCAAGCGCCATAATTTTTTTAATTTTCATAATATCTTCCTCCCAATTATTTCCTTCTATTATTTTCTTGGTATTTCTCTTTATCTGACTCTTTTCCTAATTTTTATCAGATATTCAAAAATTTCAAGATAATATTTTTAACGTTTTCTATCAGATAATACCGCAATTAAAATTACGATACCTTTTACAACTTCCTGGTAATACGAAGAAATACCAAGAATATTCATACCATTATTAAGCACAGCAATGATAAGAACTCCAACTAATGTTCCCCAAATACGTCCACGTCCTCCATTCATACTTGTGCCGCCAAGAGCAACCGCTGCGATTGCATCAAGCTCGTATCCATTACCAAGAGTAGGCTGTGCAGAACCAAGTCTTGATAAGAGAATTAAACCAGATAAAGCTGCCATACATCCAGAAATAGCATATGTAATAAGTTTTGTTTTATCGATGTTTACACCTGCAAGCTTAGCTGCCTGTGCATTACTTCCCGTTGCGTACACTCTACGTCCAAATGTTGTCTTCTCAAGAACAAACATAAATACCACAAAAACTAAAATAAACAAGATAACTGGTAATGGAATACCAAAAAGATTTCCCTTTCCAATAAATTTCAAAATAAAACTGTCTCCAAGATTGGAAATTGGCTTTCCATCCATATAAATCATTGTAATTCCTCGAAATACAATCTGAGTAATTAAGGTTGCGATAAATGGCTGAAGACGTCCTTTTGTAACTAAAATGCCGCTAACTACACCAAATCCCGTACCAATAATAAGTGAAAGAATCATAGCAAGACCAGCTGGCATACCGCTTGAAATAAATCCAGCACAGAAAGCTGTCGTAAGTGCCAATACAGAACCAACAGACAAATCAATTCCTCCTGTCAGGATAACACATGTCATACCA
This sequence comes from uncultured Blautia sp., assembly GCA_964439395.1. Lineage (GTDB taxonomy): Bacteria > Bacillota > Clostridia > Lachnospirales > Lachnospiraceae > JAUUSJ01. The sequence continues at coordinate 193,527 of CAYTNV010000001.1, read as the reverse complement.
AATGCGATAAAGCCATTAATTGAAGACTGTCTCAACAAGGATAAAAAATTATTGATTGTTCTAAACTCTGGACTAATAATTCCAATTACTAAAATTAACGCAAATAATGCGATTAAAACTCCAAAATCTTGTATATTTATTTTTTTATTTTTCATTATAGACTTCCTCCCGTCGCCAGAATCATGATATTCTCCTGATTTGCTTCTTCCCTATTTAAAATACCTCTAACGCTTCCTTCTCTTACTACCATAATGCGATCTGACATACCAAGCACCTCTGGAAGCTCAGAAGAAACCATGATGATAGCAACTCCTTTTTCTGCCAAATCATTGATTATACTGTAAATCTCTTTCTTGGCACCAATATCTACACCTCTCGTTGGTTCATCAAGTATAAGAACCTTTGGATTTGTATAAATCCATTTTGCAAATACAACTTTTTGCTGATTGCCGCCGCTCAGATTATTACATTCATGCTGTGGACCAAAACATTTAATATGTAATTCCTCGATTCCTCTCTTAACTAAGTCCCCCTCCGCTTTGTTTTGAAGTACACCATTTTGAGATATTCTTCCAAGATTGGCAAGAGAAATATTTTTCATAATGCTCTCCTCAAGCATAAGCCCCTCTACTTTTCGATCCTCTGTAATAAATCCTATTCCATTTTGCATTGCCATCTGAGGTGTCTTATTTTGTATTTGTTTTGCATCTAGCATAATCGTTCCTGTCACATGAGGCATATTTCCAAAAATCGCCTGCATAATTTCCGTTCTTCCCGCTCCCATTAAACCAGATACACCAAGAACCTCGCCCGCATGTACTTCAAAATTGACATCCTCAAATACGCCCGGACAAGTCAATCTCTTAACCTCAAACACAACATCCCCAACTTTACACTTTCTCGCTGGATAACGCTCTCCAATCTCACGCCCAATCATCATTTTAACAACATCATTCATATCCGTATCTGAAATTCTCTTTGTATCGATATAAGTACCATCACGCAAAATAGTAATTCTATCACAGAGCTCAAAAATTTCTTCCATACGATGAGAAATATAAACAATCGATACTCCTTGCTTTCTTAATGATTTTACTACCTGAAATAATACTTCTGTCTCACTCTGTGTCAATGCCGCCGTAGGCTCATCCATAATAATAACCTTCGCATCAACCATCAATGCCTTCGCAATCTCAATCATCTGCTGTTGACCGACAGAAAGCTCGCTCATAACTCTTCCAGGATTGATATCTACCCCTAACATATCGAGTACTTTCTTTACTTGTGCTCTCATTGCTTTTTTATCACAAATTCCGAACCCTTTTTTTATTTCTTTCCCCATAAACATATTTTCTTCTACCGTCAGGTCAAACATTACATTTAATTCCTGATGGATAAATACAATTCCTGCTCTTTCTGCCTCCTGAGGATTCTTATAACATACTTCCTTGCCATCAACAATAACAATTCCTGCATCTCTTGTATACACACCAGTAAGAATCTTCATCAAAGTAGATTTCCCCGCACCGTTTTCTCCCATCAAAGCATGAATCTCCCCATGATCCAATAAGAAACCTGCACTTTTCAAAACCGCGTTACTTCCGAATGACTTATCGATTCCGCGCATTTCAATCTGCATCTCTTCTCCTCCTTTTAAAAAATACAGCCTGACTGCAAAATAATATTTGCATAAGGCGTCGTCTCTCCTGTTCGAATAACTGCCTTACATTTTTTTGTCTTTTCTTTTAATTCTACATGGGAAACAAATTCTACTTCTATTTTGAAACCGGTTTCAAAACAGCTAAAAAATTTTTCTATCTCATGAAAAATCTTCGAATTTTGTTCCTTTATCTCCTCTGCAATAATTATTTTCTCAATCTTCATATCATTTCCGACTTCTCTTAATACATCCATAAAGCTTGGTTGCCCAAATTTCACACAAAGATCAATTCGTTCTGTCTCATCTGGAATTGGAAACCCACAATCTCCAATGCAAATCTGATCCGTATGTCCCATATAAGATAATACTCGTGCTATATCACTATTTAAAATTCCATGTTTCTTCAATCTTTTCTACCTCTCAAGCTCTCTCTACCTCTTCTGCTGTTGGCATTCCAGTCTGTGCTCCAAACTTCTCCGTTGACAAACTTGCCGCTTTATTGGCATAAGTTAGCGCACTCTTCATATCCACACCACCTGCAATTTGTACAGAAAATGCACCATTTAATGTGTCTCCTGCTCCTGTTGTATCCACTACCTTTGCTGGTCTAGCCGCAACATTTAAAATCTCTCCTGACTTTAAACAGGTAGAAACTCCCTTAGAGCCCTGAGTAATCACTAATTTTTCTGGATATTTTTTAAGCATCTCTTCTACTGTTAATTCATCTCCAAAAATCAAAACTGCCTCATGCTCATTTGGTGTAATATAAGTTACCTTCTCGATAATATCCATAGGAACTGTTGCTGCTGGTGCTGGATTTAATATAACCTTAATTCCTTTTTGTGCACAAAACTCAATAATATAATGCACAGTTTCTAAAGGTATCTCATGCTGAAGAACTACCATATCATAGGCAGCAAGTTCATCCTTAATGCCATCCACATATAGTTTATCAACTTTTCCATTTGCTCCTGCGACAACAACGATTGTATTGTCATTCTCTCCTACGGTAATCATAGCTATTCCAGTTGAAACCCCCTCCAGTACCTTGATATGGTCTGTCTTTACTCCTGCCTGGTTAAGATTATCAATCATCTTTTGTCCATTGCTGTCATCTCCGACACATCCAAACATCTCAACCTCAGCACCAAGCTTTGCCATAGCTACGGCCTGATTGGCACCTTTTCCTCCCGGAATATAACTAATGCTATCACCGCACAATGTCTCACCCTTTAGAGGAATTCTCTCTGCTGTGACGGTCATATCTACATTAATACTTCCTATTACTGCAAGCTTCATACTTTTACTCCTTCTTTCTTGTCGTCTGACGCTCCACTAGAGAAACGTCAAATATATTTTCTTTTTGAAACGGTAGTCCATTTGCATTTTGAATAATAATTTGAGCTGCCAATGTTCCCATCTCCGCAATTGGCTGAATAATCGTTGTAAATTCTGGTGTAAACAGTCGGCTAAATTTAATGTCATCAAATCCAATTATCTGTACATCATTTGGTATCTTATACCCTTCCTTTTGAAGAATTTTATAAGCTGAAATGGCAACCATATCATTACATGCTATAATCCCATCTACCCTTGGATACTTCTTCAATAATTCTCTGGTAGCCTCAAGTCCCGCCTCGTAATCATAGATACAATCCACATACTGCTCCTTGATTCCATACTTTGCACATATATCTTGATATCCTAAATATCTTTGGCATCCACTACTGTACTCAACTGGTCCTTTTAGACATACAATATTTTTACAACCACAGTCAAGTAGATGCTGCATTGCCATCTTTCCACCTTCATAATGATTCGACTCAATGTACGCAATTTCTCCATGTACGGAAAGTTTTCTATCTACTACAACTACAGGAAGTTCACATTCTACAATCTCTCGTCCAGTTGTATCACTATTTGTTACAATGATAATTCCATCTGCTTTCATTTGATTTAGCATTTGGATATTCAAGAGTTCTTTTTCTGTATTATCATTTGAATTACATAAAAGAATTCTAAATCCATTTCGATATGCCTCTTCTTCAATAGCCTTGGCAAGTTCATTAAAAAACGGATTTTCAATATTTGGAACAATTACCCCTATAATCTTTGACGACTTTTTATATAATGCACGGGCAAGTTCATTCGGTTTGAAACCCGTTTCATGAATAGCCCTTAAAACCTTTTGCTTTTTTTCATCACAAACATTGGCCGTTCCATTTATTACCCTTGATACCGTAGAAGGAGAAACCCCCGCTATCTTTGCCACTTCTCTTATGCTTGTCATCTTGTTTTCTCCATTTCATTTTTTTTGAATCCCGTTTCATGCTATGTATTTATTATAGACTCACATTAAAAATTTGTCAAGTTAGATTGTGTTTTTTGTTGATTTTGCTCATTTTATAAGCATTTTTTTGTATATTACATACAAAAAATTTATTTGAAACAAAATGAAACATTGTAAAAATTTACAGCTACAAAAATACTTTGAAATTTAACTTAAAAAAGGAATCAAGAGCCTCCAGCATCTTTTCGTCTCCATCATTTTCCCACTCAAACACTTTAAATCCCGCAATATTTTTGATAGATTCCCTCCAACACGTCCAAATATTTTTCTACTCCCTCATATGGTATGACAATATTTCTTTCTTCATAAAAATGAAGTTCTCTATCTATAATAGCATATTTAATGGAACTACCACCTACGTCAATCCATATATACTTTTTCTCCATTTATTCTCTCTCCTTATACCATAACCTTGTATCTATATTTATTATTCGCTCTGCATTAGCAAAAACAAATTGCGCCATAAGCTAATCGAGTGAACTACCCATAGCCTAAAGGTAGTGGGTTTTACACTTTCAATTTATAAATTTTATGTTACCTTACCTCTCTTCCTGCTATCAATTTTTCTTTCAGTTCAGTTTTCCAATATTTTACATACTGTTTTTTTATTTCTTTTTATAAACTTTTATTTACTTTTTAAGTTAGTTAATGTATAATTATATACTAGATTTCAAACAACAAATAAAAACCAAGAATACATACGGGGTTTTATGAGAAATCCCCCAATTTTTATGTCCTCAATAGGGACATTAGGAGGCATATTTATGAAGAAAAAACTTTTTACTTTATTTTTAATTTTTTCATTAGCCCTATCCTTTACATCTTGCGGTTCTTTTCACTCTTCAAATGAAGGACCTTATACAATTTCTGTAAAAAAGGGGCTTTTTAACACGAAAGTTACTATTCCAAAACCTTTTACCTCAAGCGTAGATACTGAAGATTCTGGACAAGACAGCTTCGAGATTGCAAAAGTAGCCAAAGAACAAGGAATCAAAAACGTAACGACGAATAATGACGGTTCTGTCTCTCTGAACATGTCAAACAATACTTACAAGAATTTTTTGACAAATATAAAGATTGCTATTGACGATTATAATAATGAATTCATAAAAGATAATAAAGATACCTGTTCTTTTCGAGAAATTTCACATGATGTTAATCTAACAGAGTTTAATGTCAAAATAGATTCTGAGGAATATACAAGCTCAGATATTATCTCGACAAAACCTCTTTATTTCTTTGGAACATTATATCAAGCTCTTTCATCCGTATCGAGCGATGATATTAAGACAACTGTTAATATTTTAGACAAAGATACAGAAAATTTAATTCATACAGATAGTTTAACATTTGACGAATACATAGAAATTCTAGAAGGAGTAGAAGAACTTTCCACAGAAGAACAAGAACCTGTCACGACAACAGCTTCCACTTCTGCTACGACTTCCACTGCGGAAGATTCAACAAATGTTAGTGCAAAAAGTACAAAGAAAACAGACGAAACACAAGAAACCACTACAACTGCTACAACTGCCGCATCAACCCAAGCAACTACTGCGACAACTCAAGCGACTACTGTGACAACTCAGGCGACTACTGTGACAACTCAGGCGACTACTGCTGCATCGACTCCAAATCTTAATACAGCAGACCAGTCCAAGATAACAACTGCCGCTACAACTGCTGCCACAACAGCTTCGACTGCCGCCACAACTACTGCTCAAAACCGTGACCTTCCATCTGGAAATTATAGTGACACAGGTTCTGGATCCATATCTTTATCTAATCAGGATGGTGGATCACCTACTATCACTGGAAATCAAAATTCCACAGCGGATATTATTTTAAAAACAGAAAATTTTGATACAACTCATATATGTTATATTTATATTGATGGAATGTTAGCTACATCCCCTCTTTATCTCGATTCCGAGCAAGCTTTACAGCTACAAGGAAATTATTTAACTGCTGGAACTCATAAAATTGAAATTATACAGTATAGCAATGATAATACAAATGGCTCAATAATTACATATAAATCCGCTTCTTACCAAGTAAAAGCTCAATAGTTAGTATGTCGTTACGTTATAAGCCATCGTTCTCTCTGTATCAACAAAAACAGATTATATAATAAGCTGCACTGGAAGAAAACGTTCGGACAATATTAAGAAAGAAGAGATTGCAAAATATTTTTCTCTTTGCAATCTCTTCTTTCTTCTTTTTTATAAAATGAATATCCTCGCAATAATATCCAAATATCAATTCGAATATTTGTATCTATCTCGTTGCTCATAGGAATAGATACTCTTCTATATAAAATCTATACAAATAATATCTCCATCTGCACTACTATTAGAAAATACTCATCAAATGAGCTACAATCAATCCTCCGCCAGTTCCAATGATATAACCAAGCAATGCCATAATAACACCAACTGGAACTAACGCGCTGCTATACGTACCTGCTAAAATCGGAGCAGTTGCTGTTCCGCCGATATTTGCAAGAGATGCCACACAGCAAGTAAAAATATCCAGATGAAATATTTTTGCAAAAACAATCATAATAAAAACATGAATTATTAAAATGATAACACCTGCCAAAAGCCATATATGTGCATTCGCCATCGCTCCAAGGTCAGCTCTAGAAGCAATCAGAGCAATAATCACATATAAAAGAACATTTGATAACTCTTCTGTTCCCTTAATTTTTCCCACTGGTGTCATAGCAAGTAGTATACCAACTACTGTTACAATAAGAACAGTCCATGTAGCTGCATCAAAAAATGGCATTATATTATTTAGTAATATTCCTATTTCTTTAGATAAAGCAGAAACTAAAAGACCTAATCCCATTAATAAGATAATATTTTGGTATACTAAAGGCTTTGTATTCATTTTTGTCTCTTCTTCTAATGACATCCCTACCTCATCAATAGTTTTCGTGTCTGCTTTTGTCCACTTATTAAATACTTTGGAAAAGCCAATTGCCCAGAGCAAAAACATAACATAGAAAGTGGCACAAATAGAGTCCATGACAAGAGCATATGCCATATCTCCCTCACTCACATCAAGTGCTGCCTGAATAGCAAGCATATTTCCGCCGCCTCCCATCCAGCTACCACATAATGCACCAAGAGATTTCCATGAATTTGTTCCAAGTGCTCCCTTCAAAACAGCATGGGCTACGACAAAACCACCCCCAATAGAAAATGTAGCTGCAAAAAATCCAATTAGCATTTTAGGTCCCAACTTCATGATTTTTCTGAGATCACATCGAAGCAACATTAAAAAAATCATCGCATATAATAAAGGGTTTTTAAGACTAGAATAAGCTTCCGCTGTCGCCTCCAAATCCCATACCTTTAATGTACAAAGCACCATCATTCCTAAATAAATTAAAACAACCGGTGGTGCAAAGTTAAAAAACGTCTTCGCTTTTGGTCCTTTAAAAATCTTTGGTAAATTAATCAATAATGCAGCTATAAAAATCAAAGCTGCAATATACATAAATCCATCTTGTATCATTTCTTTTCCTTAACCTTTCGTAAATTAATATTCCTTCTATGCAAAGATAGAGGATTTTTATTTTTTTCTTCCTTGTATTACTTTCTGGATAGAGCAATCTCTCATACTAAAGCTAAAATCCACAAGTATAAATTCCCGTCTATCTCTCGATACTTTCTATCGTTTAATCATGATACTTCAAAATTTCTAAGAGATAATTCCAAACTCTGGCTACTGATGCTACATCCGCAGTCTCCTTCGTCGTATGAACATCTTTAAGATTTGGGCCAAAAGAAATACAATCTAAATTCTCCTTTTTTCCTGCGAAAATTCCACATTCTAGTCCCGCATGAATCGCAACAACTTCTGGCTCCTGTCCATCATATAATTTTTTGTAAATCTGCACACAAATTTCCCGAAGTCTAGAGTCGTTTTTATATTCCCATGCTGGGTACTCTGCACGAAATTCCACATTTCCCCCAAGCATCTGCATCAAAGAGCTTATTCTCTCTTTAAGTTCTTCCTTTTCAGACGCCACAGAGCTTCTGAGAGAATGCCACGTCTCAATATAGTCTTCTTCCGTACTTAAAATTCCAATATTAAGAGAAGTCTGCACAAGTCCCTCTAATTCTGGATTCATTTTTTGAATTCCATCTGGAAAATGATAGAGCATAAAAATGGCTAGTCTTGTCGTATTTTCACTAAACATCTTTTCTATTTTCTCATTCTCTTTTACATGCTCTAAAGAAAGCTCTATCATCGGCTCTGTATTTTTTAATTCCTTTTGAAGTATTTTCATATATGTGTTAAATGCAGTCCTAGCCTTTTCTATATCAAAAACTTGGAATATCGCACAAGCGTCTGTAGCAATTGCATTTTCTTTTCCTCCGCCTTTCAGCTCTACAAGCCGAATCTCACATTTATTTTGAATATAATTGAGAATTCTGCCGAGTAAAATGATTGCATTCGTTCGATTTTTCCCAATCTCTACGCCCGAATGTCCACCTTGTAAATTAGAAATCCTAAGAGATAATGTCTTTCCCTTTACTAACTCTTTTTTTATCGGAAGGCGGCAAATTGCTCTTGCCCCTCCAGCACAGCTCACCGTCAAAACGCCCTCTTCCTCAGAGTCAATATTAATCAGCCTCGTCCCCCTTAATCTAGAAACATCAAAATCAGTGGCTCCAAGCAGACCGATTTCTTCATCTACCGTGAATAATGCCTCAAGCGCAGGATGTGCGATATCATCAGATTCTAAGACCGCAAATGCATATGCCATAGCAATTCCATCATCCGCTCCAAGCGTCGTACCATCTGCCCATATTTTTTCTCCATCGGTACAGATAGTAATTCCTTCTTTTTCAAAATCAATCTGCTTCCTATCCATCTTAACACAAACCATATCCATATGCCCCTGTAAAATAATACCAGGCATATTCTCGTACCCTTCTGTCGCTTGCTTTCGAATTAAGATATTTCCTGCTTCATCTTGCTCCCACTCTAGCCCTAGATCTTTTGCCTTTTGAATACAAAACTCACCGATTAATTTTCGATTGCCAGAACCTCTTGGAATTTTAGATAATTGCTCAAAATAATACCACACTCTTCTAGGCTCTAATTGTGCTATTGTCATATCTGTCTTCCTCTCTATCTATTTTTACCTTACTTAGCTACGTTTTGAATTTGCCAGTCTATCGGTGTCAGCCCATTCTTTTCTAGAAATGCATTGGTCTGACTAAAATGCCTACATCCAAAAAAACCTCTATATGCAGAGAGTGGACTTGGATGTGGCGCCTCTAAAATAAGATGCTTTGGATTATGAAGCATAGATTTTTTATTTTGTGCCGGACGCCCCCATAGTAAAAATACAATTGGTCTATCTTGCTCATTCAAAATCTTAATACATGCATCGGTAAACTGCTCCCAGCCGATTCCTCTATGAGAATTTGCCTGATGTGCACGAACAGTGAGCACTGTATTTAACATTAAAACACCTTGTTTTGCCCATTTAATCAAATATCCGTTATTGGGAATTTCACATCCCAAATCGTCATGAAGCTCCTGATAAATATTTTGTAAAGAAGGTGGTATGTCAACCTCTGGCTTTACAGAAAAACAAAGTCCATGCGCCTGCCCTACGTTATGATATGGATCTTGTCCTAAAATCACAACCTTCACCTCTTTTAATGGAGTCAAATGAAATGCAGTAAACAAATCATCAGGTACTGGGAAAATTTGTCTCTCATTATATTCTTTCATCACTGTTTTATATAGTTCTCTATAATAAGGCTTTTTATACTCTTCTTTTAAATATTCCTGCCAATCATTACTAATCGGTGGCATAATCACACTTCCTTTCTCAACTTTAAGCTTCAACTAATACGATATATTTTTCCCTTGCTCTAAAAAAACACCGATATCCTATCTCCATCCTATTAATCTAAACTGATTATAGCAAAAAAAGCCCTATATAGCAAACACTATATAGGGCCGAATTATTGCAAGAACTATAGATTAGTTATTGATCAACTTATCCTCATCACTCCAGCTATAAAGTTTACGAATCTCTTCTCCAACTTTCTCATGAGGCTGCTCTGCTGCAAGCTTTCTCATAGCTTTGAAGTGAGCCTGTCCACCTGCGGACATATCTAATAAGAACTCTTTTGCAAAAGAACCATCCTGGATATCAGAAAGGATTTTCTTCATAGCTTTCTTAGTATCTTCTGTGATAATCTTAGGTCCTGTAATATAATCACCATACTCAGCTGTATTTGAAATAGAATATCTCATTCCAGCGAAGCCTGACTGGTAGATTAAGTCAACAATTAATTTCATCTCATGGATACACTCAAAATAAGCATTTCTTGGATCATATCCAGCTTCACATAATGTCTCAAATCCAGCCTGCATCAACGCACAAACACCACCGCAAAGTACTGCCTGCTCACCAAAGAGGTCTGTCTCTGTCTCTGTTCTAAATGTTGTCTCAAGAACACCAGCTCTTGCTCCACCGATACCTAAAGCGTAAGCTAAAGCGATATCCTGTGCTTTTCCTGTAGCATCCTGCTCAACAGCTACTAAACAAGGAACACCTTTTCCAACCTGGAACTCGCTTCTTACTGTATGTCCAGGTCCTTTTGGAGCTACCATAGTAACGTCAACATATTTAGGTGGTACGATCTGTCCAAAATGAATATTGAAACCATGAGCAAACATTAACATATTGCCTTCCTCTAAGTTTGGTTCGATGGATTCTTTGTATAACTGAGCCTGTTTCTCATCGTTAATTAAGATCATGATGATATCAGCTTTCTTTGCAGCCTCTGCTGCTGTATAAACTGTAAGTCCCTGAGCCTCAGCTTTTGCCCAAGATTTACTTCCCTCATATAATCCGATGATTACATCACATCCAGAATCTTTTAAGTTTAATGCATGTGCATGTCCCTGGCTACCATAACCGATGATAGCAATTGTCTTTCCTTCTAATAAAGAAAGATCACAATCTTGTTGATAAAAAATATTAGCCATTTTAGTTTCCTCCTAAATAAAAAATTATATTAACTTTAAAGTATGCTGACTTTGTATCGTAGAAAAAACAGATAGCGCGAAAATCTCTTCTATTTTCTCTCCTTTATAGTCTGCCCTCTACTATGCAAATTAGATCTTTCAACATGCTTAAAACAAGATAAGCTCTTTTATTACAAAAAATGCCATCTTTTCTGTTTCAATTTATTATATTAGCAGACTATAGTAAATGTGTCAAGAGTTGAACTTCTCTCTATTCTCTAAAAAAATATATACTTTATGAAACAGTGAGAGCAGACGCCGAAAATTCCAAAAAGCCTATTCCCAAAAGATATAAAATACTATATATTTTTTCAATTAATGAAATTACATCTGATGACGAACAACTTTATACTCATCTCCTGAGCGATAATACGGACATTCCTTATAGGAACTACTCATAAAACGATACATCTCGTCCTCATCCAAATTGACGTCACAATAATATGACTCATCATCCTCATCATAAACAAAATTTGCACAATATTCACAAGCTGTCTTTACCATACTATACACCTCCAAGTATTCCATACAAATTATAATTTTTTACTGCCACAAAACCCTCTCACTAAAAATTGGTTAAAACTTAGTTCACAAGAAACAATTATAAAAACTTATCAATCGCCTTTTTTAATTCCTCTATCGTTTCCACATCATTTTCTCTTACTGCATCCACAATGCAATGATCGATATGGTCTTTCAAAATAACCTTTCCCACACCATTCAATGCAGAGCGCACTGCTGATATTTGGACGAGAACCTCCGCACAGTCTCTTCCATCCTCCACCATTTTCTTAATTGCTTCCATATGGCCAATAATCCGAGACATTCTATTTAAAACTGCCTTCGTGTGAGTATGAGAGTGAACATGTCCATGTGAATGAAGATATGCATACTCTTCTTTATGAGAATGATTCTCCTCTTTATCCTCATGACCATATCCCGCTTCCTTTGTCTCCTCATGAGAATGAAAATACACTGTTTTCTCCTCTGTCGCATGGGTATGTGGCATTGTTTTCCTTTTTTCTATCTTATCTATAGCTGATTTTGTATCTCTCATTTTTTCCTCCAAAATACGTATCTGTCCATTTTATATCATACTGTATTCAAATCACTATATTTTTGTACCACCTAATTAATACAAGGTTTCTTATTTATTTTACTAGTATACTAAACTTTTGCCTTTCATTTTAGCATAAAAATTTTTTCGATTCAAGCTCTGACACATTAAAGTAAGAAAGTTATATCCATTTTCCTTTTTATTAAATTAGGTTATCTCTTACATCAGGATTACTCTATAGAAAAAATTTTATTTTATCGCACTAACACAAAACAATGGAACCGGGTTATAAAACTCATCTTTCTCAATATATATTCTCTCACTGACATCGAAATCTATCGAAAATTTTTTAAATCCAATCTGACTAAGAACAGACATATCCCACGCTGGTCTCTGTACTGAACTAATAGAAAGCTGCTTTTTCATCTTCTCACATTCTCTCATCATTTCATCACCTAACATATGGTGTGCGTGATTTTCCGGCAAGATAGAAGTATCTGATACATCATTTTCACCATAGTTTCCGTCAAAATTTAAGAGTATTCCACCTTTTTTTAGCACACGAAACCATTCTCGATACGCCTTCTTCGGATTTGGCAAAGTCCAAGTAAGATTTCTAGAAATTACTACGTCAAATCTTCCCGCCTGAAACTCTAATTTCTCAGCATCCATAACTAGAAAACACCCATCTGTTCTCTCTTCCCTCGCCAAAATTTTTGATTGCTCTATCATCTCTTTTGTCAAATCTATTCCAACTACTTTATGCCCCTCTTTCGCCAGTAAAATAGAAAAAAATCCAGCCCCACATCCTACGTCCAATATATTTAATCCCCTTTTCTGTGGAAGATATTTACAAATCTCGTCCATCCAACGCTCTGCCAATGGACTATGTAATTCTGCTCTTCTTTGCTCTAAAAAACTGTCGCTTCGTTTTCCCCAGTAATTTACAATTTTTTCTTTTTTTGCATCCCGCATAATAATATTACTTATTTTTTTCTGTCTATTTTCTAATTTTTGTACTGTATTCATTTTATATATCTCCCCTAAAACTTTTTTGTTTTTATCATATCGAAACCCATTTTCTCCCACAAGCCCCCTAGGGGGATAGTTTTACCTTCATTTTTCTCTCATCCTTGTTATTTTTGTTTTACTTTCTTTATATTTTTCTAAACTCATACTTTGTGAAACAGAGTAAGCTATTTTCACCCGCAAGGGATAGTATGTAGTATGCTCTTTAGAGTATAGGTTTTGAAACAGTGAGAGCAGACGCCGAGAGAGCAAGCAGATATCTGCTTGCTCTCTCGGCTGTGTACTGGCAGAACAATAAGATATTCCCTAATGTTTCGCCAGTACACAGCCATCCGTCAGAAGATTATTCTTTCCCTTTCCAACGATAGTGGAGTGGAGCTGCTTTTCGCTACGGAAGCTTTGAGGTTCTGAGCGTGTCTGAACGAAGTGAGTTTGCGATGAACCTCATAAATAGGCGGAGTAGCGAAAAATGGCGAGAACGCAACGTGTTGGAAAGGGAAAGAATAATCTTCTGACGGATGGCGTTTCCTCTCCAAAAACCATTGCATTTTTTCCTTTTATAGAGTATACTAAATACGTCAAATCAAAGCTAGGGGAGCGTCAAGCTGAGAGTAAGATAATACTTAGACCCTTTTAACCTGTTGGGTAATGCCAGTGTAGGGAATGTTTTCTAAATATAAATTATCAAAGCATTCATATACTCTGTGAATGCTTTTCTTTTTCCCTCTCCCTTATTTTTGAATAAAACCCAATGATGTTATTCACATTATTATTACATGAAACTTATGCTCATATTATGAGCAACTCATAAAATTGAATTGAGTTCTCTTTATTTGTTTATAATGAATCAGTTGAGTTTTATGATAAATTTATTACATTTTAGGAGGAATAAAAAATGAACGCAAGCGTAGCAATCCAAGTTTTACCAACCGTATTAGATGACGATGAAGTAGTTCGCATCGTCGACGAAGTAATCGACTATATTAAATCCACTGGTCTTAGCTATTATGTTGGACCTTGTGAGACTTCTATCGAGGGAGATTATGACGAATTAATGGAAATCGTAAAAAATTGTCAGATTGTAGCTGCAAAGGCAGGCTGCAAGGCAATGAATACTTATGTAAAGATTTCTTATAAAGCAGAAGGAGATGTACTCACAATTGACAAAAAAGTTACAAAACATCATAAATAAGATTCCTGCCGCTATTGCTCTTTTTGCCATCTTAATTGGTTGGTTTCTCTTATGTCAATCTGGAGCAGTTCCAGCTTATATGCTGCCTTCTCCGGTAGATGTCATAAAAGCACTCATCAATGACTTTCCAATCATTTTGGCACACGGAAAGGTTACTTTGCTAGAAGCCTTTTATGGACTTTGTATCGGTGTCCTTCTCGCTTTTATCACAGCAACCTTAATGGATCACTTTTTAGTTTTAAATCAAGCTTTCTATCCGATTATGGTTATCACACAGACAATTCCAACAATAGCCATCGCTCCGATTTTAGTACTGTGGATGGGATTTGGCATGGCACCAAAGATTACTCTCGTTGTCATAACAACATTTTTCCCGATTACAGTTGGATTATTGGACGGATATAAGAGTGTGGACCGCGATTCTATAGATTTGATGCGCGCCATGGGAGCAAGTATATTGCAAATATTTACCCACGTAAAGCTTCCATCCGCCATGTCACATTTCTTCTCGGGATTAAAGATATCTGCATCCTACGCAGTAGTCGGTGCAGTTATCTCTGAATGGCTAGGAGGATTTGAAGGACTCGGTGTTTATATGACACGAGTAAAGAAGGCATACGCATTTGATAAAATGTTCGCTGTTATTATTTTTATCGTTATCATCAGCCTTCTTCTTATGTTGTTTGTCAATATTCTTCGCGATATTTCTATGCCTTGGGTTCGTGTGGAAAAAGAAGCAAAGGAATCTTAATATAACTTATAACTGCTTAAATGAATCTACCCAAGTAGTCTAGACTTGTCTACTTCGGCTTATTAGAATTTTAAGTGACCTCTAGTTTTAACTATGAAAATTTAAAGACGCTAAAATTAAGAAAGAAGGATTTTATGAAAAAATTCAATTTTAAAAAAATAACTGCTCTCTTTTTCAGTGCTTGTATGACAGTTTCCCTTGTAGCTTGCGGAAGTAACTCCTCTGACATAAGCTCAAAAAACGATAATAACAATTCCACAGAAAATAAAGAGCTTACTAAAATCACATTTTGTCTTGACTGGACACCAAACACAAACCATACTGGCATCTACGCAGCCAAATCTCTCGGATACTACGAGGACGCTGGCCTTGATGTAGAAATTGTACAGCCGCCTGAAAATGGAGCTGCAACAATGTGTGCCGCTAACCAAGCCCAGTTTGCCATCGAAGCACAAGATACAATGGCAGCTTCCCTTGACTCTGACGATCCCCTTCCAATTACTGCGGTGGCGACAGTCATTCAACATAATACTTCTGGTATTTTATCAAGAGCTGGGGATGGTATCGACTCTCCAAAGGGATTAACTGGAAAAACCTATTCTACATGGGAATCCCCAATTGAGCTTGCCATGCTTGAAAATGTAGTAACCTCAGACGGAGGAGATTACTCCAAAATTAAGTTAATTCCAAATGATATCACGGATGAGCCTGCGGCCCTCGCTGCAAAGCAGACGGACGCTGTCTGGGTATTTTACGGATGGAGTGGTATCAATTCTAAAATAGAAAATATAGACTGTGACTACTGGGCATTTCGTGATATAAATCCTGTATTTGACTACTACACACCAGTTATTATCGCAAGCAATCAGTTCTTAGAAGGATCTCCAGATATTGCCAAGGCATTTTTATCTGCCACAAAAAAAGGATACGAGTACGCCGCCGAAAATCCTAACGAGGCCGCTGATATATTAATTGCTGGAGATGATACCCATTCTCTCGAGGGCTCTAAAGATTTAGTTTACGAGAGTCAAAAATACTTATCTGAGAAATATATCGACGACGCTTCTTCCTGGGGTGTAATCGACTCTAAAAGATGGGATGACTTTTATAAATGGCTCTATGAAAATAAACTCACTAATATGGATTTAACTGGAAAAGGATATTCCAACGATTATCTAGAATAGAGATGAGAAAATGACAGTTTTAAAAGCAGAAAATATTTCTAAAAAATACAGTGGACGAACGATTATTCAAAATATCAATATCGAATTAAAGCAAGGGGAGCTTGTCTGTCTGCTTGGCGTCAGTGGTTCTGGAAAAACGACATTATTTCATGTTTTATCTGGACTTACTACACCAGATACAGGGAGAGTTCTTCTAAAAGGAGAGGATGTAACCTCTCATCCTGGTCAAGTGAGCTATATGCTACAAAAAGATCTGCTCTTCGCCCACAAAAAAATTATCGACAATGTCTCTTTACCTCTTGTTTTAAAAGGGGTGAAAAAAGAGGATGCCCGAAAAAAGGCCAGCCCACTCTTTGAGCAGTTTGGACTAGAAGGGACACAGTATCAATATCCTTGTCAGCTATCTGGCGGTATGAGACAGCGCGCTGCTCTTCTTCGCACCTATCTCTCCTCAAACGGAGTGGCACTCTTAGACGAGCCTTTTAGCGCACTCGACACTCTGACAAAATCTACCATTCATAAATGGTATTTGGATATTATGACAAAGATTGACTTGGCAACGCTCTTTATCACACATGATATCGATGAGGCGATTCTTCTCTCCGACCGTATTTATATTTTAAATGGGTCTCCCGGGGAAATTAAACATGAGATTGTGATAGAAGAGAAAAAACCTCGTCCAGATGATTTTTATTTGACAGAGACATTTTTAAAATATAAGAGAGAGATTATAAGTAAATTATAATCTTTTTCAGCTTTATTTTACTAAATAAAAGGACTATCGTATTACAATTTTTTAATGCGATAGTCCTTGTTTTGTCCATATTTAAATTTCAATCATATTTATATATTTATTTGTCTATTTTTCTATGTTTTCTCTATTTAAACTTTATGATACAATAAATTTAAACCAATAGAGAAGACTCACTGTAAGAGAATTTCTCCCATTACCTAAAAGTAATGGATTTTCGTCCATGATAACGAAAGGATTTATCTATGAATACAATATTAGACAAAATTAAAAAAAATATATCAAAAGTAATGATCGGAAAAGAAGATTTGACAGAACTTATTCTCACCTCGTTCGCCGCTGGCGGACATATTCTGCTAGAAGATGTCCCTGGCACTGGTAAAACAATGCTTGCAAAATCTCTCGCAAAATCGATGGGACTTCGCTTTAACCGTGTACAGTTTACACCAGATTTACTTCCAAGTGATGTGACTGGTCTATCCTATTTTAATCAGGAGGAAGGAAGATTTGTATTCCGAGAGGGACCAGTTTTTTCAAATCTTTTATTAGCTGATGAAATCAACCGTGCTACTCCAAGAACACAATCCAGTCTCCTAGAATGTATGGCAGAACAACAAGTCACGGTGGACGGTGTGACAAGAAAATTAGCACCTCCTTTTTTTGTTATCGCTACTCAAAACCCGATTGAGACACTCGGCTGTTTTCCTCTCCCAGAAGCACAGATGGATCGTTTTTTAATGAAACTTAATATGGGCAGTCTGACCAAAACAGAAGAACTTACAATGATAAAACGCTATATTCATAGCGAACCTCTCGAGGAGATATCTTGCATCTGCTCTTTAGAGGATATTATCTCCATTCAAAAAAAATGTAAAGAAATTTATGTCCATAAAGACTTACAAGAATATATGATTAACCTCATTCACGCCACGAGAAAAAACGGAACAGGCACTGGAGTCAGTCCAAGAGGGACACTCGCACTTCTTCGCGCATCTCAGGGTTATGCCCTCATTAATGGCAGAGAATTTGTTGTACCAGAAGATATAAAAAAAGTTGCAGTCCCAGTTCTCGCTCATCGACTCTTACTAGAATACAGCAATGAGGAACAAAAACTTTCCACGATTGAGGGACTTTTGGCTAGCATTCCTGTTCCGACAGAGGAATGGGATAAAAGATGAAAGAAAAATAAAAGAAAGGGAAATTGCAAACACATTATCTTTCATCCTTTGTGGTTTGCGTCTCAAATGAACATATAAACTTATTCACTTGAGGCTTGGTACTAATTATGATTTTAGTTTTCTTTCTCTGTACTTTTTTTGTGTATTCTCTCTTCATCCTCTACTATTCCAAAAACTGGTCGAGAGAGCTTTTTATAACTCTTTCTTTTTGTAGAGATTTCGCCTACGAGGGGGAGGAAACCATATTAATTGAAAAAATTGAAAATAAAAAGAAACTTCCCGTTCCAATTTTAGAGCTCGGTTTTCAGCTCCAAAAAGGTCTTACCTTTCGCCAGATGGAAAATGCACAAGTAAGCGATTTCTTATATAAGAGAGATATTTTTTCCCTGCTTGGATTCCAGAGAATTACAAGAAATTTATTGGTAGACTGTAATCACAGAGGCTATTATTTTATCTCTGATTTACAATGTATTGGGTACTCCTTGCTCATAAAACATAAATATATCGTAAATTTACAGAGCAATACGGACTTCTACGTCTACTCAAAACGTACGGATGTATCCGATATTTTATTATCTTATAATCAGATGATGGGAAGTCGTCAGGTGACGAAACAGCTTTACGAAGACCCATTTGCCTTTCACGCTATTCGAGAGTATACACTGAATGATCCAATGAAATCAATCAACTGGAAGGCCAGCGCCAAAACTGGAAATTTAATGGTAAATACATTTGACTCGACTTTGACTGGCAAAGTGATGATTTATCTGGATGTAAATGAGAGACGAATGATGAGACAAGATTTTTTAATAGAGGAAGCAATATCCATCACTGCTTCTCTCACCTATAAATTTATACATCAGGGAATGAATGTAGGATTGGCAATAAATATGCCTGTTATTTCTGATAATAAAGAAAAACAGAAATATTTTTATGTTGCTCCAGCTATTGGCACCTCTCATATGACTAAAATTGAGAGAGCCTTAGCGAAAATTGACTTGACAAAACAGATGCTTGATTACGAAGAAATTTTACAAAATAAAATAGAGGACGGAGTTTCCATTTTCATTACAAAAAACGAAGCTCTCCTCTCTTCTATTTCTAATTTTTGTGGAAAGAATACACCAGCAATTTTAGTTTTTTTAGTAGATTCAAATGAGAAAATCCCGATATTTCCGCAGAAAAATAATCTCGCAATCATTCGAAGGGAGGGCAATAAGCATTGAAAACAAAACTTAAGATGATAACTGGTTGGATACATACAACACTTATTTTTTCTCTCTTTTTTCCTACGCTCTACTCACTGGGAATGGAGACAATATCGACGGAACAGATTTGGCTTTATATATTAAATCTTTTTCTCATTATTCCTGTGATAGTGACAGAAATATCTATTTTGCACTGTAAAAGTCTAATTGGATATTTATTTTTCTCTCTCCTCTCTATTTTAACGGCAGGATGGATTGTACTTAAAATAGGCAATATAGTTTCCTTTCATAGCTTTAACCCAACTTTTATCCCTACTATAATTATGATTGAGGGAATTTATATTATTATTTACCGCTTTCTTGGAAGACTTCACAATAAAAAAATAGAAATGACTTATGCAGATACTGAGGAGTCAAAAGAACACTATGATATGCTCACAAATCCAGGATTTGTAGGGATACTCTTCTTCTTTGTATCCTATATGATTGGAAAATTTTTTAACAACGAACCTTTATGTAATGAAGCATTTTTTAGCTGTATTCTCTACTTCTTTACCGTAATGCTTTATCTATATTTAAAAAACACAGAAAACTATTTATTTATTAATCAGACAATTGAAAATGTACCCAAAAAAAGGATTTACGGAATTAGTAAAAATATGTTCATCGTCTTGTTGCTTTTACTTTTGTTGGCAAGTATTCCCTCCATTTTGACAATTCCCAATCGAACATATCACAACACAAGAGAACTTCTCTCAAACACGCCTTACTCCGATGAACTTTGGGAAGATACACAGACAGAATCTAGTTCTGAAGATGATGAGTTTTATAAATATTTACAAGAAATGGCGGGAGAACCCCTCCACTTACCTTGGATGGAGCCTCTGACCAAAATTTTGATGGTCATCATTTTTCTTCTTATCGGAATCTACACTATAAAATATATAAATAAGACACAGCGTACCTTTCGAGAAGCCTATGATGAGAACGGAGATATTGTAGAAAATTTAGATATGATAAATCACTCTTCCTTTTTGGAAGAAAAAATTACCAGAAAAAAATGGGATAAGAAAAATATGTCTCCGAGAGAAAAAATACGCTATGACTATTATCTCTTTATCAAGAAACATCGGCACGAGCTGCCACTTCCTCATGAAACACCTTATGAGATTGAAAAAGCGGCAAATATCGCTGATATGGAAGAGACAAAGCAGATTCATCTCCAATATGAACAGGCTAGATATGATAAATAAATTGAGATTATCACATGAATTTAAAATATTCTACGAAAATATGTTATATTTCTAAATGTTTAACTATATATCTCCTTTTGTTGCTCCTTGCAAAACTTATACTTACATGACAATGCATCCACAACAAAGTTAATTTCGTTAATTTTTTCAGAATTCTTACTATCATTTTCGTAGAATATCTCTTTTCCTTAAACAGCTATTCATCCCTCACCTAAAGGAACAGGCTTTTTCCCGTTTATCGCAACGAAAATTTTGAAGATTTTTATTATACTATAAATTATATCCAAATTTTTTAGAAATTTTTTCGTAAGTTGGAACTGGAACTCCATATTTTTTTCCAAGACGCAGAACTTCAAAAATCAATCCATCCATCTCAGAGTTTCCACCCTTTTCTAAATCCTTTTGCATAGAAGCCGTACAGTCTGGCTCTACGATATCCATCGTCTTTAAGTTTTTTTCTACAATATCAAAATTAAATGGAATACCCATCGCATTTGCAAGCCTATCAATCTCTCTCACACAATCTTTAAATGTCTCTCTTATCTGCCCTTCTCTTTGCACATCTCCAGCTGTAGAAGTATAGTACGCTCCTGTTGCTGCCATCGGAGAAATGAATGAAAACTTCTCAAACGTCTCTCTTCTTATATCGCTTGACAAAATACCATCAATGCCAGATTCTCTCAAATCCTTCTCGATCTGCTGCAATACATAACTGCTCGTATCGCCATCCACTCTTCCAAACACAATTTTAAAAATATTCCCGCTCATCTTAATTTTTCCGGGAGCAGAGATGGCAGCTGCTATATAAATACAACCGTTTAATACCTCAAGACCTGGCAGCTGTTTTGCCATCCTCTCCCCTGTTCCGTATATATTTAAAATTGGAATGACAATACTTCCCTCATGAGCTGCATTTTGAATTAAATCATAAATGCTATCTACGGAATATCCCTTCACACAGACAAAAATTACGTCGGCTTTCTCTCCCGAACTTCTATATTCCGCCTCTGTCATCGCATTCACTTTTATCGACTCTTCTCCTTTTAACTTCTCAATTTTAAGACCATCTTTACATATCGCTTCCAAGTGAGCTCCTCTGGCAATTAAAATGACATTCTTTCCCGCTCTCGTCATAAAACCTGCGATACTGCCTCCTGTTCCGCCAGCTCCGATTACTAAATATTTCATTTTTCTTCACCATCCTTTTTTGTTTTTTACTTAATAAAATAGTATATCATATTTTTCAATCTTTCGCACTAGCTTATAAAATATCTATTCCAAAACCTATATTTTTTGAAACAGTGAGAGCAGACGCCCGTTCTTTCCCTGGCCAACGATAGATGAGTAGAGACATTTTTCGCTACAGAAGCTTTGGGGTTCTGAGCGTGTTTGAGCAGTTTATCTGCGAATTTGCGATGAGCCTCATAAATAGGCAGAGTAGCGAAAAATGGCGGGAACGCAACGTGTTGGAAAGGGAAAGAACGGGCTTTGGACGGATGGCGTTTCCTTCCAAATATTTCCTTCAAAAAAGCATTCCACTTTATCTGTTTCCAAAAGTATACTTTACAAACACTCCAAATAGTAGTATACTAAATTTCAACAAAGAGATATAGCTTGGGGAGCTGGATGACCGGCTGAGAGGAAAGAGATAGTTTCGACCCATTACCTGATTTGGATAATGCCAACGTAGGGATAGCCTAGAAAAATAAAATGAGATAGATAGGACTATGAAATACGCTAGTATTTTATAGTTTTTTTATTTTAATTCTAAAACGATATTTGACTAGAGATACCCCTATGGTATCTCTTTTTTATTGTAAAAGTCCCATCAAGAGTCCATAACTCTAAACAGTCGACTTTTAATTAGCGACCAATTGAGGTCACCACTTTTTGTCACTCTAAAAAAATCTGTAAAAACAAGGAGGAAAAAACAATGAGAAATTATACAACACAGATGGACGCTGCCAGAAAAGGAATCGTGACACCAGAAATTGAGACTGTTGCGAAAAAAGAAAAACTATCAGTCGAGGCGTTAATGAAATTAGTTGCAGAGGGAAAGGTTGCGATTTGTGCAAATAAAAATCATAAATGTCTTGACCCTGAAGGTGTGGGAAGTATGCTCCGCACAAAAATTAATGTAAATCTTGGAGTATCTAGAGACTGTAAAGATTATAATATCGAGATGGAAAAGGTAATGAGTGCAGTAAAGCTCGGCGCAGAAGCAATTATGGATTTATCTAGCCACGGAAATACACAGCCATTTCGTCAAAAATTAACAAGCGAATGTCCTGTTATGATTGGAACTGTTCCAGTATACGACAGCGTAATTCACTATCAAAGAGATTTAGCGACATTAACTGCAAAAGATTTTATTGATGTCGTTCGCCTTCACGCCGAGGACGGCGTTGACTTCGTAACATTACATTGCGGAATTACAAGAAAAACAATCGAGCAAATTAAAAAACATAAAAGAAAAATGAATATCGTAAGCCGCGGTGGCAGCCTTGTATTTGCCTGGATGAGCATGACAGGGGAGGAAAACCCATTTTATGAATATTTTGATGAAATTTTAGATATTTGCGAGGAATATGATGTGACAATCTCTCTCGGAGATGCCTGCAGACCAGGATGTCTCGCAGATGCGACAGATGTATGCCAGATTGAAGAGTTAGTTCGTCTCGGTGAGCTGACAAAAAGAGCCTGGGCTCATAATGTTCAAGTTATGGTCGAAGGACCAGGTCATGTCCCTCTAAATCAGGTTGCAGCAAATATGGAAGTGCAAAAGAGTATCTGCATGGGCGCACCTTTCTATGTACTTGGACCTATCGTCACAGATATCGCTCCTGGATATGACCATATCACAAGTGCAATCGGCGGTGCCGTTGCCGCCATGAGTGGCGCAGCCTTTCTCTGCTATGTAACTCCTGCCGAGCACCTCGCTCTTCCAAATGTCGATGACGTAAAACAAGGTATTATCGCCTCTAAAATCGCTGCTCATGCAGCCGATATCGCAAAGGGAATTCCTGGAGCTCGCAATATCGATGACAAGATGGCCGATGCCAGAAGGAATCTCGACTGGGACGCTCAATTTGACTGTGCCTTAGACCCAGAAACAGCAAAGGCAATTCGTGACAGCAGAAAACCAGAGGATGACCACAGCGATACATGTAGTATGTGCGGAAAATTCTGCGCTGTTCGAAGCATGAATAAGGCTCTTGCTGGAGAGTATATTGATATTTTATAAATTTTGAATCTTTGAGAACAAACGTCAAGAATCCCGAGAAAAATTTTCTCGGGATTCTTGGATAAATATGATATATTCACGTTTTTATAATTCTACTTTAGACAAAGCCGCCTCATCTGCCACTAAAATAACATCATTATGAAGCTGCAAAATAGATCCTGGTACCTGAGGAGTTATCTTTCCAAAGAAAGAGTTTGCAATTGCATCTGCCTTATCCTCTCCACTTGCAACTAATAAAATTTTCTTAGCATGCATAATTGTCTTAATTCCCATAGAGTAAGCCTGCTTTGGCATTTCTTCTGCGGATGCAAAAAATCTCTTATTTGCCTCAATTGTGCTCTCTGTTAAGTCCACACAATGAACCTCTTTGTCAAACACCTCTCCTGGCTCATTAAATCCGATATGTCCATTACGTCCGATTCCTAATAGCTGTAAATCTACTCCACCGAGAGAATAGATAAGGTTTGTATATCTTTCACATTCCTTCTCTGTATCCTCAGCTAAACCATCTGGCAAGTAAGTATTTTCTTTATTGATATTTACTTTATCAAATAAATGATAATTCATAAAATATGCATAGCTTTGGTCATTGCTTGCGTCTAATCCCTTATACTCATCTAAGTTCACGGATGTCACTGCTGAGAAATCTAAATCCCCTTTTTTATACCACTCTACAAGCTGCTCATACATTCCAATTGGAGTGGAGCCTGTTGCCAACCCAAGCACAGAATTTGGCTTCATAATTACCTGCGCTGATAAAATATTTGCTGCCTTTCTGCTCATATCCTTATAATCTTTTGCCTTGTAAATTCTCATAGTGATTCCTCCTCTTAAAATTTATTAATTGCTAAGTCATATTTATTATTTTATTTTTTTGTAAAAATATTCTACTAAATGAATTTCATCAACTTAATTATTCATTCTTTTATGTTTCAACTATAACAATTCTATTTTTAGTCGTCAATTCTTTCCCCCAACTTAAAAAGTACAATCAAAAATTTATTTTTTTCGTCTTCTTTTTACGAACTCTAAACAAAATTTTTCTTATATTTTTGATTGTACTTTCTTCATTCATCTATATATGATTCATAAGTTAGGATAAAATTTTATTTTTTATGAATCACTCTTTACTTCAATTCTGGCCAATATTCTTTATTTGCCTCAATCAAATCATCCAAAATCTGCTTTGCAACAGCGGCACTTGGAACAGTTTTTGACAATGTAAGCGCCTGCCATAATTTTTGATAACTACCCTCAATCCATGCTTCTACTACAAGTTTCTCCACACTCACCTGCTGCTCCATAAGTCCTTTCTGAAACTGTGGAATTTTTCCCTGAGCAATTTTTTCATATCCATCTTTTCCTACGATACAAGGAATCTCTACCATTGCCTCTGGATCAAAATTCTCGATAGCTCCCTCATTCGGTACAATCAAAAGCATTTTTTCTTTTGTATTAAATGCCAATGCCCTTGCAAGATCAACAATATAGGAAGCGTGGTCATCTTTCATAAATCCACAATTTTCTGCCGTGTTCTTCTCAATAATTGCTCTTGCAGCAGAAAAAACTTCTTTCTCTCTGCCATCCATAACCTGGTTTGCGCGAGTATAATTTGGATCTGTATGCTCCACTACATAATCCGGATAAAGATAATATTTCAAATAAGTATTTGGAAGGGTATCTGGGTCAACTGCATAAATATCTCTCACTTTTTTAAATGTCTCATGCCAGCTCTGATCCGCATGCTGATCTTCTTCGATATTGATATCATATCCATTTTCTTTTACATATTCTTTCAAAGTTGGCATTAAGTCATTCCCTTCTTTATCTTTTACCTGAGTCCACCATCCAAAATGATTTAATCCAAAATAGCTAATATCCAAATCTTTTTCCGAAATTCCTAAAATTCTTGCCATACGCACCATAATACCAAGAGGCATATCGCAAATATTAATAATTCTAGATTGTGGACGAAGTCTTCTTGTAGCTTCCGCGACAATTGCCGCTGGATTGGAATAATTTAACATCCAGGCATTTGGACTATATTTTTCCATATAATCTAAAATTTCTAAAATTCCTCCAATCGAACGCATACCATATGCAATTCCACCAGGTCCACAAGTCTCTTGTCCTACTACCCCATATTTCATAGGAATTTTTTCATCCTTCTCACGCATCGCATATTTTCCTACACGGATATGTGCCATCACAAAATCAACATCTGTAAATGCATTTTCTGGATCAACAGTGTATCTAAATTCAATTTCTGGGGCACGCTCCCTTAATAAAATATTACATGCTTTTGCAATAACCTCCTGGCGTTCTTTATCATTATCATATAAACATAATTTACGAATTGGAAATTCCTCCTGATGGTCCAAAAGCATCATAATAATTCCTGGTGTAAATGTACTGCCTCCGCCTGCTATTGTAATTGAAAATTTCTTCATAATCATACACTCCTTTTTCTTTATTTTTTATATTCAATCACGCAGTCTTTTCCTGCTGTCACATTGCCTGTTTTAAACTTCAAGTCTATCATTTCGTCTGAACTCATAATAATCATCGGTGTATACAATGGAACCTCCCCATTTATCAAAGATTTTTCTACTTTACATAACGGTGTTCCAACTTCAACCTGATCTCCTTGTCTCACAAGTGGCTCAAAACCTTTTCCATCAAGCTTCACTGTCTCAAGACCGATATGTATCAATACCTCTGTTCCATCTTCCGCTATAATTGCATATGCATGCTTTGTTTCAGCAATAACTGCTATTTTTCCCGCAACTGGAGCAACAACTATTGTATCTCTTGGAATAATTGCAATTCCATCTCCCATCACTTTTTGGGAAAATACATCATCTGGAACTTTTTCCAATGGAATGACCTCACCTGTCTGAGCAGCATACAGACAGACTTTTTTGACTGCCTGCTGTTTCTTATTTATCATATGTTCTGCTGTCTCTTCCTTCTGGCTGACAGTAGACTTCTCTGGCAATATATTTTTAGCTATGCACTCCTCAAACTGTTCTCTTACTTTTGGCACTTTAAGTCCAACGATTACTTGAATTGCTGTGCCATTTTTGCTAAGTCCATGTGCACCTATTCTTTTAAATTCTATTTCTGGATGAACAAGTGCGGCATCCTTTACATTTACTCTAAGTCTAGTTGCACAGTTCGTAACATCGATAATATTATCTTTTCCTCCCAGAAAATCTAAAATTTGTGCGGCATATTCTAAATTGCTGCCACCCGCCTGTTTTGCTCGATAATCTTTTTTTGTATAGAGTTTTGCATCCTCACCATCTTCTTCGCGACCTGGAGTAAGAAAATTAAATTTTTTAATTAAAAATCGAAACACAAAAAACCAAATCAATGAAAATGCTAAACCTACAATCACCTGAATGACATATGTCTGCCAATGATTTTTACCACATGGAATCCAATTTAGAGAAAGCCATGCAATCAGACCATTTCCGAAGGCTCCAGACACACCTACCAAATACATAACCGCATTAATACATGCACAAAGCAATGCGTGGACTACAAATAATACTGGTGCGATAAATAAAAATGTAAACTCAATTGGCTCTGTAATACCTGTCAACATTGCAGTCAATGCTGCTGGAATCATCAACGCTAATACCTGTTTTCTTTTCTCTTTTTTAGCAGTGCTATAAAATGCCAATGTAATTCCGATTGGTGCAAATACTTTTGCATTTCCAAACAATTCAAATCCTCCTGCTGGGAAAAGCTCTTTCAAAGGCTCTGTACTATTTGCAAATTCGCTTAAATGCAATGCCCAGTAAGCTTCTATTCCTCCAGGAACAACCGCCGAATCTAGAGTAAATGGTGCGTAAATGAAATGATGCAATCCCGTTGGAAGAAGAATTTTTTCGCAAAATGCGTATAATCCCACTCCTATCGTCCCGCTAGCTTTAAAGAAATTCTGCAGCATAGAAATTACCGCCTGAATCTTTGGCCAGACACCTGCAAAGATAAATGCCATCGGAATCATAACAAAAAATCCTATGATTACTACAAAGCTTGAACCAGCAAATATACCAAGCCAATCTGGAAGCTCCTTATCAAAATATCGATCATGAATCCACACAACAATTCCTGAAATAATCAAGGCTCCAAACATTCCTGTATCCAAACTTTTTATGCCACAAATCATTGTAAGACCGCTTGTTCCACCAACCTCTGCTGTATAATCTACTCCAAAAAATACTCCCCAAAACTGCAAAACTGTTGCAAGAAAATAGTTAAATGTGATATAAATTACAAACGCTTCTAACACACATCTTGCATTTTGTTTTTTTGCCAGCCCTATCGGAAGGCCAATTACAAACAACAAAGGCATCTGTCGAAACACCATCCATGCACCTTCCTGGACCATATACCATAACTGATACCAAATATGTCCTTCTGTCGCTATAGCGCCAAAAATGGATGCATTTAAAAATAATGTCGATAAACCTACCATAATACCAGCAAATGAAAATAACAAAACTGGTGTATACATTGCACCTCCAAAACGCTGTACTTTTTGCATTACCTGTTTCAAAGTATTTCCTCCTTTAATCCTATTAGTTTTTAGCCAGACGTCTTTGCTTTTGTGGCTTTATTCTATCTCACAAAAACTAGGATTTCAATACCATTTCCCCTTTTACTTCATACGTGCAACTTTAATTCCTTTGCACATTTTTTGTACCTATGCACAAAAAAAAATAAAAAATGCTTAAATTTTTCACCCTATAGGATTTATAATTTAAGCATTTTATATATATATCTGTGCATTTTGGTTCAATTTTTTTCGTTCTTACGTTTTATATACAACATATACTTTACACATAGTATCTCTGCAATATTAAAATACGAGCTACATGTCTCAAAGCTTACTCCTCCTCTGCGAATAAATGGATTTGGTTGAATATATAAATTGGCTCGACAAAGACGCGAGAGCGTATTATCACTTATCCTAGTTATGGATATGGTATATACTCCTTTTATTCTCATTGCCTTTGCAGCCGACACTACAGGTTCTGTCTCCCCTGATAAGGAAATAAGTATCGCCAAATCCTTATCACTCATATCTTCCAAAGCCATCGTAAGTTCACTTCTTCCGTAAAGCGTGACGAAGAAACGATTAACACTCATAAACATTCTCTTGAGCATTTGAGCGGCTGCATACTGAGTTTCTCCTGTTCCAAAAACAAAAAGTCTTTTTGCACAATGTATATGTTCACATATCTCATCCATATCTGTATTTTTAACTGTCTGAATACATCTGACAAAGTTATTACATACATCATCGAGAAGAAGTGCATCCTGCGCTTTGTCATTTTCACATTCCAATTTAAGATGTAACTTAAATTCCCGAAAGCCATGAAATGAAAGTTTCTGTGTGAATCTTGAGATCGTAGTTCTAGATATACTACATATTTTTGCCAGCTCCTCAATCGATATATCACAACATTTTTTCTTATTTTCCTGAATATACTGCCAAATCATCTTATCATTTTCATTTAATTTATCATAATTTTTATTAATCAATTCCTCTAACCGCATGACTTTTCCCCCTCTTTTATCCATCGTATTTTTTATATTTTAACAAAAGAAGCCTCAAACTGCAAATTTGTAATGACTGAAATTAAACTCTCCATTTACAAATCTTTCTTTTCGTAGTATAGTTAATAGCAACGGGGAGCTTGTTCGGCAGGCTGAGAGTAGACCATTTGTCTTGACCCAAAACCTGATTTGGATAATGCCAACGTAGGGAAATAACGATTTGTATGCTGCGGATATTCCATTTTTAGGAATATCCGTTTTTTACTATGAAACCCTGTGAATCCGAGCCGAAGGCGAAAGATGAGCAGTTGGTTTCATGTACACAAAGGTACTTAATGAAGCGAGCTTGTAAAGCGAAGCTGAATATTAGTACCGACTGTGCACTATGAAAGTTCCTGTCAAGCGGGCGGGTAAGGGCAAATTTATTTTCACTTGTCTGTCAAATGTTGGTCTTATATATTTATTTAGGAGGAAAATTATGTTAGGAAAATGTATTGAAAATGTAAGAAAAGCCACACCTTTAGTACATAATATTACAAACTATGTGACGGTAAATGACGTGGCAAATGTTTTGCTTGCCTGCGGCGCAAGTCCAATTATGTCTGATGAGCCAAAAGATGTGACAGATATCACTTCCATTTGCGGTGGATTAAATATCAATATCGGAACATTACATAAAAGAAGTATTAAAGCAATGTTTAAGGCTGGAAAAAAATCAAATGAATTAAATCATATCGTGCTTTTAGACCCTGTCGGAGCTGGTGCAAGCGCACTTCGCACAAATACAGCTGTGAATTTAATGAAGGAAATCAAGTTTAACGTTATCCGAGGGAATATTTCTGAGATTAAGACATTGGCGCTTGGAAGTGGCACAACAAAGGGTGTTGATGCCGATGTTTCGGATGCTGTTACAGAGGAAAATCTAAATACAGCTGTCGCTTTTGTAAAAGATTTATCCAAAAAAACAGGAAGTATTATCGCAATTACTGGAGCGATTGACCTTGTAGGAAATGCAAAAAAATGCTATGTTATCCGAAATGGCCGTCCTGAAATGGGAAAAATCACGGGAACTGGTTGCCAACTTTCTGGCATAATGACTGCATTTTTAGTTGCAAACAGAGAAAATATGTTGGATGCTGCCGCTGCTGCTGTATGTACAATGGGACTTGCTGGAGAAATTGGATGGAATCGTATGCAGGAGGGTGATGGAAATTCCACTTACAGAAATCGAATTATCGATGCAATTTACAATATGGATAGTAACACATTAGATAAAGGAGCAAATTATGAACTGCGATAAAAAAGATTTATTATTATACGCCGTGACAGACCGCAGCTGGTTGAATGGAGAGACATTATATAATCAAGTAGAAAAAAGCCTAAAGGGAGGAGCTACCTTTATCCAGCTTCGAGAAAAAAACTTAGATGAGCAGCATTTCTTAGAGGAAGCAAAACAGTTAAAAGAGCTTTGCAAAAGATATCACGTACCTTTTGTCATCAACGATAATGTAGATATCGCTCTTTCTATAGATGCCGATGGTGTTCATGTCGGTCAGTCCGATATGGAAGCTGGAAATGTGAGAGAAAAATTAGGACCAGGTAAAATCATTGGCGTATCCGCTCAGACTGTAGAGCAGGCTATCTTGGCGGAAAAAAGAGGTGCCGACTATCTCGGAGTTGGATCTGTATTTCCAACTACATCGAAAGATGATGCAGCTGAAGTAAGTCATGAAACTGTTAAGGCAATCTGTAAGGCTGTCAATATTCCCGTTATCGCAATCGGTGGCATCAGCGAGAAAAATGTGAGTGAACTTTCCAATCTTGGACTTTGCGGAATCGCAGTTATCAGTGCAATTTACGCAAAGCCAGATATCGAGACTGCTGCAAAACAATTAAAAGAAGCTACAAAAATTATGTTAGAGGAGAAATCATTATGAAAACAGCATTAACAATTGCTGGAAGTGATTCCAGCGGAGGCGCTGGTATTCAGGCAGATATAAAAACGATGATGGCAAACGGCGTCTACGCCATGAGTGCCATCACCGCCTTGACAGCCCAAAATACAACTGGTGTTACTGGTATTGTAAATGTGACATCAGATTTTCTGGCAAAAGAATTGGACTGCATTTTTACAGATATCTATCCTGACGCAGTCAAAATCGGTATGGTATCTTCCAGTGATATTATCAAAACAATTGCAGAAAAATTAAAACAGTATAATGCAAAAAACATTGTTGTGGATCCCGTTATGGTGGCGACAAGCGGGGCAAAACTTATTGAAGATGAGGCTCTCTTATGTCTCAAACAGTGTCTCCTTCCAATTTCTACTATTCTCACTCCAAATATTCCAGAAGCTGAGATTTTAGCAGAGATGGTAATCAAGACTGAGAAAGATATGATTGCGGCAGCGAAGAAAATTAGTGATACATATCACTGCTCTGTTTTATGTAAAGGAGGACATCAGGTACAAGATGCCAATGATCTTCTCTACCATAATGACAATTATAAATGGTTCTGCGGCAAACGAATCAATAACCCAAATACACATGGAACAGGCTGTACACTCTCAAGTGCGATTGCGTCCAATCTAGCAAAAGGCTATGAACTCGAGACAGCCGTGGAACGCGCAAAAGCTTATATTTCTGGTGCTTTGGCGGATATGCTTGACCTAGGAAAGGGAAGTGGACCGATGAATCACGGATTTGATATTCAATCTAATTTTTCAGATTGACCTCCATACAAGAGCATAGCAACATGATAAAATAAAAAAAGAGGTAATTATTGCATTTTTTTTAAATAATTACCTCTCTTTTCATATCCTTTCTATGTTTATATTATATTCTTAACTTACTGCGCCAGATAAGCCTATGAGATATGCCAAAATATCAGTTATTTTTTTAAAACATCCACTTCCATAATTCCATAATACTCAAACATTTCTATAGCTTGTTCATCAATTTTCTCCCCCGCCACTGCAATCGGAATCGCTGGAGGACAGGTCACTGTCGGTGTAGCGCAAATCCGTCCAAGGGCTTCTCTCACTGGAATTCTCTCACTCGGTGAGAAAATAGCCTGGCGAATGGAACAAATCTGCTCTCCTTTTCGCATTGGAAATGTAATAGCTTTTGGAATATCAAAAAATCTCAACTGCAGTTGCCCTGCAAGCTCACCCAAGCTCTCTCTCAAATACGCAAGCTCTTCCTCTGTATTTTCCACAGTCAGCATAAAAACAATATAGCTCTCTTCCGCGTACTCACACTCTATTTTCTTTTCTCTTAATCTATCGCTTATGTTTTTGCCAGCTTTCTCTGGTACTTTAATTGTAATTTTAAGTGGATCTGTTTTTTCTATCTTCCATCCCTGTCTCACTAAATCTTTTTTCAGATTATCAATCTGCTCTATCTTTTCTCTTAATTTTTCTTTGTATCCATCTGTTATATAGTGATTACAAAGGTCTAAAGAAGCCATAATCAAATACGATGGGCTTGTAGAGCCAAATAAAGACATAGCCTGCTTACTTCTATCTGCCATCCATCTTGCCATCTTTCTTCTCTTTTTTTTGTCTTCCCGACCGATATCTCCATTGGCGATATGAAGATAGGCTCCTCCTGTTAAAACTGGCAATGTCTTATGGGCACTGTCACAACATAAGTCTGCTCCCAAATCTATTGGATGTTTAGATTTTTCCAAAAAATGTAAATATGCACCGTGCGCATTGTCAACTAAAAAAAGAACTCCGTGCTCATGTGCTATCTTGGATAAACCTTCAATATCCAATCGCTGCCCTAAATAGTTAGGACTTGTGACATAGACTGCCGCTGGTTTTCTCCCTGACTTTTTCAATCTCTCTAAAGTATTTTTCAGTTGCTTAGCTGAAATATCGCATTTACAGAGTGATTCGCTCTCGTTCTCACTCCAAAGCCACTCGACATCGATATCCAAAAGCGCAGCGGCATATAAAAATGCTTTATGAACATTTCTAGCTGCTAGAATAAGAGATCGCTCTCCCGCCCTAATCTCCTGTTTTTTATTTGTGACTGCGAGATAGAGCATAGCACGAATACATTGACTAGAGCCTTCTGTCGAGTACAGCGTGCGAAAGGTTCCAAAAAGCTTTGTCGCAGTTTCCTCACTCTTGGCTATAATTCCATCTGCCTCATATAAGCTGTCCGCTCCTTTTACTTCCGTAATATCAATTCCCTCACAGCCTAAAAAATTCTTTCCTTTATGTCCAGGCATATGAAATCTTAGCATTTTTGATTGTTCATATTTCTCTACAAACTCTGCAATCGGTGTCTTCATTTTTCTTCTGCCATCTCCTGCTCTGCCACGCGCATCATAATCGCACATTCAATACGCTTTTTAAACAACTCACATCCAGGTTCATATACGCCCCGAATCGTTCCTGTCGCATGATATCCATTCGCAGCACAACCGCCAGAGCAGTAAAGCTTCGCCCAACAATCTGCACATTCTTCTCTCGCATAGGCATTGCATGAGCGAAATTCCTCTCGAAGTTCCTGATTTTGCACGCCATTCCAAATGTCTCCAAGCTTATAGCTCTCCTCACCGACAAACTGGTGACAAGGATATAAATCTCCCCAAGGAGTCACCGCCATATACTCTGTTCCTGAACCACAGCCTGAGATGCGCTTATAAATACAAGGTCCCTCTGTCAAATCCAACATATAATGATAAAATGTAATTGGCTTTCCTTCCTTTTGACGTCTTAACATATCCTTCGCCAAAATTTCATACTGCTCTTTTACGATTTCCAAATCTTCTGTTGTTAGAACCGCCTCATCCTCTGGTTTACAGACAACTGGCTCCATACTAAGCTCCGTAAATCCCAAATCTGCCATATGAAAAACATCATTCGTAAAATCTGGATTTGCGTGAGTAAATGTCCCTCTCATATAATAATTTTTTCCACCTCTAGATTCCACTAACTTTTGGAATTTTGGGACAATCTGATCATAGCTTCCATTTCCCGCATAGTCCACACGGCATCTATCGTGAATTTCTTTTCTTCCATCCAAAGATAAAACGACATTGCTCATCTCGCGATTTGCAAAATCAATGACATCATCATCGATTAGCATTCCGTTTGTCGTCAACGTAAATCTAAAGTTTTTATTGTATTTTTTCTCCACTGTTCTGGCATACTCGACTAATTGCTTAACAACATCCCAGTTCATAAGCGGCTCACCGCCAAAAAAATCAACCTCGAGATTTGTTCTAGTTCCAGAATTTTCAATCAAGAAATCAAGCGCTCTCTTTCCGACTTCGAAACTCATCACCGCACGGTCACCGTGATATTTTCCCTGACTGGCGAAACAATAGCCACAGTTTAGATTACAAGTATGTGCTACGTGAAGACAAAGAGCCTTTACGACATTTCCAGAGCGCTCCTTAAATGTACCTGCCATCTCCTCAAATGTATCCTCCGTAAAAAGCTGTCCACTCTTCTCCAATTCCTCTATATCCTCAAGACAAAGCTTTAATTCTTCCTCTGTCACATCTTCTCTATCCTTATATTTTTCTGATAATTCCTCAATCATCTCCTCTGGCTGCTTTTTCTTATACATCTCAATCATATCATAAGCCACCTCGTCCACAACATGAACGCCGCCAGAGCAAGTATCTAACACAATATTATATCCGTTTAATTTATACTGATGTACCATAATTATATTCCTTCTCTATCTATTATCTGTTCAAATGAAAACTCATCGCTTCACGCTCTACATATTATATATCTAAAATAGAAATTCTCTCTTAATAAAATATAAGCTATCTATCATTAATATAACATTAGAAAAGGCGCTGTCCAAATGGACAGCACCTTCACAATACTGTTTGCTATCGCTTCACGCTTATTTTGTGCTCTCGCATTTTTGGTTTGCAACACCACAGCTAGTCTTACAAGCAGACTGGCAAGATGTCTGGCACTCACCACAGCCACCTTTTTTTGCACTTTCACATAGATTACGAGTCTGTAATGTTTTAATTCTCTTCATTGATATATCCTCCTATAATGAATTTTGTTGTGTATTGCCCCAATTCCAGAGCAAAATCCGTTCTACAACTTCCAAAAGGATACCATGAATGAAAAATTATGTCAAGCCACTGGCATAATGATTTCTTTCCACCGTCTATAATCCGCTTAATTTCTCCAAGTATCACATCATAATCCAATGGATATTTCTGAAAATATATAGTAATCCGCATATAATATTCTTCTAACTTGTCTTTATGGATAAATCACACTCTCTACTATATAATAATATCATCTAATTTTCTCTTTGGAACATAGTGGATATCCTTCTCATCTCGATAATACCGAATGCTCTCTCCCTCATCAATCTCTACCAATACTATTTTTTCATCTGGCTTTCCAAATGCAACAATCAACATCGGCTCAAGATTATCCGAAAGCTCGAGCTTCTCCTTTACTTCTTTTGCCTGAAAATTTCCAATCATACATCCACCAAGCCCTATCTCTGCAGCTGCGAGAAGCATCGTCTGCGCCACGATTCCCACATCTTTTTGATACCTTGCAAGATTCGACCCAATACTTGTATCCTGACAAATTACTATAAAACCTGTAGGACACATTCCTCTATGCGGAAGCTCCATATCAGGAAGAGCTCTTGCCCATTTTGTCATCGACTGAATCAAGTCGACCTTTTCTTTTTGCCAAGCAAGATAATATTTGAATGGCTGTCCATTTACACTGGAAGGTGCAAATCTCGCACAATCTACAAATTCCTTTAATTCTTCTTCCGTCATCCTTCTGGATTCGTCATAGCCTCGATAACTTCTGCTTTTTATTACTAAGTTTTTCAACATTTCCATCATGCTCCTTATACTTATAATGATAATTTTATAAATTAATTATATACCAATCCCATTGAATATGACAACAACATCACTCAAACTATCACAAATTTCATCCCATATTACTCCAGTCCCAGAACAAAATTCGTTCTATAACTTTTTATAGAATATCCGAATGTCTAAGTTAACTTAAAAATAGATTTATAGATTCTATTATCATTCCTGAAAATAGAAAATGTGGCTTTAGTCATTTTAAGACTAAAAACCACATTTTTGTAAACGAGTTTTAAAACATCTCTAATTATATTTCTCTCCATCTGCGATACTCACTCGCCTCAATTCCAAAAGGCTCCACAAGCTTCGCCGCAGTATGGTATACCATCTCCTCAATGCTCTCTGGCTTATGATAAAATGTCATCATAGGAGGAATGATATGAACGCCTGATATCATCGATAATTCATACATATTTCGAAGATGAATCGGACTAAGCGGCGTCTCTCTCACTGCAAGAACAAGAGGTCTTTGCTCCTTTATCGTCACATCCGCTGCTCGAAGAATCAGATTATCCGCATAACCACTATGAATTCCAGCTAACGTCTTCATACTACAAGGGACGATAAGCATTCCTACTGCTCGAAAAGAGCCACTCGCAGGTCCTGCCCCAATCTCTTCTTGGGCAAGCACATAATCTGCCAAATTCTCAAGTTCCTCCACCGACCTCTCTGTCTCATACGAGATTGTAATCTTTGCGCTCTCACTCATAATAAGATACGTCTCAAATTTTCCATCTTCTCTTATCAGTTTTAGGCATTGCTCTAAAATTGGAATTCCACTGGCACCAGTCACACCGACAATCAATCTCTTCCTCATCTTCTTCACCTCTCATCTAATTTCATGTCTTATTATTAAAACTTCGCCCCACTATGTCTCGCCTCACAATCAAGCTCTCCTTTATTAACTAAAAAATTTGCCGCTCTCCATAGCCAAAGAAACCAAAGTATACTCATAATAATCATTTATCGCTACATCTCCACCCAGTGCCTTGGATCCACATCCATAAATCTCGCCCTCTTAAATCGTTCCTTTAACTCGTATGGCACAGTACAGTCAAAAATATTTTTGCAGGCAATTCCGTGATCGCGAATACTTGGAGAGAACGCTGGATCATTTGACGGGTCAAGTGGATGACATCTCACCCCTGGAATTGTCACGATATCGACATCTCCCTGAAATCTAGTATTCATCGCCCAAATGACATCATTAAGATCAAAGCAGTCCACATCCTCGTCCACAAGAAAAACATTTTTTAGCTCACTGAATGCTGAAAATGCTAAGAGTGCAGCCTGTCTTTGTCTTCCCTCATCACTAGGAGAAAGCTTTTTAAACTGAAGCACTGCCATAAATTTTCCGCCACCTGGAGAAGCACAGTATACATTTTGAAGTCTTCCAGGCATCGCCTTCTCAATCATGCCATAAATACTGGCCTCTGTCGGAATTCCCGCCATAGATACATGCTCCTCACTCGGTCCAATACAAGTCTGCATAATCGGATTTTCTCTATGTGTCACTGCCTTAACCTTAATTAGCCAACATTCACTGCTTGCGGGACCTGTATATCCAGGAAATTCTGGCATCGCATAGCCTGTCTTGCTATTTTGGTCTTCCTGTACACGCACGTTTGGAATAACTTCTCCTTCGATCACATACTCTGCATTGGCGATTGCTCTCTCGTTGACAGTCAAACAATTACAAAGTTTTACTGGCTCATTTCGAAGTGCACCGGCAACAGCCAACTCATCATATCCAAGTGGTGTCGTAGGCGGCTCAAAACAAGAGCCAATCGAGATAGCTGGATCAACTCCAATACTAATTGAAATTGGAAGTTTTTGTCCAAGCTGTTCTGCTCTTTCCGCCATTGCTCCAATATGACGAGCCCCCGGCGTAAAGAAAATAGATAACTCGTCCCTTCCTTGAATGCAGAGACGATGAATCGTCACATCGCTAAGTCCTGTATCTGGATGGGTCGCATAACACATACCGAGTGTAATATAAGGTCCTGCATCATCTGGCGTATTTGTCGGTGCTGGTACTAGTTTATATAAATCAAAACCTTCGTCCTCCGCTCTATGCACAACTTGCTGACAAGCTGCCGGCTCCTCACTCAATACTGGCGGAATCGGATTATCCACACTGCTGTATAATTTTTTTCCTAAATCCTCTTGCTTACAGTCAAGTAACGATGCCACTCTCTTTCTGCTCGCCATAAGCCCGATTGCTACTCTCGCCCCCTCATGTCCCTTGACATTATTAAAAATCATCGCTGGTCCCTCTTTCGTTGGACGCATAACTGTTCCACCTGCCCCCACATGGCGATATACACCCGCCAATTCTGCAGATGGATCCACTTCCACATCTGTCTCGACTAACTGACCAGGCATAGACTCCAATAATTTTAAAGCACTTCTTAAATCATTCACTTTCATAAGTATTTACAGGCATAATTCCCATTCCTTCTAATATTGGGAGAAATGCCTTACTCCTTTCTCTTTTTAATCTTATCTCTCAATTTAAAGGATTTTCTTTTTCTTATGATATAATAACTTCACAGATAGAATCAAGTCAATAAAATCTATAAATTAAAATATTATATTCTACTAATTTCTGTAAAACCAATTCTCATTTGACTTTCCTTCCCATTTGCACTATAGTAAGATTGATTATTTTTATACGAGGGAGGAATTTATGCATACATTCAAACGATTTATTCAATATTATTACCCATATAAGACTGTATTTTTTTAGATTTATTTTGTGCAGCCTTTATTAGCATAGTAGATTTAGCTTTTCCACAGTTGCTTCGTTCTTTGACAAAAACTTTATTTCTCGAAAACTCTTCTACTATTCTTCGCACGTTTCCCGCTATCGGAATCATTATGTTTATTGCCTATATGCTACAGGCATTCTGCAAATACTATGTCAGCTGTCAAGGACATGTGATGGGAGCACGGATGGAACGAGATATGAGAAAAGAGTTATTTAACCACTATGAAAAGCTCTCCTTTTCTTATTATGATGAAAATAATACAGGGCAAATGATGAGCCGTCTCGTCTCTGATTTATTTGATATTTCCGAGTTTGCACATCACGGACCTGAAAACTTATTTATTTCTCTTGTAAAAATTATTGGTGCCTTTCTTTTCCTATTTTTTATCCAATGGAAGCTCGCCATTATATTAATTTTTGTTGTTCTTTTTATGATTCTATTTAGCGCAATGCAAAATAAACAAATGCAGACAACTTTTATGGATAACCGAAAAAAAATTGGCGAGATTAACGCCACGCTCCAGGATTCTCTAGCTGGAATTCGTATTGTACAGGCATTTGCCAACGAAGATATTGAGAGAAAAAAATTTAAGAAAGGAAATGAGAGATTCCTCGTTTCTAAGAAAAACAATTATCGCGCAATGGGTACCTTCCAAAGTGGCAATACATTTTTCCAGGGAATGATGTATTTAATTACCCTAATTGCTGGAGGATATTTTATTGCAAAGGGCGAGATGGATGCAGCCGATCTTGCTATGTACGCCCTCTATATCGGAATCTTCATCAGTCCAATTCAAATTTTAGTAGAACTTACAGAAATGATGCAAAAAGGGCTATCTGGTTTCCGAAGATTTTTAGATGTTGTTGAGACAGAACCTACTATTGTAGATGCGCCAAATGCAATTGCTTTGACAAATCCAGAGGGAGAAATTTGCTTTAAAAATGTACATTTCTCTTATAATAAAGAAGAACCTGTCCTTAATGATATCAATTTTTCCATTCAATCTGGAAAATCCATCGCTTTTGTCGGACCTTCTGGTGGTGGTAAAACAACGATTTGTTCTCTTTTACCTCGTTTTTATGATATTTTATCCGGAAGCATTACAATTGGGGGGCAAGATATCAGGCATGTAACATTACATAGTCTTCGTAATTCGATTGGTGTAGTACAACAAGATGTCTATCTCTTTGGTGGAACAGTAAAAGAAAATATTGCCTACGGAAAACCAAATGCTACTCTAGATGAGATTATTGAGGCTGCAAAAAAGGCAAATATTCACGAATTTATTACAGAACTTCCAGATGGCTATGACACCTATGTCGGTGAGCGAGGTACTAGACTTTCTGGAGGACAAAAACAGCGTATTTCCATCGCACGAGTTTTCCTAAAAAATCCTCCTATTTTGATTTTAGACGAAGCAACAAGTGCATTGGATAATGAGAGCGAGAGATTAATTCAAAAAAGTTTGGAAGAGCTTGCTAAAAATCGTACTACAATCACTGTGGCACATCGTCTATCCACTATTCAGCATTCTGATGAAATTCTTGTTGTGGATGAACATCAAATTAAAGAAAGAGGAACTCATGAAGAACTCCTTCAAAAAAATGGAATTTATGCCCAATATTATCATATGCAATTTGAAAAGTAATCTGTTTTATATGGGTTTTAAAACAGATAGAATAACAAATATTATATAGATAAAGAGCGAAATTAAGATAGAAGATTAAGGGGAGATTGAAAGGAGATGCCAAAAGGCAGAGGAAGTATCTTTTCCTAGTTAACATATTTCGTTCCCGTATTTTTTGCTGCTTCACCTATTTTTGAGAGTTTTCGCAAACTCACTCCCATAAATAGGCGGAGTAGCGAAAAATACTCCACTTCACTATCGTTTCTCAAAAATATATTTTCTGCTAAGCCATGATGATACTTTACAAAACCATAGATTATTGCTACGTTAAATAAATCTGCAAAACTTATTCGTCTATTTCAAAAAGTATACTTTTAATTACTCTGTCATCTTACTCAATACAACTATTTACCGTCTCATAAAATTCAGGATATCTTTTCTTCATATTCACTAATCTTCCCTCTTCATCCATAAAACAATGCTGACTCTCTCCCGTTGCCACAATCTCTCCATTGCAAGTCATAATATATACTAACGAAAGCTTCGCCCCATTAAATTTCTTTACCTTTACATCAATCTCAATCACATCGGAGAACGTTGTTGTCTTTTTATAATCACAGCAGACAGAGACGACTGGTGACACAATTCCCGCCTTTTCAAAGTCGGCGTATTCCCAACCTATTTGCCTTTGCATATCAACACGCGCCTCCTCCATAAATCGGATATAGTTAGAGTGATGTGTAATTTTCATCTGGTCTGTCTCATAATATTTTACTTCATGTATATAAGGTTTCATTTATCCTTTCTGCTACTCACAAATTCATGTACACTCCACAGTCGTAAATTTCTGGCTATGCCATCGTTATATACCTACAACTCTTTGAATATTTTGTCTAGTAGCTTTTCCTTTCATAATCTTATTGCGTTTCTTTAATACTTCATATTTTCTCGAAAGACAACGCTATTCTCTTTTTAAATTTTTTAAGTTTTCTTATTTTTGTTGACTTATTGAGGCTCTTATAGATCTTGCCATGTTTTTGTTCCCTTATATTGCCTCCTCTAATCAGTTTTAATACTTTCTACAGTCAAACATAAATCACTTTATATAATAATTTTTCTAAACCTGAAGCTTTAGTTCCTCTCCATCATTGACTCCAAGATTCATATAAGTAAAAATTCCATCCGCCAAAATTTTATTATCTTGATCCATTACTGACACTTCATATGTCAAAATTCGTTTTCCTGCTTTTAATTCTCTTGCTTCTGCAATCATTCCCTTTGTATGAATACCCGCATTCAAATAATGTAAGTCAGAATTCACAGTTACAACTTTTCCTCCGTGAGAGGAAGCTGCAAATCCTCCAGCAATATCTGCCAAAGTAAAAATGCATCCACCGTGAACCGTCCCGTGCGGATTAAGTCCATCCTGATTAATCGGCATAATTGCCTTTGCATATCCCTCTCTTGCTTCCAGTATTTTAATACCAATTTTTGTACCAAAGGTATATGAATTATTGTATCGCTCTATTTTCTTTTTGAAATCCATCTTTTCTTCCTCACCATCTTTTCGTTACTTTTATTCTTTTTATTTAGCAAAGTATCGATTCAAAATAATAATCTTAAAATTTTTATTTTATCATTTTCTTTTGAATTTCCTATAACTAAAGTTATAAGATTGCTGTTAAAATATATCCCTTGTTCTAATATCACTTATATTCCAACACTTAAGGGCAGTGAAATTTACACTCTAAAATTACAAAAAATTTTTGTTAAAAAGTTCCATAATTATCATTATATATATATTCCTATTTCATGGCAATAAAAATTTTATTCAAGCCCATCTCTCCCCCATTTTTTATTTTCTATACAATTTCATCTTCTTAAGCTTATCGTTCTCACATCCAATCAGATTAACTTTTAAACATATTTTTCTAGCAATTTTTTACTCTCTGACAACTATATATCCCTTTTTTCACAAAAGTTACATTGACCCATTCCTATCTTTTATTATATAATTTTAAATAGTAAAAATGGGGAGGTGTGAGTTCCATTGATAGTACTAACAAAAGAAAATATAACTGATTATTTGAAGACAAAGATGCCAGAACTTGATTATTCAAAACCTCTTATTATTTCCGCTATTGGAGAAGGTAGCGCTGAAGATGATGGAGATGGATTTTTAAACTTTGTCTTTCGAGTAAGTGATGGCAATTACAAACTAATTGTAAAACAGGGATTGACACATGGACGCAGCACAGAAAAAGAGTTTTCTCTTCCTGCTGACCGCGGAAGAAGAGAATTTGATTCTATGAAGCTTCGAAAAAGTATTACACCTAATTTATTGCCAGACCTTTATTTTTGTGATGATGAAAATTTTATTTTTGTCACAGAAGACGTATCTCATTTAAAGATTATTCGCTTTCAGTTGAATAAAGGAATTATGTTTCCTAAGTTTGCTACTCAGACGGCCGAGTATTTAGCAAAAACATTGTTTTATACTTCTGAGTATTACTTAGATACAAAAGATTTTCGCGAACTTACTGTGCATTTTATGAATCATCGTATGCGCGACATTTTTGATACGAACGCATTTATTTCAAAGCGAACTGCTGAACAAGTATTTGGCCAACCTTTTGATCCTCAGTACGAGAGATTTATCAAAAAGCTTGTGTTTGACCCAAAGGTTGTGTTAGAACGTTATAAATTACGTCATCTTTTTATTACAAAGGGAGAGGCTCTTGTTCACGGAGATTTCCATACATCCAATGTCTTTATCGATCAAGAAGAGATGAGAGTTATTGATATGGAGTATACGTTCTGTGGTCCTCTCTCTTACGATATTGGATATATGCAAAGTCATCTTCTCTCTCAGTATGCGAGTGCGGCTTTTCGACCATTTGAGTCAGAGGAGGCAAGAAAGACCTTTCAGGCATATATTCTCGCAACAATGAGAGAACTTTATCTATCGTTTTGTGAACAGTTTATAGATTGTTGGAATCAAGATTCCAAGGAAATTTATCAAAATATTCCTCAACTTCAAGAAGATTTCAAAAAAACAATCTTATCTGAGATGACAGGATTTTGTGGAACTTCCAATATGTCCCGCTGCTCTGCACCGATTGGATATCCAGAATACGATATTATTGATAATCCAATTCAAAAGCATAATGCGACTTGCTTGTCTATGTTTTTAGATAACCGTATTATTCAAAAACATGACGAATACAAACATAT
Source organism: uncultured Blautia sp. (assembly GCA_964439395.1). Taxonomy (GTDB): domain Bacteria; phylum Bacillota; class Clostridia; order Lachnospirales; family Lachnospiraceae; genus JAUUSJ01. Next base: position 149,499 of record CAYTNV010000001.1, on the reverse strand, counting down.
CGATGAATTCATTAATGATATTATCGAGATTGAGAAAATTTATAAGTCAAATATTACAGAATGGTAATTTTACTCAAAATAAGGCTATCACAAAATAAGTTTTATTTTAATATATCGGTATAGACAAAACCGTCTATCCTCCATATATTTATTATAAACTTTACACTTTGTGATAGCCTTTATTTTTATGCATTAAAAACTAATAAAAAATTAAAGAAGGAGACATTAGCCACAAAATAATAGTTATTGCCTCCTCTTTTCTATTTAAAAATATTACTCTACATCTTCTAACGCTGCAAAATCTTCCTCACCTGTACGAATCTTCACAACCTTATCTACATTGTATACAAAAACTTTACCATCACCAATATGACCTGTGTAAAGGGTCTTCTTGGCTGCCTCGATAACTGGCTCTACAAAATCTTCGCTTACAACGACTTCCACTTTAACTTTTGGAAGTAATGTTGCGTCAATCTCAGCACCACGGTATTTCTCACCAGCACCCTTTTGAATACCACAACCCATAACCTGGGTAACTGTCATGCCAGTAACACCGACATTATTCATTGCTTTTCTTAATTTATCATATCTTGTCAATTTAGAGATAACAACAACCTTATAAATTCCACTCAACGCTGGCTCTGCTGATCTTACAACCTTAATAGCTGCGTTCTTCTGAGCATCAGATGCAGTTACATAATTATCAGAACCAATTCGAGTATACTCATTTTCTTCCATAATCATTGTATTAGAAATATCCATCATACTAAATCCTGCATAAGCAGATGTTAAGCCATGCTCTGTGGAATCCAAACCTTCGATCTCTTCTTCTTCTGTAACACGAAGACCGATTGTTGACTTAATTATCATAAATGTAATTGTAATTGTCACAGCTGTCCATGCACAAACTGTTAAAACACCTATAAGCTGAAGTCCAAGTAATTTAAATCCACCACCGTAGAAAAGACCTACAAAACTATCATTTCCAGGAGCAGATTTTGTGGAGAATAATCCAACTGCGATTGTTCCCCAAATACCATTCATAAAATGTACAGCGACCGCACCAACTGGATCATCAACATGCAATTTATAATCTAAAAACCAAACACCAAAACAAACTAATAAACCTGCAACAGCACCGATTATAATTGCTCCAAAAGCGTCTGTCGTATCACAAGGAGCTGTGATAGCTACTAAACCAGCCAAAGAAGCGTTAAGTGACATAGATACATCAGGTTTTCCGTATTTCATCCAAGTAAATACCATACAGACAACTGTTGCAATTGCTGGTGAAATTGTTGTTGTAACAAAGATAGTACCTAATTGCTCTACTGACGTAGCAGCCGCACCGTTAAATCCATACCAACCTAACCAAAGAATAAATACACCAAGTGCACCAAGTGCTAAGTTATGTCCAGGAAATGCATTTACTTTCGTAATATTGCCACTCTTATCTCTCGTAAATTTTCCAATACGAGGTCCTAAAATTTTAGCACCAATTAAGGCAGACAAACCACCAACCATATGAATTGCACAAGAACCAGCAAAATCGTGAAATCCCATCTGAGATAACCAGCCTCCACCCCAAATCCAGTGTGCCTCTACTGGATAGATAAGTGCTGAGATTACTGCAGAATAAAGACAGTAAGATAAAAATTTTGTTCTCTCTGCCATCGCACCAGATACGATTGTAGCAGTTGTGGCACAGAACACTAAGTTAAAAACGAAATTTGACCAATCAAAACTTGCATAACTTGTGAAAATATCAAACCCTGGTTTTCCAATAATCCCCAGTAAATCTTCCCCAAGCAAGAAACTAAAGCCGATTAAAATAAAGGTACAAGTACCAATACAAAAGTCCATTAAGTTTTTCATAATAATGTTACCAGTATTTTTCGCTCTAGTAAAACCTGCCTCAACCATAGCAAATCCAGCCTGCATCCAAAATACTAACGCAGCTCCAATCAGAAACCAAACACCAAATAATTCATTCATATTAATTCCTCCTTTTACAATAAGAATCTTGCATCTGTATCATTCTCATATTCTTTAAATCCCTCATATTTTCTTGATTATTTTTGTATTTCCCCTTTTTTATTTGAAAGATGTAACATATTCATCATGCTTATTATATGTATTATCCCTTTTGTCTGCCACTCTTTCTCTATAAATCTCTTGAAATAAAATCAGCTTTTTTTGAGTTGCGCACTCTCAAAAAAAAGGGGCGCTATAGTTTTTATTTTCTATAGCGCCCTTGCTGTATTTCATGTATGCATTATAACATTCACAAATCTTTTGTCAATGTCTTTATCTAATTTAATTTTTTTTCAGCGATTTTGGCAGAAACAATTGAGATAAAATTTCTTTTCTAAAAAAATGGTGGTTTATTTTTTTAATCCTTCATTTTTATATTAGTTTATTTGTATGATATCTTTTTTATTTTATGATTTTTTTCAGTATAATTTCATACATTTTTAAATTTTATTACAAAAAAAAATTTAGATTATATTGTGTTTATACAGGGAAACTAGTATAATATAGCACATTAGAAACAGGAAAAATTGTACTGATTTAAAAAATAAAATTTATTAACATTTTTCAGTTAATATAATAAAGTTAATATTTTTCTATATAAACATATGAAATATATTTATATAAAAAAATAAAATTAAGTTATTTACAAAGGAGAATTTGTTATGAATGATAAAACAATAGAAATTTTTCAAAATGCTCCTGTCCCAAAAGCTGTTATGACTAATGTTATTCCATCTATTATAAGTATGATTATGGTTTTAGCTTATAATCTGGCTGACACATTTTTTATCGGACAGACAAAAGATGCCTATATGGTTGCTGCAGTATCTGTAGCTACACCCGCATTTTTACTCTTCATGGCGGTCGGTATGCTTTTTGGAATCGGTGGTACATCGTTAATTTCACGATTACTCGGAGAGGGAAAGGAAGAAAAAGCAAAACATGTATCTTCTTTTTGCTTTTGGACAGGTACCACTATCGGTGTCATTGCGATGTTTTTAATTTGGATATTTGTGCAGCCTATTTGCCGCGCAATCGGAGCTAGCGATAATACAATCGACTATGTAACGCAATATCTCTCTATCGTGGCAGTTGGTATTCCATTTTTAATTATCGGAAATATGTTCAGTAATATTATTCGCTCTGAAGGGCAGCCACAAAAAGCTATGATGGGAATAATCATCGGAAATATGCTTAATATCGTACTTGACCCAATTATGATTTTAGCATTTGGCTGGAATGTTGCTGGAGCCGCCATCGCCACAGTAATCGGAAATATATTTTCATCTGTATTTTATATTTCTCATTTGGTTTCAAAAAATTCCAAATTATCGATCCATCCTAAACTTTATAAGGTAACCGATCGTATCGCAACGGGTGTCTTCGCCATCGGAATTCCCGCTTCATTAAATAGTATATTAATTACATTTTCTAATATTTTAATTAATAATCTAATGATGAAACACGGTGATATGGCGGTTGCTGGCTTAGGCGTTGCGATGAAAGTAAATATGATTGTTGTCATGATTTTAATTGGTATTGGAACTGGCGTACAGCCTCTCCTGGGCTACTGTTTCGGAGCTAAAAATAAACAGCGCTATTTAGCTGTCTTAAAATTTACATTATTACTTGCATTTTGTACAAGTTTAGTTATGACAGTTATCTGTTATGTCGGAGCTGCACCTCTTGTGACTGCCTTTTTGGATAACCAAGAGGCTTTCTCGTTTGGATTTTCTTTTTCCCGAAACTTAATTTTATCGGGACCAATTTTAGGTGTTTTATTTGTATTTATTAATGCAATTCAATCTACTGGTGCGGCAATTCCGTCATTAATTCTATCTGTCAGCAGACAAGGAATTTTATATGTTCCAATTTTATTTGCTGTAAACGCTATATTTGGAACAGCTCAGGCACTCTCTCTTGCACAGCCTCTAACTGATTATTTTGCTGCAGCGTTGTCGGCGGTATTATTTTTCGTTACATATAAAAAATATTTTAAAAATTTTGAGTAACCAAAGGAATCCCTTATAAAAGCCTGTCGGCTAGAAGACTGACAGGCCTTTACATATATCTTATTTTTTCATTATTTTCTAGCTAAAATATCAAGTATTTGAACCTCTTTCTCCATAGCATCTTACAATACTCGCTTATAATTCACTGCACTGGGTATTGGATATAGCTTACAGGGAGGATGAAAGTCGTATATGTGTAGGAAATAGTGCAGAAAATCTAAATATCCTAAGTCATATAACACTAAATATGCTAAAATAGGAAAAAGCCTTAAACGTGGAGTGGCAGAAAAGACAAAGAACTGTGGGTAGAATAATGAATATCTTTTAAATGTACTACAAACACGTAAAAATCGAGAAAACAAAATAAGATTTTAATTTTCCAAAATTTGGGTGTGTTTACCGTGGTATAACCCCTACCTTTTCTTGACATAATACCAATTGTTTGATACGATATCAAACAGATTTCATACCTAACTATTAAAATGTCGCATCAATCCAATGGATGAAACTTCCTTAGAATGAATTTCTCCCCATTTTTATTATAATAAATAGAATTAAAACAGAGTATTAAACATCTAATATTTTGAAGACAGATTGTTTTGAACTTAGAGCCGACTCGTCATTACTGGTTTTGCCTTGCCACATGGATGGTCACGAATGGTATCAGTATTGTCCAGGTTAATCCATATGCTGTGAAGCAGCTAAATCTGGCATGATGCAAAGCTGAGAGAACGCGGCTACAGCAGAGCTGGGGAGATTGTGAAGTATGTCAAAGAAAATATTGGATTAAAGGAAGGCGCTGATGTAGGGAAAACATCTGTTAAGTGGTTCATTGAAAAAATTATAGAATTAGAGGAATGATAGTCTTTATAAAGCAAAACAAAAGGATGCTTTATATGCTGTACCTTTATTTATCTATTCAGTACAAGATAATTACTATTGGCTCCGTTTTGTGAGGTAAATATTTAAAGAAAAGCCTTATAAATCAATAATTTAGGGCTTGACATTATAGGAAGGATACATATTATGGATAAAATTTTAATTATTGATGATGATATTGATTTATGTAATCTAATGAAACAAGGTGTTTTACATGAAGGCTTTACCCCTTTAATTGCTTACAACAAACGCTCTGCGCTTTCCATATTATCAAATTCATCAAAAGATATTTGTCTAATTATTTTAGATATTATGTTGCCTGATGGCAATGGACTCGAATTATTATCTCTTATTAGAAATAATCTTCAATGTCCTATAATAATGGTAACCGCCAAAGATAGTTTGGAAGATAAAGTGATAGGTCTTCGACTAGGAGCAGATGACTATTTAACAAAACCCTTTAGTATCAAAGAACTTGAAGCTAGAATAGCTGCTCAAACAAGACGTTTTTTATCATTGGCAGCTAACTCAGAAAACTCCAAAGATATCCTAAATTTTTCTACAATAGTAATCAACGTAACTACGCGTTCTGTCTGCTGTAACAATCGTGAACTATCTTTTACTGGTAGGGAGTTCGATATACTATATTTATTAGCATCAAATCCTGGTACTGTATTTACTAAAAAACAAATATATGAACATATCTGGAATGAAGAATATCTCTATGATGACAATAGTTTAATGGCTCTCATCTGCAAAATACGAAAAAAAATAGAAACCTGTGAACCTAATATCAATTATATCGAAACCATACGCGGAATTGGCTATCGTTTCAACAAAGGAGCCTAATTATAATGTTATATATTATTTTTATTACGGTAATTTTATTTCTTATGACTTACATGATTTTACTCATATACAACCAGTATATTTTAAAATCAGAGTTAAAACGGATTGAATCCGAACTATCTATTATTACCAACGGTAATATACGTCACCGTATTTTAGCGTTCCCTGCTTCTTCTACCAAAGAAATTATCTTTTTAATCAATAAACTTTGCGATTTTTATCAATCAGATATTATGGAACTCAAAGAGTCGGAACGAAAATACAAAGATTTAATGGTGAATCTATCACATGATGTCAGAACTCCCTTAGCCTCAATGTTAGGTTATCTAGAATTATTATCTGAAATACCACAAAACACATTACCTGCTGATGTATCATCCTCATTAGATGTAATTAACCGAAAATCTACTGAACTAGCAGAATTTATAGAAATGCTATTCCAATGGACAAAACTTGATGCGAATGAAGAGACTTTTATTTTCAACACTATCGACATAACAGAATTATCTAGAACCATTCTTAGCAATTGGATTACAGCATTAGAAAAAAACAATATTAGCTTTGAATTTGTTATACCTGACAAGAAAATATTGCTTTACACTGTTTCTTCTGCCTATGAACGCATTATCAATAATTTAATGAATAATATTATAAATCATAGTCAAGCCACAAAAATGCGTTTTTCTCTCATTCCAAACAATACTACAATTACTCTAATAATTGAAGATAATGGAATTGGAATTAAAAGCAATGAACAAACATTTGTCTTTGAACGTCTGTACCAATGCGATATTTCTCGTAATAGTAAAGGAAACGGTTTAGGACTTGCAATTGTAAGAGAATTGGTGTACAAACTAAACGGAACTATAGAATTAAATTCAATTCACGATGCATATACTAAATTCTCCATAACACTTCCCTCTAATGAATAATCTTTCATTAAAGGGAAGCGTCTTTTAGTTCAATAATTTCATCTGCTATATTTTCAAACTCTCTATTATGGGTTATAATAATAATAATTTTATTTGATTTCATCTTTTCTAATAAAGTGTATACTTTTTTTGAACTATAAATATCCATTGCAGAGGTTGGCTCATCCAAAAAGATAATATCTGAATCTTTTGTTATTGCTCTATAAAGATATATTTTTTGCAATTCACCTCCTGACAACTCATCAGGATACTTATTTCCCAACTTTAAAATATTATACTTTTCATTGAAGAATAATGATTTAACAAGACTACTAGAATTTCTCATATCATTTTCTCTAATATCCAGCAATGTACGTATTGTATCATATGGGAATTGAATCTTTTGACATACTACCGCAATTTTTTCTTTTCTCAATTTATACATATCAATATCATAAATCTTTTTTCCATTTATAGATACACACCCTTTTGAATCTAACATTCCAATCATTAAATTAAATTAGGAAATCTATAATACGTTTTCCAGTGTTCCAATCCATTTTATTAAATGTATTCTTATCTACCATATAGCAGTATGTGCAACGTAAATTACAATCTTCTGTAACACAAATCGTTGCATTTAAATAATTTCCGTCTATCCAACTATTTCTATCTTTAGTTTCTTTGTACTTAATATCAATCATCATTATTTTCCTTTATTTATATTTAATAATTTTTGAGATGCCATAAAACTAATTAGAGCATATACTAATACTCCTATTAATGCTAAACCTACGCTTTCTTTCGGACAGATAATCATCGATATTTCATTCGGTACCAATATATAAATAAGCCAATTATGAATTAAAGCAAATCCTCCCAATGGATGTAAATATGCTATCACCTTTTGAGCGAATTCTTGGCTAACCGGAAGCATATTTATCATAAAACAACTCACAATATATACTGTACTTACCAAAAGTGATACCAAATATCTCCCCTTACATAAAATCGTTAAACAAATCACTGGAATGATAATCATTGTTAATAGAACGCTATCAAAAAGATTTAAAACAACTAATATAGCTACTTCTTGAAATTTTACATTATAACGCATTATTAGCATAACAATTGTACTTATAATTGTATTAGTGAACATAACAACAAAATTAACAAATGCAACAACAATTATTTTTGCCGCAACAAATTTCCCAGCATTTATGGGAATTACAACTAGCTGATAAATCGTTTTGTTTTGATATTCATCTGCTACTATTACGAAAGCATACAACACTGCTAATACAAGTGTTATTAGAAAATATATCTGCATATTATCACAATAAATATCTAGGATGCCAGCTTCTTTTCTAAGCTTATATAAATTTGTAAAATATATAAAACAAATCCAGGCAACATCTACTAAACCAAGTATAATATGCTTCTCCCTTTTTTCTTTTATATATTCCGAATAAATGTAACCATTCAACTCTGCCATACCTTCCTTTCCAACAGTTACTCAATCAGCTTTTTAAAATAATCTTCTAATCTCTCCTTCTCTTCTGTTATCTCTAATATTCCTATTCCATGTGAAGCTAATTTTCTTGAAAAAACTTCTCTATCCAAATCCAAATCATAGACATGAATGTATTTTCCATCAATAACTTCATAATTCCTTATGTAAAAAAACTTTTCTAAAATTCCACAAGTCAATTCAACATTAGTAACCGCCAGTCTAATATGGGTCCTATTGCTTCTCCGAATATCAGCCATTGTTTTCTCAGCAAGCAATGTACCACTATCTAATACACCAATTCGATCCGCCATAATATCTATTTCTGATAATAAATGACTAGAAATCATTATCGTTATATCTTGGTTTTTGCTAATATTTATAAGATATTCCCTGAATTCCGAAATCCCAATAGGATCTAACCCATTAGTTGGTTCATCAAGAATTAAAAATTCTGGCTCGTGCATAATCGCATTAGCTAACCCTAATCTCTTCTTCATACCAAGAGAAAATTTTTTGAATTTTTTATCTTTTTCTCTTAATAATCCTACTTTCTTAAGAGAATACTCTATTGCATCGGCTCGTGTGATTCCCCTTATATTTGCGAACACTTTAAGATTTTCGTATGCAGAAAGTTCAGGATAAAAACCTTGAAAATCTAAATTCACTCCCAATCTAGAATAAAAACTCTTATTTGTACTATTAACAGAATTCCCCCATAATCTGATAGAGCCTGATGTAATACTAGTCAATCCTAAAATCATTTTCATTATTGTTGTTTTTCCTGCACCGTTCCTGCCAATTAATCCATAAATTTCTCCTTCGTTTATATGCATATTGACATTCCTTAATACGGTCACTTCACCATATTTTTTTGATAAATTATCAACCTTTAAAACCTCCATTTTTACCTCCTTTCCTCGAAGACTTTTTTATCATATCACAGCTTTCTTAACCTAATCTTAACCTAATTTTATTTTTTCTTACTTTTATTTTCTTGATTTCATCAGTTTATCTCCCTTCAATAACTAAGCCACTACAGAATGTTTCCATTCTCATAGTGGCTTATACTCTTGTAATACAAACTTATATTCGAATCAACTTTCCGCCTAACAAATTAGCAATTTCCTCGTCACAGGTTGTAAAAATAATCTGATTCTTCTTTGCAAACTTTTTTAAAAGCAAAACTGAATTTTCTCTTCTCTCTCCATCCATATCCAATAAAATATCATCGAAAACTGCAATCCCGCCGTCTATCTCATTGCGATAAAAGTATTCCAAAATCGCCAAACGAAATGCCAATAAGACCGTTTTTTTCGTTCCCTCAGATAAAATCTCCTTTGTTGTAATCTTATTTTTTCCACTTAATAATTCTAAGCTCTCAAAAGAGCTAATCTCCATTTTATTTCCTGTAATAACTACAAGATTTTCGCAAAAACTCTTATTAAAATTCTCAAACTTGTCTCTGTTTTCCTTTTTCAGTTCTATAAAATCTTCCTTTATTTTCTCATAATAGCGATATGTTTTTTTCTTTCTCTCCCACTCTTTCTTCAAATTCAAAACATCCAGCTCCATCTCAGCTATATCTAAGGTTTCCCTCTGAGATAAACTTCCAATCTGGCTTGTGAATTCGTCTCTCTCCTGCTCGATTTGCTTTAGTCTTTCTTGTAAACTCTTAATTTTTTGTTCATACTCTCCCTCCGTCATAGAAATATTTTCTAATTGTTTGAGCTGTTTTTGATAGCTTTTTTCTTCTATTTCTAGGATTTTTTTCTTTTGCAATAATTTCTCGTATGTCTGATAAGTATTTTCATACTGCTGTAATATAGTTTCAGCTGCCGCAATGCTAGCTTCGAGCGTTGTTTTTTTCATTCTCTTTAAAAATTCTTTTATTTCATTCCTTGTTTTTTCTCCAACCTCAGCTAAGTCCTCGCCCTGTTTGGAAGACAAGACTCTGTATTCCTCTTGTAAATTCAATAACTCTTCATCTAACTCTTTTAAAGTTCTGCTGCCTAAAACTCGTCCTAACTCTCTCTCATTTTTCTCTACCTCAGCCAATCGCTTCTGCCAATTTGTTTTTTCTTCTGATAATTCATCTACAGTCTTCACGCAATATTTTTGCAGTATCTCACTAAAAATTTTTGTATTTTGCTTCATTTCTCTCTGACATTTCTTCACATCCAAATCTTTCGGTGAAACTTGAATCTGAGCTATCCCAGGAATAGAAATTCTCACAAATCCATTCATTTCCTCCTGTACAGAAAAATCTTTTCCCTGTTCTATCTTGCCACTTATTTGACAAGATTCCATATTCATAGTATGTCTTGCAGAATACTCCTGCCCACAAGACATAGAATCCATGCTACTAGCACCTATATTCTTTCTTATATCTTGATTAGAAAAATTTAAAACTCCACTCGCATGTTCTACCTTAGCCTCATATGGCTCTTTTAAGCAAATCTCTGCCAATAATTTTACACTGGATAGACGAAGTTGATTTTTCTCGATATCTCCTCTCGCCTTTTTCGCTTTTTCACAGTCGATAGAGATCTGCTCTAAATATTTTTCTTTTCCCTCCAACTGCTTTATCTCACCTTGAAGCTTCCTCGCCATCTCTATTTGCTCTTCTAATATCTTAATTTTCTCTCTCTTCTCTACCATCTGCTGCCAGCTTGCAAATGCTCGTCCCTCCTGTAAATTTGCCTTGGCATTTGGCCACTCACTCGAAACTATTTTACAAATTTCCAGCTCTCTCTTCACATTTTCCAACAATTTTTCAGTCTTACTTTTATTAAAAATCTCCGCCCTTTGTGACTCCAATTTCGCCCTTTTTTGTTCTATCTCCTTTTTCTCCTCTGTGAGATTCTCTAATTGTTTCGTCTTTTTTGCGAGTTCTTCTTCGATTTGAGTCGTCTCCTCTAGCTCTCTTTGTGCTTCCTTATAATTATAATAAGAAATAAGAATAGTTCCGATATCTCTTCTCCACTTATTATCAATACCCCGACCCTTTTCTGGGGCATCTTTCTCAAAATCCCATTTTCCAGAAAGCTCCTCAAGCTTATCATCTAAAAGAGCGAGAAACTTCTCCTCCGAAATTCCTCCTGCCACAGAAAGAGCCTGCGTCAGCCTCATTTTTATCTCTGTAATATCAGACGCCATATTTCCCTCACTGGAAAAAAACTGATAAACCCAGTCTAACACCTCCTCTTCATAGCTTTGATTATCAAAAACTAAATTTTTATAAAATGCCACTCCATACGCTAAAAGCTTCGAAAGCTTTTCTTGTGCTTGATTTCCTCGCCAGATATCTCCTTCCTTTTGCTTTACCTTCGTGATATTTTCCTTTCCATCTATATCCCAAATTTTTTCGATAATATATATTTCCCTCTCTGTTTCATGTTTTTTGCTTTCCTCCTTTCTTTTGTCTTCCTTCTCGTTTAAATTTGAGATATTATTGCGATGTCCGCTCTCTATCTCCACTGTCACATCGATTGTCCTTGCTCCGCTAGTTGGAAAAAATTGATTCATAAAATCTTTGTTTTTTCTCTTATCCAGCTTCGAGGGCGTCAAAAGAGCATGATAAATTGCGGCAAGCATCGTACTTTTTCCCGCCTCGTTTTTTCCAAGCACGACATTCATGCCATCTTGAAATCGTATCTCTTGATTTCTCACCCCGGCAAATTGCTCGATCGAGTATACATTAATTTTCATTTTCTCTTATTCCTCCCTCAATTTTTACAGCTTTTTATAAGCTCAAATGCTAAATTCAATAGTTCAGGGTTATCCAAATATTTCATCAATAATTGATTTTCAATTGAGCCCTCTAACGTCTCTTTTTCGATTTTCTCTCTCGTAATTTCTTGCTGCAGTTCAAAATCTTGCACCTCAAATTTTAAAAATTGCTCCTCATAGCTTCGATAAATACATTGCCTTTGCTCATACTCCTCCTCCAGAGCAATTCCAGAAATAATCAATCTTAGCGTTGTATTTTCTCGTTCCATCTCCTGAATACTTTTCTCTATTTTTTCCTGCAAATGTTCTCCGTGAACCAAGTTAATTTCTCTTTTTTCAAAATGAAGCATAGCTGTCGATATTTTTCTCACATGAATCTTTTCCGAAAAATTTCCACTTTCTTTTGAAATAATCCCCTCTGGAATTTGTTCCCTCTCTTTTGAGTTTTCTGCCAGAAGCTCTATGAGAAAAATAGAGCCCTCTGCGCGATCTGCTATATCTGTCGGCTGATGTGTTCCCGCATTTAATATTTTCTCTCCAAATATTTCCTCCTGATTTGGATATGGGATATGTGTATGTCCAATCAACCACAAATCCATTTGGCAGCCTTCCAGCTCCTCCCTTGTCATATAATAATATTTTCTCTCCTTATCATATGATAATCCCTCAAGCGCACCGTGCGCAATTCCAATCTTAATCTGATCTTTCTTAGATACACTTATATTTTGCTCTATATTTTCTCCACAGTTTTTTTCTTCCTTCAGCCAGCCAAGCGCATTTTCCTGTGAGTAACGGTCATGGCAAATGCATGGATAAAAACAGATTTCTCCCATTTCAATCTCTTTATTTTCTCTGACAAGAATGACATTTTCACCCGCAAGCTCAAGGAACCGACTCCAAAGCTTGTCGTCCTCCCCCTCATAGTAATCGTGATTTCCAGGAAGAACCAAAACAATCCCCTCATATCCATTCAAGATAGAACATACCTCTTTTTGCAGAGAGAGACTAATCTCTTTTTTATCGTACAAATCACCTGCGATAATAAGATAGTCACAGCTCTCCTCATTCGCAATTCGAACAATATTTTCTAACGCCTGCACTCTCGCCCGCCTGTATTTTTTCGCAATCTCTCTATTTTCTTGTTCCTGCTTTTTATATTCCCTGCCAATATGCAAATCACCTGTATGCAAAATTTTTATCATACTCCTTCCCTCCCTCAAAGACATTCTTTATTTATATAGAATATCACAAAAAGGAAAGACTGTCACAAAATATAAATTTTTAACAATATCTCAATAAAAATCCCTTTTCCTTTAACTCACTTTAAGCATCGGAAAACAAAGTATCGCTTTAAACAAATCTCCATCAATCTCCAAATCCAAAGAGCCATTCTGCAACTCCGCCAAACTTCTGGCAATCGAGAGTCCTAAGCCATTTCCCTCTGTATTTCTAGATGCATCTCCCCTCACAAATCGCTCCATCAGCTCATCCACACTCAGATTAAGTGCCGCATGTGAAATATTTTTAAATATAATTACTGCGCTATTCTCCCTCTCCTCCAGAGAAATATAAACACGAGTTCCTGGCTGTGCATATTTACAAATATTCGTCATCAGATTGTCAAAAATACGAAGCATTCGTCTTCCGTCCGCCATCACAAAAAGCGATTTTTCTGGCTGATTTGTCACTAGCTCTAGATTTCTCTCTTTTAACTTTTCCTCATACTCTCCAAAAACCTGAGATAAAAATATTTGTGCCTCACAAGGAACTAACTCTATATCTAAATTTCCTGTCGACGCTTTTGATGCCTCTACTAAATCCTCAATTAATCTCTTTAATCGCTCTGACTGTCTAAGCAAAACAGCAGAATATTCTGTGATAACTTTATTTTCGCATTTTTCTCTTCCAATTAAGTCAGCATAATTAATAATAGATGTGAGTGGAGTCTTAATATCATGCGAGACATTTGTAATCAGCTCCGTTTTTAAATGCTCACTCTTCATCTTTTCAGAGACGGCAAGATTCATTCCCTCTGCAATATGATTTAAATTTTCACCGTGCTGCTTAAACTCCCAAAACATTTTCTCGGTATCAATTTGATAATCCATATCACCAGCAGCCAACTTCATTCCAGCTTTTTGCAATTTTCTCAAAGTCCATGCCACATATAAAATAGCTGGAACTAAAATCATTTTTTCAATCAACCAAAAAATAAAGTATAGCTCAAAACTATATCCAGATGCTGTTATAGCAAGAACAAAAAGTTCTATAAAAGAAATCAAAACTAGGAGAATTATCGTTCTTCCCATAAGTGGAATATACTCTGGGGAGCGTGCCATAATACGAAACACTTGCTTTATTATATTAGAGATTTTCCCCCATAATTTTCTTCTTTTAATCCATCTCAAAACTCGATAAATCACTGTATTTTTTAATAAATTTTTCTTTTTTATGCGGGTCGCCGTGCTCATACAAAACGCAAGACAAACAGTTTCTATTAAAATCGCATATACGATCATCCAAACAGCTGTTATTTTAGCGGCAGCAAGATGATTCCATATGTCAAATCCCCTCACACCACTCCCAGCTCCCAATAATACTAAAATCGTAAACTCTCCAGCCAAAACAATGGCACAGCAGACAATTCCGACGAGTATTATAAGAAAATCCCAAGGAATACGGTAAAAAATTGTTGTGACGATTTCTTCTCTATCCGCTCTTCTGCCTGAACTGTACATCAATGCCACAAAGCAAAGTATTGCTATCAAAAATGCAATAGCTCCAACTGGATAGACTGTATAGCGCATTCCATATAAAGAATTTATAATTTTAGGAAGCCAAGAATATACATCATTTCCTTGATTTTGACTCTCTAAATATGCACAAACTTCATAGACATCACTTTCTCTCATTATTCCATTATCGATTTGTGCCTGCATAGATTCCTTTGTGTCAAAATTAAAACCATACGTCTCCTCTCCGAATTCATCGGTATAATGATATCCAAAGTAATAGAGATGATATTTCCATTTCTTATCCTCTTTTTTTAAGTTTAACTTATCATTTTGCACGAGCATTTTTCCTTTTGAGTCATAAATTGCATAACGTAAATTTGTATCACTTGAAATGCTAGTCTCAGAAATATTAGAATAATCACTGCCCTCTCTCACTTGTCTCCAAACTACATCATGCACTTCTAACTCAATTTCCGATTCTATACTCTTCTTTAACGCCTCCTCCTTTGTTTCACTGTAAAAATTATATTCGCTCATAAATACAGCACCTATAATACATAGGCATACTATAAGCACAGCAAAAATATCTGCGATAAACAGTACTATCTTACCTGGAATAGTACAAATAAAATCTCTTATCTGTCTCATCTTAATCCTCCCTTTTCCATCATATAACCCTGCCCAAATACAACTTTAAGATATCTTGGATGTGCTGGATCAATTTCTATTTTTTCACGGATATGCCGAATATGCACCGCCACTGTATTATCACTGCTATCCAATGATTTTTCCTTCCAGACAGCATGATAAATTTCTTTTGGAGAATACACCCGATTTGGATTCGAAATCAATAATTTTAAAATTTCATATTCCTTCGGTGTAAAAGATACCGCTTCTCCGTCCACTGTGACCTGTTTCCTCTTATCATCCACTTCAATTCCACCGACAATATACTGATCCGACTTTATCCTTCCACCTCCCAGCTGCATATAGCGTCTTAGCTGAGAACTCACTCTCGCTGCCACTTCTACAGGATTAAATGGTTTCGTAATATAATCGTCTGCCCCAATATTTAAACCGAGAATTTTGTCCGTATCCTCACTTTTTGCTGTGAGTAGAATAATGGGCACATTACTTCTCTCTCGAATTTTTACCATTGCAGAAATTCCATCCATTTCTGGCATCATAATATCCATCAGCACAAGATGAATCTCCGCTCGCTCCATTATTTTTAATGCCTCATATCCCGTATACGCTTCAAACATCACATAATTAGGATTGGCTAAGTATATTTTTAATGCATTTACAATGTCTCTCTCATCATCACAAATTAAGATATTATACATATTTTTCATTCTCCCTCTAGAAATTGATTAGCTAATTTATTTCTTTTTCTTATGTACTCATTATACTATAGTACCACTTTAAGAAAAAATAGGGAAACTTCTTAAGATTTGATGAAGAAAATAAAATTTAGAACATAAAAAACGGATTTGAAATTATTTCTAATTTCAAATCCGCATTGTAAGTAATTTCTATATAAATGATCCCCTCAGATTCCTATGCTGCAACTTCCATCTCTACCTCGTCTAATCTTTGTCGTAATTCCCTATAAAATTTCTTGATATGAATATCGTCTACTAAAGCATGGTGACATAATACAGATACTGGCATAACTGCCTTTCTAGTTTCTTCATCCTCCACATATTTGCCCAATGTGATTCGTGGATTCGTTCTTGTCTTTGTCTCTATGGATTCTAAGAGTGAAAAACGAAAAATCCATGACTTTGTGGAAATATAAAACAAAGATTCCACATCACTGTCTTCGTTTATTCCTTTCTCTCTCGCCTTTTCCTGCTCCTTCTTTGCATACTCCAAAAAGTCATCGAACTCATAATTATAATTTAAATTACAATAAGAGTACGTAAAATCATCTTTGTCAATGCTATGTGAGGAATTACAGGAATTAAACTCCCAAATTTCTCCATTTATAATTCTCTGGCGAAATTCAGGTACTGCATTTGCTGCACTTACCACTTGATACAAGATAGCTAAAAAGAAATCTGTTCCCTCTCTTCTCGTCTTCTCTAGTAAATTTGTTACATCGACATTCACCGTACAACCTACATACGGAAATGTCATCTCTTGAAAATGTCTGAATTGATCTAATCGCTTGTAATCTCCAAGATCAATCTTTTTTGCCCCTAACATTTCTTAATACCTCCATATGTAAAAATAAATTTGTCAACCATTTCTTCAGTTTCCTCTAGTTAGTATTTGAAAAACTTTGTTTTCACCCTCTATTATATCCATACTTTACCATTTGTCAATGATGTTTTTCTGCCTTCATCATAATTTCATACAAAATTTCTGAAACTTTCGTCATCGCTTTACAGTGTCAAATCGCTAAACCAACATAATCACCAAAATATATATTTCATTTCATGTATTTTTATTTGTTTTATATTATAATTTTTTATTTGAATACATAAATTTCTCAATAAATCCAATATTGGCCCTTCCAAAACATAGAATTAACCTTTTATTTATTCTGATTATTTTTATATATATATTATTTTTTCTGTTAATTTATATAAAATTATATTATTAAAAGAAATTTTTTATTCTTATACTCTAAATATTTTATTACTTTAGTACTTTAATCTGCATATTTATTCTGAAATTTAAAAAGGATATCACAAAATATAAAATTCCAACAAGATATTGATATTGCTGCAAATCATTTCAACAATATCAATATCTTATATTAAGAAATTCACTTTGTAATATCCTCTTCTTCTGAAAAAATATAAATCAAATTTTACGAATTTTAACTCTATACACTTATACGCTCTACCCCAAAGTAGAGAGTTTCCACTCTGTATCATGAGATAAATTTCGACTATCTACTTTTACAGATTCTCCCATTCTTTTGCTTTAAATCCGACAAATACTCTATCCTCTGAGACTAAAATCGGTCTCTTCACTAACATTCCGTCTGTTGCCAAAAGCTCAAGCTGTTCCTCCTCGCTCATAGTTGGAAGCTTATCCTTAAGCTGCATCTCACGATAAATCATACCGCTTGTATTGAAAAATCTCTTAAGTGGAAGTCCACTTTTTTCGTACCACTGTCTTAGCTCTTCTTTTGTCGGATTCTCCGTCTTAATATCACGAGTTTCTACTATAATTCCCTTCTCATCTAAATATTTTTTTGCTTTTTGACAAGTGCTACATTTTGGATACCATACTAATAACATTTTCTTTTTTCCTTCCTTTCCTTATTCTCTTTCCAATTACTTACGGAAATTTTATTAAAAACCCTCTTTATTGTCAATACTATTTTAGGGAAGTTTTTGACATTATTATCTAAAACTTCCCTAAATTTTAATTCTTTTGAAAAATTAATTACGATATTCTCGGCAAATTCCACTTATAATGCCTAGCCAAAAGCCGAATAACAACAACAATACACGTACTTAAGAACATAGCGATGTCATCCCCCATTATCTGTCTGAGAACAATATAAGAAATTGCTCCCGCAATCGAGGCACATGCATAAATATGCTTCCATAAAATCGCTGGCACCTGCCTAACCATAATATCGCGAAGAACCCCTCCGCCGACTCCCGTGATAACTCCGAGAAATATCGCCAAGAAGAGATATTCTCCTCTCCCCTTATGAATCGCTGTATTCACACCAACTACTGTAAATACGCCTAATCCAATCGCATCCATAATATTTAAAATATTATCATAAAGCTCCGACTCCAAAAAACTCATAATCGGCCGATAAATCTTTAATAGAATAAATAGAATAAAACTCGTCATAATTGCTACTGTCACATAGACAGGGTCTTGAAACATAACCGGAGGATGAATTCCAATTATCAAATCTCTGATCATTCCACCACCTACGGCTGTTGTTACTCCCAGCACTAAAACTCCAAGTAAATCCAGCCTCTTTCGAATCGCTACCATCGCTCCCGAACCAGCAAATGCGATTGTTCCGATTAGCTCTATAGCAAATTGAAATGTAGACATATTTTTCCGTTCCTTTCTTATACTTTATTCTTCCATTTTATTACAGAAATAGAAAAAAGACAACAGAGAATTCTCTGCTGCCTTTATAAATACCATGTTTTATTCATCATATATTAATCAATACAAATTATGCAGTAAACGGCATTGAAATATATTCTTACTTTGTATATACCAGTCAATTGATATATATTTATGTCACAAATTTATTGTCGAATTGCCTCAACAATCTCCGCCGCCATCTTTGGCTTATTCATCGTGTAAATATGGATATGATGAAAACCATTTGTCTGTAAATCCTGAATCTGTCGAATCGCATAGTCAATTCCCGCTTTTCTCATATCTTCCTTGTCATCTCCATACTTCGCAATAATATCCGTCAAATCCTTCGGCACACTCGAGCCTGAGAGGGAAATTGTTGTTGTAATCTGCTTTTTTGAAGTGATTGGCATAATTCCCGCGCAAATTGGAATCACAATTCCCTTCTTTCTCGCTTTTTCAGAGAACTCATAAAAGCGGTCATTATCAAAAAAGAGCTGTGTAATGAAAAAGCTTGCTCCTTTTTCTTGCTTCTCTTTTAAATGTTTTAGGTCCGTCTCCATACTAAAACTCTCAAAATGCTTCTCTGGATAGCAGGCCGCCGCTATCTCAAAATCCATATTTTCCTTTAAAAAACGAATCATATCACTCGCATAAAAAAACTCTCTTGCATTATACTGCTCATCACTCATATCTCTTGGTCTATCACCTCGAAGCGCAAGTATATGTTTTATATTATTTTGTTTTAATTCCTGACAAACTTTTAGCAATTCTTCCCTCTTAGAACCTACACAAGTCATATGTGCAAGAGCATCTATCTCTAATGTATTTTGAATATATGCCGCCAACTCCACTGTCTTTTTCGAGCGGCTTCCACCTGCCCCGTAAGTAACACTTATAAAATCCGGATTTAACTCTCCAAGCTTATCTAAAGTTTCAAATGCGGATTCCAATTCTCCGTCCTTCTTTGGAGGAAACACCTCAAAAGAAAGAGAACTCTTTTTTCTCAATAAATCACCTATCATATCTCATCTCTTCTTTCTATATCTTTCTCTCCACTATTTTAACATCTTTTTTCAAAAATTAGAATCCTATTTTTAATGCTTTTTCAACTTCTATCTTTTTCTTTATTCTTGATCTTTTGTCATATTCGTTTTCTTAAATCTCGAATCCATCCAGTATCTATAACCGCCATCACCACAAAAACAGCAAGGAATTTTTCTGCTATCATTAACAGTAGTAGTATTATCTCTTCATTTTTCTTTGTACCCATAGTACAACAAATCCCACAATCAAAACTCCCGTCATACACCAAATCCACACTGGCACGTC
Organism: uncultured Blautia sp.; assembly: GCA_964439395.1. GTDB lineage: Bacteria > Bacillota > Clostridia > Lachnospirales > Lachnospiraceae > JAUUSJ01. The sequence continues at coordinate 129,428 of CAYTNV010000001.1, read as the reverse complement.
GTAAATATTATAGCAACGCACATTAATCCACATCTGATTAATAACCTCACTCTGTGCTTCATCAAAATAAATCATAATAGAAGAGCGTGAAATCATCTCCTCAGTTGGGTATTGTGCAGTTAGCTGGCGTTTTAATTGCTCCTTAGGTACTGTTAAAGTATAATCTTTCTCCTTAGAATCTTCAGAAAAGAAATATGCCAAAGAATACTCTACACAGTCTTCCTCCTCGTCCTCTGCACCATAGCACCAGTCTGCATACTCAAAAATTCTATCATCCTCACCACCAGAAATAACAGACGTATATCCGATATAATACATATTTCTAATAACATTATCTGGACGAGAATTGAAGTTAATAAAAGCTTCTGCGGCGTGACGCTTTGCCTCATCTTCTCCCACACCGCTCTTTAGCATAACCCATCCGTCAAAATAAATATTCGTAGACTCTTTTGGAACTGCAAAATTTAAATAATAACCATCTTCCTCCGCCTGATCCATTGTATAAACTGCATCGCCCGACCACTGATAGTTTGCAACTACTTTCCCAGTAATCATGTCTGCCTTTCCAGAATCCGTCTCAAAAGAATAAACATTATCTTTTACATCTTGTAAATACTCTTGCACTTTTGCAATCGTTTCCTCGGAAGTATCATTCATCTCCTCCTCCAATCGAGTAGTATATTCTGGATTTGAGAGAAAATCCTCGGATGTCAGTAAATCTGATTTTAGAGCACCTAACGCTGCAAAATAGGAATCACGCACATTATCCTTAATCGTAATCTGACGTTTATAGGCAGAATCATTCAAAACTTTCCAGCTATTCGCTTTCTCCTCCGTTACTACATCTGGATTATATACAATACCTGTAATTCCCCACATATAACCAGCAGCATATTTACTCCAACTTTCTCCCCCAATTTCATGCTCGTCAAATATTGATTGAATATAAGGAGAAATTCCCTTAATATAATAATTATTTTCATCTGAGGTATCAAAAAATTGCTCAGAAAGAGGTTCTAGTTTCTGCTCGGCCATCAGCTTCATAATCATATACTCGGATGGACATACTACATCATACACATCCCCAAGTGTCAACATATTATATAAATCTTCATTTGTACCAAAAGTAGAGTATTCCACATGAACTTCGATTCCATAAGTCTCATAATACCATTTTTCAAAATCATCTACGATAGAATTTTCACCAATAATGTCTCCACTTTCCAAGTCGATGGTTTCTTCCTCATCCCAGTCACCTTCGTCTATATACTCTTCCCAATTGCAGACGCGCAATGTTACCTTAGGTACCTTTTTCTCAGCCTTTGCAGCCAACACTTTAACAGGGCAAGCTTCCAAAAACAAGAGAATAACCAAACTAAGAGCCATCCATAATCGTATTACTCTTTTCATCATAAACTGCTCCTTTCTGACTTGCCTGCTCGAATATTTAATAATACCACGATTAATACGACTACTAAGAAAATCACCGTGGATAAGGCCCAAAGAGCAGTTTTAATCGTAGTCTGAGCACCTTTTGTAGCATTGACAACATAAGTACTAATCGTATCAAAGGTAGCTGGCTTCGTATACGTTGCAATAAAATAATCGTCCAATGATAAGGTAATGGCAAGACCAAACCCCGAAACAATACCTGGAATAATCTGAGGAATCACAATCTTCCACAATGCCACAAATGGAGTCGCACCCAAATCCAAAGCCGCCTCGTAAATACTAGAATCCATCTGCTTAATCTTAGGCATTACAGATAAATATACAAAAGGAGCACATAATGTCACATGACCAAGCACTAAAGGAATATACGTATCTTTACTGACCCCAAGTACAACTACTAACAAAATACAAATAGAAAATCCAGTTACTACATCTGCATTTACTACTGGTATCTGATTCATAGTAGAAATTGCAGAAGTCATCCCTTTTTTGGAGTAAAACGAGCCGATGGCACCCATTGTCCCCAAAATCGTAGCTAATAAGGCTGAACCAAATGCCAAAGCCAATGTACCTAAAATCATCTGACTTAATTCTGGTGTTGTAAATAAAGTCACATAATTATGAAAGGAAAATCCCCGAATAACACCGATATTGGTAGCATCTGTAAAACTATATGCGGCTAAAATCAAAATAGGTAAATACAAAAATAAAAGTACTATCCCTAATAAAATGTCCTTCGCCAGTTTTCTCATCATAGGAGAGCACCTCCTCTCATATTTGTATCTTCTTCCCCACCAATCAATAGCGTAAATAGGCAAATAATTACCAACAAAATTAATGCGATCATAGAGCCACCATGCCAATTGTACGCAGAGAAATAACTTCCAATCAGACTGCCCATAATATAAGTGCTATTATATAACATATCCAATACTACATAATTCGTCATAGCTGGAAGAAATACCATAGATATTCCACTAACAATACCAGGCACAGAAAGTGGCAATGTTATCTTAAGAAATGCCTGAACCTCTCCTGCACCTAAATCTCTGGCTGCCTCAAGCAATGCAGAGTCCAATTTGGATATAGTAGTATAGATGGGTAAGATCATAAACGGCAAAAAATCATAAGTCATACCAATCACAGAATTAAAAAAGGGATAATTTGCTAAGTTTCCTTCTAACACGGTTAATATTTCCTTCAATGCAGTAATTCTAAGAGAAAAATTAATCCACATAGGGAGAACAAATAACATCACTATAACAGACTTTGCTTTTAATTGACTAGTAGCCAATATATACGCAATCGGATAAGCTAATAATAAACAGACTAATGTAGTCATAATGGCAATGGCAAAACTATAGCATAAAGTTCCTAATGTATTTGGATCTGTAAAAAAATTAGTTAGGTTATTCGAAGTAAACTGACCTTGACCGTTCGTAAACGCATAATAAATTAATACTAATAATGGCGCTACCACAAATAATGCCAAGTACAAAGCATAGGGAATACCCAAACTTTTTCGGGAAAAACGAAATATATGCAACTCTTTATCCTCCTTATTATCTTTATCTTTTCACAGTAAAAGTCATCTTCTCTACAGGCATAATCAATCCTACTGCGTCATTCATATTCCATAAATCTTCATCATCTGCCACAAAATCCTGTCCTATATCTGTATGAATAACATAGCTATAATGGTCACCCTTATATATTAGATTACTGATTGTTCCCTGTACCAAACCTTTTTCCTGTTCATCTGTCATTTCAATATCTCTAGGGTGAATCGCCACCTGCACCTTTGTTCGATCAATATCTATCACTTCACCACTGGCATCTAAAAGTTCTCCCGACTCATTTCTCTTACTGCCAGGAATCAATTTTGTCAAACTCGTATTCAAAACTGTATTATTATAGTCCAGACGATAGTTTTTATTAATTGTTGCCATAAAGAAATTCGTATTATCCTCGGCAATCATAATATGAATATTATCTGGATCTACCCTCATTCCAACTCTTTCCCCTAGTTTGGCAGAATTCACCGACTGAATTACCATCTCATTTTTTCCAGATTCGACAGTAATCTCATAATGTATTCCCTTAAAAATAACAGAAGTCACAACGCCCTCAATAATCCCTTCTTTTGGGGCTGTAAGAATAACATCTTCTGGACGAACTACAGCTGTAATATGAGTTCCCTCTTCCACATCATCTACACAGATAAACTCACCACCACCAAAACGAGCCCTAAACTTCCCAGTCATAATACCGTTAAAAATATTACTTTGACCGATAAAGTCTGCTACAAAAGCATTTTTTGGCTCATTATAAATATCTTCTGGAGTACCAATTTGTTGCATTTTTCCCTTAGACATAACAACTATCTTATCAGACATAGTTAATGCCTCTTCCTGGTCATGAGTTACATAAATAAAAGTCATACCCAGTTTTTTATGCATCGCCTTTAACTCCAATTGCATTTCTTGACGCATTTTTAAATCTAGAGCACCTAATGGTTCATCTAGCAGCAAAATCTCTGGCTCATTGACCAAAGCACGGGCAATAGCCACACGTTGCTGCTGACCACCAGATAATGTAGTAACCTTTCTCTTTTCAAATCCCTCTAAATCTACTAAAGCAAGAACCCGCTTCACCTTTTTATCAATCATGTCCTTAGGAGTTTTTTTCTGTTTTAAACCAAAGGCAATATTGTCATAAATATTCATATGCGGAAATAAAGCATACCGCTGAAACACCGTATTAATCGGTCGCTTATTCGGTGGCAACTCTGTAATAGACTTACCATTTAAGAGAATTTCTCCGTCTGTGGGAATATCAAAACCTGCGATCATACGCAATGTCGTAGTCTTTCCACAGCCAGAAGGTCCAAGGAACGTAATAAACTCTCCCCGCTTGACCTCCAAATTAAAGTCATCTACAGCAGTAAAACCGTCCTCATACACTTTAGTAATATGCTTTAGTTCAATGATATTCTTCTTCTGTTCCATATTTCTTCCTCCTGGATTTTATATTTATTAGAAGGATGGCGGTGTGCTCACCCAAATAAACTTTGCAGGTCTTCCACCTGTATTTTCAATGCGATGTTTTCGCTTTGCAGGATAATAAAAACTCTCTCCCGCCTTCACTGTATAAGATTTATCTCCCAAATATAATTTCAGTTTACCCGAAATAACATATCCAAATTCTTCGCCTTCATGGGGCTTATCTTCACTCAGGCTCTGATGAGGCTGTATTACTACTAAAAGCGGCTCCATACTGTTTCCCTGGGCAGTTGGAACAATCCATTGAATACTATTGCCCACCTCATCAATCTTTTCAAAATATCCTTCCTCAGAAAAGACAATCTTTTCTTCCTCCGTCTCTTTAAAAAATTCCGCAGCAGTGATGCCCAGACATTCTATTAAATCTAATAATGTCACAACAGACGGTGATACCTGTCCTCGCTCTAACTGAGAAATAAAACCTTTTGTCAGCTCGGCACGGTTCGCTAACTCTTCTTGAGTTAATCCGTTGCGATTTCGTAAATCTTTAATCTTCTCTCCAATTTGCTTATTAATATATTCCACTTCCATAAAATAATCCTTTTCTAATTCTAAACCTTATGTCTAGTTTTGCTAAACTTTTTCGCTGATGTATATTATACTCTCAATAAACTTATTGTCAAGTATTAGTTTTACTTTTTTACTTTATTCTATAATTATGTGTTCAATGGTACTATTTTATATCGTCCCTACTTTTTCTCGTGGCTTTTAGAAAAATATTTAGAATATGCCCTCAATATATCTATATCAAAAACTTATAACTACAATGTTTTTTTGCTATTTTACAGTTTGTTTTTCTCATGCTACAATACAATCAAGTTAAGAAAATAAAGTGTTTAACCAAATAATTTCTGACTATTTATGATTTAAAATGTTCTAGAACGAATTTTAATATAAAAAAGTTTAAATTATCTAAATCAATCAAATATTTTTAAAAAAGGAGTACTGACTATGAAGTTTTTTTTAGACACAGCAAACGTAGAAGATATTAAAAAAGCAAATGATATGGGAGTTATCTGTGGAGTTACTACAAATCCATCCTTAATTGCAAAAGAGGGCAGAGTATTTGAAGAAGTTATCGCAGAAATCGCTTCCATCGTAGACGGAGCTATTAGCGGTGAGGTAAAAGCAACAACAGTTGACGCTGAGGGGATGATTGAAGAAGGAAGAGCAATCGCAAAAATTCATCCAAATATGGTTGTTAAAATCCCTATGACAGTGGAAGGTTTAAAGGCTTGTAAAGTTTTAAGCGCTGAGGGAGTTAAGACAAACCTTACTCTTGTATTTAGCGCAAACCAAGCTCTCTTAGCAGCAAGAGCTGGAGCTACTTATGTATCACCATTCCTTGGAAGACTTGACGATATCAGCGTAAGAGGAACTGATTTAATCGCTGAGATTGCTGAGATCTTCAAAGTAGCAAATATCGAAACTAAAATTATCGCTGCAAGCGTTAGAAATCCAATTCACGTAACAGACTGTGCTCTTGCAGGAGCAGATATTGCAACTGTTCCTTATAATGTAATTGAGCAGATGACAAAACATCCATTGACAGATGCAGGTATCGAAAAATTCAAAAAAGATTATATCGCAGTATTTGGCGAATAATATATAAAAAGGGGGTTAAAAATGATGACGATATTAGAACTCAAAAAAACAGCAAATGAAGTGAGAAAGGGTATTATCGAGGGTGTTCACGCAGCCAAGGCCGGACATCCTGGTGGATCTCTCTCCGCAGCAGATGTATTTACATATTTATATTTTAAAGAAATGAATATCGACCCAGAAGATCCTAAAAATCCGAATAGAGACCGCTTTGTCCTATCCAAAGGACACACGGCACCTGGTCTTTACTCCGCACTTGCAAATCGAGGATATTTTCCAGTAGAAGATTTAAAAACACTTCGCCATATTGGCTCTCATTTACAGGGACATCCTTGTATCGCACACACTCCTGGTATAGATATGTCAAGTGGATCTCTAGGTCAGGGAATCTCTGCAGCAGTTGGTATGGCATTGTCAGCTAAATTACAAAAGAAAGACTACCGTGTATATACTCTTCTCGGAGACGGTGAGATTCAGGAAGGTCAAGTTTGGGAGGCAGCAATGTTCGCAGGACATAGAAAGCTCGATAATCTCACTGTAATCGTTGATAATAATGGGCTTCAAATTGACGGGAATATCGAAGATGTATGCTCTCCATATCCAATCGATAAAAAATTTGAAGCCTTCAACTTTAACGTAATCAATGTAGAAAACGGAAATGACATGGAGCAATTAGAAGCTGCATTCGAAAAGGCAAGACAAGTAAAAGGAATGCCAACAGCCATTATTATGAAAACAGTAAAAGGAAAGGGAGTTTCCTTCATGGAAAATCAGGCATCTTGGCACGGTGCTGCTCCAAACGATGAGCAGTATGAAATCGCAATGAAAGACTTAGAAAAGGAGGGTATGGCATTATGCTAACAGGAAAAAAAATAGCTACAAGAGAAAGTTATGGAAATGCTTTGGCGGAATTAGGAAAGGAATATGAAAATCTCGTTGTATTAGATGCTGATTTAGCTGGCGCAACAAAAACTTCTGTATTTAAAAAAGTATTCCCAGAACGCCATATTGACTGTGGTATCGCAGAATGTAATATGATTGGCATCGCTGCTGGCCTTGCCACAACTGGTCTTGTTCCATTTGCCAGCACCTTTGCTATGTTCGCTGCTGGACGCGCATTTGAGCAGGTTCGAAACTCTGTTGGATATCCACATTTAAATGTAAAAATCGGCGCAACTCATGCTGGAATCTCTGTAGGTGAAGACGGGGCAACTCACCAGTGCAATGAAGATATCGCTCTTATGAGAACAATACCAGGCATGACTGTTATTAATCCTGCCGATGACGTTGAGGCAAAAGCTGCGGTAAGAGCTGCCTATGAGTTGGACGGTCCTGTTTACTTGAGATTTGGTCGTCTCGCTGTGCCTGTTATTAATGATAATGAAGACTATAAATTTGAGATTGGAAAAGGTATTACATTAAAGGATGGAAAAGACATCACAATCGTGGCTACTGGTCTTTGTGTAAGCTCTGCTTTAGAGGCAGCCAAAATGTTGGAAGCTGACGGTATCAATGCGAGAGTCATCAATATCCATACAATCAAACCTCTCGATGAAGAATTGATTATTAAAGCTGCAAAGGAAACTGGAAAAATTGTGACTGTCGAGGAACATTCTGTAATTGGAGGTCTTGGAAGTGCAGTCAGCGATTGTCTTGTGGAAAATTGCCCAGTTCCTGTCAAGAAAATCGGAATCCAGGACGTTTTTGGTGAATCTGGTCCAGCTGCAAAATTAATCGAGAAATACGGACTTGACGGCAAAGGCGTGTACGAAGCAGTGAAACAATTTCAGACAAAATAGTTCAAAAATAAATATAACTAAATATAAATATATCTAATAGTATTAAATTTCAATTCCAAACAATAAAAAGACAAAATTACTCCTTATAAATACAAAAATTCCCAGCAAAGCTTTCTCCTCTTTTTGCTGGGAATTTCTTTTTTCTACTTTATATTCCTAAATCCTTCCACTTTTCCTCCTGGTAAGATATAACAAATTTTCGAAACGCCTTAGAGGCAATACTCTGAGGATATTCTGTATCATAAATCATAATAATATTTCTCTCTGGAAATACTTCCTCTACTTCGATTTCAAATACAGAGCCCGAATTAATATCTTCTCTCGCAAACTCTGGCGGTATAAATCCAATACCAAGATTATGTCTTACCGCTGGTAAAATCATATCTGTCGTGGCAAGCTCAATATCAGGAGAAAACTGAAGTCCATACTGTTCAAAATGCAGTTCAACAAATCTTCTAGAAATCGCCTCAGAGGTCAAACTAATCCATGGATATTCCGATAACTCCGTTAGTGAAAACTTTCTTCCCTTTAATAGCTCCTCATATCTTCTTCCACCAATTAAAATGTCTCGATAACTCTTTATATTTTTCATCTTTAAAGGCTTTGTAATAGAAAGTGGCACAGACGATACCATCGCAAAATCTATCTTTCCCTCTTTTAAAGCTGCAATAGAATCTCTTGTACTATTATTTAAAATTTTAAAATGAACATTTGGATAAATTTTATTGAAATCCTCCATTGCCTGGAAAAGCAGACAATGAAGTGCTGTCTCTGTGGCACTAATATGAATCGTTCCATTTTCAAGACTAATAAGATTACTCAGATTATCCTCTCCTCGGAAAAACTGTTCACATCCTGCTGAAACATATTCATAAAATATTTTTCCCTCAGCCGTTAGTTCCATCCCATATTTACTTCTCGTAAATAGGCGACAACCGACGTCATTTTCTAGCTTATGAATCGTTCTCGTCACTGCTGGCTGACTTGTACTTAAAACACTCGCCGCTTTTGTCAAATTTCTATACTTCGCCACATAATAAAATACCTTATAATACTCAAAATTTGTATTCATTACCTCACCTTCTCCCTAAGCTTGCAATGTTCTTCTTTCATTCCATTTAAAATACTCTCTAAATATTCAGCGATAAACTCATCTTTTTCTCTCCAAAGAGCAAGCATCTCTTCTCTCCTGGGATTTTGTTCCTTCTTACCACAATAATAAGCATAATTTACATCCACAAAAAACTGAATTAGCTCTTTTTCCTCCTCTTTATCCACTCCCTCCAAAAGAGCCTCAAGATTTGTGTCAAAAAAGAAATGTCTCGCATAATGAGAGAAATTTAATAAATCCGGATTTTGACTCCCATTTGTTTTGGCCCATTTTGATACATTCACCTGCTCCACTTCATAGGAAATATTTTGATTTTCTATCGTTATAATCCCATACTGATTCGGAGAGATAAGAAGAGAAGATGTAATAACCTCTGAAATATTTACCCCCCTTTTTATATTTTGTACATGCATATGTCCACTAAAATGAATTGGCACTTTATACTTTTCTAAAATCTTTTGAACCTTTTCATAATTATCCATCAAAAATCCACTGTCCACTATCTCATTATGGATCAAAAGATTTTGATGACTAAAGCTTAAACATATTGCATCTTCTCTTGCCGCTTTTTTTAGTTGCTTTTCCAGCCAGACTAAGCTCTCTTTCGTAAACTCATTATATTTATTTGACCCATTCACATCCAAGAAAAAGAACCGAATTCCTGCTGTTGGTTGTACAATATAGCTGAGTGAATTTCTATCTCTAGATAATGCATCCCCGTATCCAAAATCTGTATAAAAACTTGAAAATTCTTCTTTTGTTAAACCCTCCTCTGGGTACATCTGCTCTCCTAAAAATCGATACGCACCATTCTTCTTACACATATCATGATTTCCCGGTAAAACGTAGACTTTTATTCCTACTTCTCTCAGTTTTTTTAACTTTTCTCTCAAACCTTCATGACTTAGCTTCGCCCCATCAAAAGTCAAATCTCCAGTTAATATAAGCACATCTGGCTTTTCTGTTTTTATCTGATCCACAAATGCATCCAAAAGTTCTTCCTCGTACTCTGTCATTTTACCATCCGACTGACGAATCATAGTCTGAAAAAGAGGACCATAATCCGTCAATTCCTTAGATAAATAATGCAAATCTGTCGCCACAAAAATACGAAGTTTTTCTTTTCGTCTATTTTTCTCTTTTCGTCTAATCCAGTGAAACATTTTCTCTTCCTATTATCATAATCCTATCTAATTTCATACTTTGCTATGTATTTATTTTAACTTACTTGATAATTATATACAACATAATTTGTGAGATTTGTAAAACATAAAGAAAAATTTAAGGTCATTTGGGTAAAATGATAAACTCTATCTCTTTTAAGATTGAAAACATTTTCTCTCTAGTATATAAAACACTATCATTTTCTTTTAACATATTTTGCATTTTTAACACCCATCCCTTTCACTGTTACCAGAACTATCTAGCATATTTGTTGTACTTTCCCTGATATCCTTATTATTAATTATTATGATATGAGCACTCGCTATACTTGACTGTCAAATGGCTGTTCGCACAAGCACGACAGCCGCATGACAGTCTTATCTCACAAAAAAGACAATAGTCACTTGACTACTGCCTCTTTGTTTTAACTTTTATTTCATTTTTTATTTCTTTAATAAATATAATAAATATTTTAATAAAAATCTATTTATATCTCTTTATAACCACTATTCTCAACCACAAATTTATGATTTTATCAGATTGGCACTAGTAAACCATTGATGCAGCTTATTGACACCAACCTCTAGTATATCTGCAATAGTATTATCTGAATATCCTCTCTTTTTCATATTCAGAGCTGTTTCCCTTTTTTCCTCCATTCTTCCTTCTATTTTTCCTTCTATTTTTCCCGCTTCTCTTTCTTCCATCAGAATCGTTTCAATTGAACTAATCATTTTGTCATCTCCTTTCTGAAATTGTTCCAAAAACTCTCGCTTTGTATCTTCGCTGTCCAATTATCTTTATAATTATACAATACTAAGGGAATAATCGCAGGCAAACGAAATTCTTTTTTTACTCTATTGTAAATTCTCCAAATTCTGTTCCATCTGGATAATCCTCTACTGCATTTGCAATTTGTGCAGTTATCCCCCAATACACTTCCATATCAGTCTCTTCCAAATTATCTATCTCATCATCTCCGCCTAAAAACAATGGAACTATGTAACCAACACAGTTTTCATATGCAATAGCTTCTTCATTAACCGTCATCCACTCGTCAAAAAATGAAGCTGCGAGACAGTCATCTGCGTATAAAGGAATTTCTTCATTCAAAAAGTTTTCTAAAGAACAAGGAATTCCAAGCACCTCACCAGTTCCTATCTCAAACATAAATATCTTTTCTGACTCATTCTTCCTTAAACTAACTCCAAAGCATCGTCCCAGCCAGTCAAATCCAAATAATTTAAATTGCCCCTGAGCTTCTGGATATGCTTCCGTCACTATTGTTGTCCATTTTTCAATATTTTCATTGGAAAAGGAACGGAAAAGTCCATTTCCAAAGCTTTTACCGCCGAACTAGTTTATAAAATCTTCATACAAACTTCCAGTTGGATTTAGTTTTATATTTTCCTCAAAATAATTCAAAAATGCATCTAGCATAATACACCTTCCTATATTTAATAACTATATTATTCTTTATAAAGATACTGGATAAACTCCTCAAATGTTTCAGCAATAACTAAAACTTCTTCCTCATCCATCGGTATAAATGGAACCTCAATATATTCGCACTTTGAATTAATACCGTAAGCAATCTCTCCTCCATCTGAACCAATTAGGAGAATATTAGGTGAAAATTCTTCTACTGGTACTTTTTTCACCCCATACCAATAACTTTTTTCACCTATATCTGCTCGAATTTCCTCTCCCAAATCAATTTTATCCAGTTTAGTTTCTAAATCTTTTTCAATTTTTTTCCATAATCTATAACTATTCTCCACCCTAGATTTTGGATTTTTCATTTCCCTTACTATCATCATATAAATATTATATTTGTGGAAACATTCTAAACTATTTCTTTGCGTATGAGATTGCAATATATTACACGAAACATCTTTTTCTGGATATAGATTTTGAAATATTAATTTTTGAAATATATTAGCTACATAATTATAAAATGCTTCTTTTTCGTTTGCTATCCATATATAATTTGTACTTATGCTAAAAATACTCATATTTGACATTTCATATCGCATTTTTTTAGACTCATATCCAAGAGTCTTATGGGAAAAATATTCATATATCTTTTCTCTGTATTCATATTCTACTCGCATAGAAGTTCCCCTAATCTTCCACTATTTGTTCTATTTCTTCTACATATGCCCAGAAAGCATCCAGTAAATCATTTTCTGTACTAATACCATTTATTTTTACAATAACATCTAGAAATTCTCCAAATTCTCCAAAAATGGAATGCTCTTTATATGCCAAACTACTACAACCATCTAATATACCAAATATTTGTGCAATTGTATCTGTAATAACTATTTCAATCATATCCATCAATTTCTTTTTCTGTTTTTCATTAAGACTATGGTATAATTTTAATGCATCCCTCCAATATGGTATAGCTTGTTGCGTCATTTCTGTATTTTCAAGACGTTCCTCATACATTTTACATCTTTCTTCCACGACCGTTTTATAAATACTTTTTATAAATTGTATATTTGTTTCAGAATATATCTCTTCCAATGTCCAATTCTCCATTATTTTCTCTCCTTATTTTTATAAATTGATATATTTGCTAACGGAGACAACAACAAATGAAAGCGGATTACTTCGTAATCACTAGCTGTATTCGTACATCAACAACATAAGTTCAACAATGAAATTAAAGATTCCTATCTTCACTTATCTCGTATTGTCGTACTACATACTCATATAACCTAGCCTTCCAAATGGCCGTACATATAGGGAAACAAAATTCCCCATCTGCACAGTTACTTGACAGAATTGTTATAATAAATGAATGTATTTATAATCTTTATCACATTCTTCTAGTAATGCTAAAAAAATTTCTTGTAACTTGCTCTCTACATTAATACCATTTATTGAGACAGTACAATCAAAAACCTTTCCCAAAGTAGATTTTTTTCTCTCTGTTACTCGACTGGAGCCATCTAATATGCCAAAGATTTCTGCAAAAGTTATTGATGGCATGATAAAACTTACCATCAATAAACTTTCGCTTGTTGATTTACTCGTTATTTCTAATACATATGTTAATAGAAGTCCTTACTCCTCTACTCAGAAAAAACGAATCCCCATAGTTTCTAGTTTTTCTCTATTCATACGAACCAGAATAAGTGTATCTATCTCGCTACGTGTAGTAATAATTACTGTCTTATAAAAAATTATAATAAAATCACTAATCTTGTTTCTTATAAAGTATTTGTAACTCACTATCTACAAAACCAGTTGCCACAGCGTCATATTGAAGTAATTTTTTCGCTTTTGTTCCGTTGTCGAAATATTTTAAAATAATTTCGTTCACACTCTCCCATACTTCTTCCCAATCAGCATCCATTTCAAAATAAAATAAATTATCCCGAAAAGCTATAATCTCATCACATGCCCAGTCGTCGTCTTCCGCATCAAACTCATCTGTTCCAATTAATTCAACAGCGCATTTATTTTCTTCCTCTTCATATAGATTAAAACAAATTGCCACTGTCTCCTCTGGAAACTCCTGTGTCAAAATATCATCTAGCCAATGAAAAAACTCAATATTCATATTTTTCATTTCCACAGCTTCCCTTTTTTTATTATGTTGTAAATTTTCTAGTTCCTCTAAGAAATCGTCAATATATTCTACCCTATCTAATTCCTCCAATATATTTGCAAGAATAGTTTCTGTATCTACAACCCACGAATCCTTTTCCGTTGGAAAAACCATGAATTGAATTTTACTATTGTCTTTCATTTCACAACAACGTCTACAAAATTCATGTACTTCAATCGATACTGCATTTTCATCCTCTTCACTAAACCATTTTGCAAATTCCTGTTCAGGCCATACTAACAGATAAATCTTCTCCTCATCGTCAAATGTAGTATAACCTTCTTTATTTTCTAACAGCCAAACTTCTTCTCTATCTACGACTGTTGATATAAAATTTCGATATCGTTTCTCAACAGAAGCATTTAAAATCCCAAAAAATCTCTTTTCATTAAATAAATTTAACTTTTCTTTATTATGTTTATCCATTCTAATCTCCCATTATAATAAGTCTGCGGGCAAATAAAAGTCTACAGACTTATTATATCCTTTTTTGTAAGGCAAATGGATAAATTACATTGCTCTTTTTTAGAAAATTCTTCTTCAATACTAGTTTATCCACTCGCTGCCTATTGGTTAACAAATTACTTTATAGCCATGTCCCTAGATGTTACAATGAAATTTATAAAAACTGTAATTATAATCACTACTTTTAGTCTTGAACAAAGCTTTTGCTATTTGTAACTCTAAAGTTATTCTAAAACTTATTACATAAATACCATATTGTGATATCTAGTTACCAGTAGGATATTTTCCCTAATAATACTATTAACACAAAGTTTAGGGTAGCATAGTAAAATGAAATAAGCCATAATTACATTCTTCTATTTTTGATAGAAAAGTAGTAAACTATACGTGAAAGAACATATCTATTACCTACCTCTCAACACTTTTTGTTGAGATTAATATTGCATCCCGTATCCATATCATTTCTGCATTTGATTTCAATCAACAACTTCAAAAAAATGGAATTAACTCTAAACACTCAAGAATATACAGTACTTCTTGAAAGCATGGTTATGAATAAAATCATCAGTTTAAATATATTGTACTTATTAGAGAATTTACTGGCTTTTATAAAACCCATCTTGTAAACTATTTATCTACCAATAATTTATCAGCTCCACAAACACCGCATACACACCACTGAATGTATTGCCAGACGGAAAAACTGCATATTAAACAACATCTTTCTAAAGTTCAGTAAATATGCTTTGTAAAAAAACTTTTTTGAATATTCAATTAATATTTTTTATATCCAAAAATTCTATGATGAAGACGATGCAAACTTTTCATATTTAAATCTGAGTATTTATATGAATATCCCTGTCTAGCAGGATAACCAATCCTATGTGAAAGCTCATATCCACTAGGAACTCTAATAATTTTTCTTTTTTTTCGCTTTATTTCATTTATATCTCTTTTTATTTCTCCTCTAAGGGCTGATGAAAGTTTATCATCATTTGCCAATTCTCGTAATCGAGCTTGCCTACCACTACGCCCTTTACGGCTTTTGCTCTTTGCACATCTCGCATTATGTACCCAAACCCCACTATCACCAACAAAATACGTATGATTATCTTCAACAGTGAAGTTATATACCCAAATTGCCTCTTCCAGATGTAAGATTTCAACACTCTCAACTGAAGCATTACTTCCATCTGCAAGTCGTAGGATATCGCCTTTCTTTAATGCATACGCTGGTACGAATCCTCGCTCTTCTACCCAGAAAGGAGGAATTTCAGTAGTTTCTAGTTCTTCTCCATTTACCCTAACCAGAACAATTGTATCTGTCTCGCTGCGTGTAGTGGCAATTACTTTTTTATAGGAAATCTCTCCTGTATAAGGATTCGCCGACGGGACTTCGTCTCCTTCTTCGATATCTTTGATTTCTTTCTTACCACTTCGAGTGATAATCCTTGTGTGACCAGTAAAGCAATGAGGTTTTTTGGTAATCTTGGTTAAAACCTTGCATTTTTTCTTGCGATAGGCTTTGGCAACTTTTCGTTTAATTGTTATTCGCTTTCTCTTATTCTTTGAAGCTTTCTTAATAACCTTCCTATAAACCTTCGTTCGTCTCTTTTTCGCCACTCGAACAACTCGCTTGGCAACCTTTGCCACTCTCGGTCCGATGAGCGCCCCAGCTACCGCTCCTGCTACCGCGCCACCGGCAATCACTGCCTTTTTCTTCCAGCCTTTCAGCCCTTTTTTCTTTGCATAGCGGTATGCCGCATATCCACCAAGTATTCCACCTACACCAGCACCGATAATTCGGGAGATGGCGATATGACCTCTAGAGTCCGCTTTTGTGATAGGATTATTCGCACAATAAGCATATAGATGCATAGAACTTGGATCTGTACTTTCGCCGCGGTACGTATCTTCTGTTAAGAATCGCCCATCTGCTGGGTTATAATATCTAGCATTGAGATAATAAAGCTGCGTTCCTTCATCATAGATTCCGCCAGTATAACAAATCTCATTATAAAAGTCTTCCTGCCCATGGATACTAGTTTCACCAAAATCAGTATATTGATAGGATACCACACTGTTACCAGAACTGTCTAGCAGATTTGTTGTGCTTTCCCTGATATCCTTATTATAATAATAAAGAGATTCCGAAGAATCCTCACCAAAACGAGAAGTACAAATCACATTGTCCTGAGTTCCCATATGATTGACTGCTGTCAATTCATTCAGCTCATTTGTCGTGTACAAGACAGTATCCACATCATAATAATAGTTGATTGTTCCGCTTCCTTCGACTTTTTGAATTCGCTGGTCTTCTCCGTTATACCGATTTGTCTGCGTCAACACGATGGAGGAACCTTCCTTTTTCACATACTGGCTTAGTCGGTTTTCCGCATCATAAGAAAGAGTGATGACAGAGGCAGCTGCACCAGCAGGTGTCACCGTCTGTCCAATCTGGTTATCCTGTCTGTCGATTTAGGGCATCATGGGTATATTTCGTATAGTGATATAAGGTGGCATTTCCATCCGACACTTGATAATCCGACATAGAGATTATATTATCTCGTCTGTCATAAGTATAAGTAGTTTTTAATGTCTCCTGTCCAGAGGAGTCAAAAGAATGAACGGCAATTTTTCTATCCCTGCTATCATACTCATAAGTTCGATAATTGCCCGCAGACTCCATCTCTTTTACTAGTCGATCTTGGTCATCATATTCATTCGATAAGGTAATCGGATCAATCGAACCATCACCCTGCTCAATAATCATACTTATCAATATATTTTTTATTTTTTGTGCATTTTGCTATCTAGTTCTTAAAATATAGGTTTTAAGACAGCGAGGCCAGACGCCGAGAGAGCCGACAGGTATATTAGAAAAACGCACGGAAGCATCAGTTAACTGATTTTGTTTCTTCCAAAATACCTTCTACTAAAAATATTCCTGTTTATCTGTTTCACAGAGTATGAAAATTGATTTCCCTGGATAAGTATAGTTTGGTGTAGACAGAAGAAAGAGAAAATTTTATAATAAAATAAAACTAAAAATACATTTATCTAGTAGAAAGGAGGATGGCACTCCTACCATTTTTTATGGAATAAAAATTTTCGTGCTCAATAATTTTTATGAAAAAAAACAATAATTATTTTTCAAATAAACAATGTAAATATTATCCTTGTCATAACTATTCAAAAAAAGCAGAATTCAATTGTCTTTTTTGCTATTGTCCATTATATAAATTAGAAAATTGTCCGGGAAATCCAAAATATATGTTAAATAATAAGGGACAGGAAATAAAAAACTGTAGTGACTGTTTGTTTCCGCATATTCCAGAAAATTATAATAAAATAATCTCATATTTGATAAATCAAAATGAAATTTTAAATATAGAGCTCTTGGAATTGAAAAAAAATATGAAGTCCCGATTGGCAAAGATAAGCGACTTTGAACACATGAATTTAGAAATGAGGGAGGAACACGAGGCGATAGCGGAGTATATTTATGAAGGTTATTTAAAGGATACTTCGATTGAAATTTTACTTCAACCTTTCTCTAAAAAATGTGTAATGAAACAAGGATTTTGTTTTAATGATAACATTACAATTCCCTGTGATATATTAGAGCGATTAAATTTAGAGCAAAAAGATATTATTTCGGGTTACCTCTATACCTTTCATGCACCAATATTTTCAAAAAAGTTAGAAGAAAAATACGAAAATCTTCCTCTTTTAGAACAATATTATGTGGAAAATTGGTTGATCTCGACTTTAGATGCTGGGAGAGACTGGATTCGCAATTATTTATTCAGGAAAAATAGCGTTCGACATTGTTGCTATGTAACAGATTCTTTTGGTCCTGGATTTTATGGCATGACAATAGAAACATTACCAAAATTTTTTGAAATTATGGATGGTACATCAGTGGGAGTCACATTAAAAGAATGTGGAAGTTTAAATCCATTAAAGAGCTGTATTGGAATATATCTAATAACGACAAAGGACGTCTCACATTTGATGGGACATGACTGTGTAAACTGTGCGGGAAATAAATTTGGATGCAATGCCTGCAGAGGATAAATCAAAAGAGTTTCCTTGGACTTTGCACAAAAATAGGAGTTCCCAAATATATCAGGAACTCCTTATTTTAAGGAAGCCTCGCTTCCCCCTCACCTATGTTTTATGAATGAACTAGCATATCCAAATTAACATTCTTCTTTATAATTTTTGTAAGCCTCAAACTCATCTAAAATAGACTGTTCTGGAGCCTTTGTAACCAAGCTCACTATAATAATACAAGCTAAACTAATAATAAATCCAACTACTAAAGAATACAATCCTGTCGCTGCGTAGATTGTCTGTCCACCTACTAATGGAAGATAATCCCAAATAATAACAGTTGCTGCTCCTGAAACCAAACCAGCAATAGCACCCTGTAGATTTGTTCTCTTCCAGAATAAACTCATAACAACAAGTGGTCCAAATGCAGAGCCAAGCCCTGCCCATGCGTCAGATACCAATGCCATAACAGAGCTATCTGGATTCCATGCGATAAAGATAGCTAAAATAGCGACAACACATGTTGTAATACGTCCAATTTTTAATACCTTTTCAGTAGATGCATCCGGCTTCATAATGTCCTTATAAATATCTGCAGACACAGAAGAAGAACAAACTAAAAGCTGAGAGTCGGCGGTTGACATAATCGCCGCTAATACACCACAAAGGAAAAGACCGCCGATAAAAGATAATGGTAAGTTTTCTATAAATACCTTCTTAATCATCTCAATGAATACAGACTCTGCAGATGCTGCTCCTGCTGTCTCTCCTAAAATCGTAGGATACATAAAAGCACGTCCCACAACACCAATGATAACAGCCAATCCTAAAGATAATACAACCCATACAATGGCAATAACAGAAGATTTCTTTAACTCCTTCTCATTTTTAATTGCCATAAATCGAACTAAAATATGTGGCATGCCACAGTATCCAAGTCCCCACGCAAGATTTGAAATAATTTCAATCGCTGTAATTGGATGATCTCCATTATGTACAGGACTTAAAAATGAACTAGGCTCTACGCCTGTCTGTGCTAAAATATTACTAAAATCTCCGCTCACATAGCTCCATGCGATAATTGGCACAATTAAGAGCGCCACTAACATCATAGACCCTTGAATAAAGTCTGTTGTACAGACAGCTAAAAATCCACCTAAAAATGTATAAGCTAATATAACACAGGCACCAATCAAAAGTGCAATATGATAGTCAATTCCA
Organism: uncultured Blautia sp.; assembly: GCA_964439395.1. GTDB lineage: Bacteria > Bacillota > Clostridia > Lachnospirales > Lachnospiraceae > JAUUSJ01. The sequence continues at coordinate 109,871 of CAYTNV010000001.1, read as the reverse complement.
AATACACTGTTAAATAATTTTCCTCCAGATGCAAGCGCAGATGCTGTATACACCAAAAAGAAAATAACAATAATAACCGATGAAATTCCAAGAAGAAGCTTCTTATCATCGTGATAGCGATTGCCAAAAAATTCTGGCAATGTCATAGAGTTACTTGCTACGATTGTATAAGACCGAAGCGGCTTGGCAATAATCAACCAGTTAGCGATTGTTCCAAGTCCAAGTCCGATTGCAATCCATGCCTGACCTGTTCCAAGTGCGTAAATAGATCCTGGAAGCCCCATAAGTAACCATCCACTCATATCAGACGCCTGAGCCGATAATGCAGCGACTGGACCTGATAATCCACGTCCACCTAAAAAATAATCATCTGCACCTCTTGTCTTTTTCATAGATACAATACCGATAGCTATCATAAGACAAAGATACGCTGCAAATGCAATCAAAATTGCAATTGTTGATCCTAACATATATTTTCCTCCTAATCCTCTTCCTATTTTTTCTTTCTTGAAAAAAACTATAAAATTAATTATACTAGAAAAAAGAAATGCGTAAAGCGACAATCCTTCATGGATTTTTTCATATATATGACAAATTTTCATGTTATCTATCATGATTTTTCATATCTTGTTTAAAACTAAAGAATATATGTCCGCAATACTTGAAACACAATGTGCCCAAATATGTATACTTTTTGAAACAGTGAGAGCAGACGCCGAAAGAACAAGCAAATATATTCTGCACAAACATGTTCGTTCTCTGACCAACGATAGAGGAGTGGAGACATTTTTCGCTACGGAAGCTTTGAGGTTCTGAGCGTGTCTGAGCGAAGCGAGTTTGCGATGAACCTCATAAATAGGCGAAATAGCGAAAAATGGCGGGAACACAACGTGTTGGAAAGGAAAAGAACGCTCTTCTGACGGATGGCGTCTCCTTCCAAATACTCCCTTCAAAAAATATTCCACTTTATCTGTTTCAAAAAGTATACCTTATGAGGCAGCAAAAGTTATTTTCTTCTGTAAGGCATAGAATACGGTGTACTCTAATAAAATATATCTGACTCACTTTATCAGGTAAGCTCTATGGGGTATATCTAAATTTATAAAAAACGTTATTTTAGTCATTTTTTTACTTATTTATAAGAAAGGGATATCAAGCGCTATGGATATAAATCAATACACCGTTTTTCTCGAAGTTGCAAAATTGCAAAGTCTATCAAAAGCTGCAAAATCACTCGGATACACGCAATCTGGCATTAGCCACACATTAAAACGCTTAGAAATAGAAATGAACTTAAAATTATTTTATAGAAATCGAAACGGAGCCTACTTGACAAAGGCTGGAGAGGAAGTTCAACCTATTATTTCTCAGATTGTACAATGTCATGAGAATCTTGGACAGACTGTACAATCTCTGCATAATCTACATATGGGCAATCTAAATATCGGAACCTACTCTAGTATTTCCAGAGAATGGTTACCTCATATTATCCAAATATTTAAACAAGATTTTCCTCATATCAAAATTCATTTTAAAGAAGGCGGAAATGAAGATATTATGCGATGGATTGATTGCCATGAAGTCGATTTTGGATTACTCAGTCTTGGTTCAGGCACAAGAGCAAACACGCAGTGGATTCCTCTAAAAGATGACCCGCTGCTCGCAGTCCTTCCTCTTCGCTACGCCGAAAAAAATTTGAATGCGTTTCCATTAAAAAGCTTTAATAACGAAACATTTATTTTATCTGCCTTTGGTATCGATGTCGATATCCACCGCACTTTAAAATTGCATAAAATCACACCTGATATTCAGTACTCCGCAATGGATGATTTTACAATCGTCTCTATGGTGGCATGTGACCTTGGCATCAGTATCTTGCCTAAACTTGTGTTAGACCATCATGATATTGGTGTTCTGACTCTTCCACTTGAGCCATACGCAAAAAGACAGCTCGGAATCGCCATCGCCTCAAAGGAAATGGCATCTCCTGCTGCCTTAAAATTTATTGAATATACAAAACAATATGTGAAGACACTTTAAAAGTGTCTTCTATTTTTTATGGTTCTTCCTAAAGCTTTGAATATTAAATACCTTTTTATTGTCTTCTCTCTCAAAGTCCTCTTTTATCTTTTAATCGTCACTGTTTTGGTACTACCCCATTTTGAATAATACTTCACACCATTTACAGTCTTATAACAACGCATTTTCACATAATATTTCTTTCCCGCTGTGAGACTAGAAATTGTCTTACTTGTTGTTTTATAGCTGCTTACAGTCATTGTCTTCGCACCGGAGAAGCTTGATTTTACGCCATACTTAATTTCATATCCAGTTACTATTGTATTTTTACTCCAAGAAGCCGTAAGTTTTCCTCTCGCATTACTCTTTACAGAGCTTAAATTCATACTCTTAGGACTTATCTTAAATGTTTTTTTCGTCGTTCCAGTATACTTATCTCCCTTAAACTTAATTGTTAAATTATAAGTTCCCACATTCGTTCGTCCTGCTGGATAAATCACCTGATAATTAGATGAACTTATAACTTGTCCTTTCGAATCTTTTATCGTCACAGAAGGTTTTTTCGCTTTCCCAGTGTAGACATAAGATGTTGTAGAGAGAGTAATCGTCTTTGGATAATAAATCGTACTTGTTTTTTGAACCTTACCGCATGTCAAGCATTTACTCTCCATCTTTCCACTTGCGGTCAACGTTGCTTTTTTAATAGCATCTTTATATGTATGATTCGTTTTTGGAATACTTTTCGGCTCTTTGAAAATCAAATTACATACAGAGCAATGACTTCCCTCTGTCTTTCCCTCCTCTGTACAGGTTGGCTCTACTGCCGCATCGATAACCTCTTTATGTCCTGTTGCCTCAATTGTTTCCGTATAAAAATTCCCGCAAAGAGAACATATATAGCTATAAAGACCTTCCTCTGTACAGTTTTCTTTCTTTATAACCTTACTATTATAATTATGCCCATCGGCGGAACATTCTTCTACTACATTGATATCTATAACCTTTTTGTCACCTTTATAGTTCTCTGTCTCATTTACCTCAACAGTAATACTTGCTTTTCCAAGTCCTATTCCAGTAATAACTCCATTGCCATCCACTTGAACTACTTCTGTATTATCAGACTGATAACAAATCGGTGTTCTTGCACTTGCACCAATATCCATTGTCTTTCCCAATGCAATATTCGTACTTGCAATGGATATATCCAATTTTGGAGTTGCCTTATTAATTGTAAACGTTTTTATTAATGTGCCTGTATAATTTCTTCTGCCTTTAATCGTAACAGTCGCCATTCCTGCATTTATATTATTCCTATAATAAAGATTATAATCTGTATTTAATTTTAAAGTTTTAGATCCATATTTCACCGTCACAGCCGGTCTTTTGGCAACTTGACTATAAACATACTCCGTCCTTGCTAAGCTAATATCTGCATCTCTAATATTTCCAAGCTTATTTACTTTAGAAATTTGAAATAGCTGAGCATTTGCTCCTTTATATTCCCACATATCCAGATTTGTACCGTCCGCTTGACTTTCACCATATAAGTCGAGAACTTTATTTCCACTGGCAGCTCTAAGCTTATATTTTCCCTCGATTCCATATAGGAACCATCTTTGGGATGAGCTTCCATTCCAGTCATTCACTGCTACATTCACGCTATCGCCTGAGTCAGCACTACAAGCTTCCATACATTTGCCATCTTCACAGGAAGTAATCTTATAGCTGCCATCAGTTTGATGTTCAAAATACCAAATTTGGTTAGCTTCGCCTGTCTCCGAATATGCTCTGACATCTCCATTATCATTCGTTACATGAATCCACCCTGCGGTGTTGATAATATAGGCATAAAAATCTGTTCCCATATTCACTTCAGTATCAAAAAATGAATTTATATCCATACATCCATTATAATGATCTGGCTCTTTTACATACTCTCTTTGTTTGTATCTGAGCAATACATATCCACCATTGATGATTTCTTGAACTTCCGCTGGTGTGTATACAACTGTTCGAGCTTTAGGAGGCGTCTGTTCTGAAACTTCCACAGAAACTAGCTCACCATTTTGATCATATTCCATTCCTGTAATAAGCTCCACATGACTTCCAGATTTATTAAAGCAATCACCAACTTGCGCATTATAAATACTATTTCCATCCACCTTGGAAAATTGACTGGATATACCGATTGTTGTTGTTGTCATTCTGGGAAGTCCATACGCATAAGCAACAAAAGCACTACAATCATTGCCGTAATAAGTAGACTCTAAAGCACCATAACTTCCTCTACTCATATAAAATAAACTATTGGAATCAGCGACAGCCTCAAGAAAAGTATCAAACGATACGCTATGAGGAACATATTTTCCACTATTTACTAGCTGTCCATAAGGCAAACCGACATATATTCTTCCAGGGAAATAAGTTCCAGTTAATATACCCTCGCTATCTCGAAAACCATCTACCAGTTTTTTAGGAGTCCAAGTAATATTAACCTGATGGTAGGCACGAGAGATAATATTGTCTATTCCTGAAGCTGCAATTGTATCTTTATTTTCCATTTCAATAACAACCTCAATAAACGGTAAATAATCTTGTAAATTATAATTTTCATCTAATACATAACAATTTTCATCCCATTTTGCCCAAAATAAATAGTAGCTCTCCTGTGTTGTATTGTACTCTTGCTCCGTCTCCCAAGTGACTGGAATTGATGTAGTCGTGTCCTGATTATCTAAATACACCTCTATCGTTTTAGGCATATCGGTGATCACATCTGATAAATCAGGTTTCTCTTCATAATTTAGGCAAGAATCTTGCAGCTGTTTAAATTTTGTAATTATCTGAATGTTTTTTGCTTCATCGGATACACTGCTGATTATATCTGATTCTACTGTCTCCTCTAGCTTTTGTGTACTTTCTGTCTCTGATTGAATCAAATCATTGTTCTGCATTTCTTCCAATGTACTTAACTCATTATTCTCTTCCTCGGAGTTTTCCAAATCTGATTGAATGGAATCACTATCTTCTTGCGTTTTTTTCGACGCATCTAATTCATTCTCCTCTTCTTCGAAGCTTTTCTGCCCAGCTTGCATTATATCATCTGTTTCTTTCAATGTTTTTAATTTATTATTTTCTTCCTTTTTTATAAATGAATCTTCCATTGAACTGGCAGCTAATCCATCTATACTGACAGAAAACAGCAGTAACATCGACATAATCAATGTCATTATGCACTTTAAATTCTTTTTCATCTTTTTACCTCTTTCAATAATAATAAATATTTCCCACTAAAACTATGATTTGAAATCACTACTCCCCCAAAAAAATAGTTTAAACTATAATCTTTGATTTTTTACATCAATTATCTAGTATTTAATCCATTAATAAAAGCTAAATAACAGGCAAAATCTCCGATTCTCTTGCGACAGTATTTATTCTCCTCCTCATATCCAAGAATTTCTCTCCACGCCGCTGCCTTATCATGCTCTCTCAAATAATCAGCTAATGCATCAAACTTTGTGATAAGCATATTGTGACATTCTGTTCTCTTTGGATTTCTCTCATTCTTTTCTTCCTTTGTCATAATAGCCCAGCTGGCACGGATTCCTACATAATCAATCGCTGTCTTAATAATCTCGTCGTATAGGTCTTGCGCTGCCTCATCCTCCTCGATTTCTAATATCATCTCCTTATGAAGCTGCGCCATCTCACTTGTAGAAAGACTCTTTGAACCCGCTAAATAGATATCGTAGGTACGCATTGTTTTTCTCATCTTATCTCTCCTTTTCTGAATTTCATTTTAATTGTATCCTTTGTGAAATAACAAAGTTGTTTCTTCACCCACAAGGCATATAATACGATTCCTCTGTGAATATAGTTACTTGTGTTCTTGTTTTATCACAGTTTTTATAAAATTACAAGATATTTATTTTCCTCTGTTTCTCTCAACTTTTTCTATTTCGCATTCATGTTTCTTTATTATAATTAATTCCCATCAGCAAAATCTCTTTGCTATATTTTTCTAAGACTTTCACTATCAAAGACACCTTTATGTCCATTAACGACAGCATTAGGCTCGTATCAAAGCCTTTTTATATATTCTGTTTTTAATTGCAGTCATTCTTCAACATCTCTATCGCCTGCACCGCACTTCCGTAAGCGGCCTCTTCCTCGCATTCTTGAACACTCATTGGCATTTTAAAAATTTCTTCCGCCATCTCTCTCATTAAAAGATTTTTCCGTATTCCATTTCCAGAACCCACAAGATATTTTGCCTCTCTTTTTGTCACTCTGCAAATCTCTTGATACATCTCATATAATTCCTCTAAAATCCCTCTAATCATCCCGACTGTCATAGCGCCTGGATGAAAATTTTCTATGCCAATTTGCGCTATGCTTCCTCGCTCATTCGGATTATTTCTTGTACCTGCAAATATCGTTTTTATCTTCCACGCACCTGCTTTTTCGTTCTTTCTTAAAAACTCTCTCGCCTGCTGTTCCATTAAAGCATAAAAAGTATCGCTCTCTTTCCTCTTCTTTTCTCCAAACATTTCCACAACTTCCCGATAAAATTGTTCAAGCATCGCATAAGCTCTGCCACCGCAGAGACTGGATCCTACCATCAAATATTTATCTAAACATGGTCTTACCTCAATCGCTCCCTGATTTTTTCCTTGTTCTCGACTATAGCAAGAAGTTCCGACAGAAACCTGACTTCCCGTCCCAATATTAATAAGCACTGTATTTTCCAAATCCCGAACAGCGCCTAAAACACTCGCCTGATTGTCTCCCATAGAAGCTACAACTGGAATTCCCATCGGAATATCAATTTTTATATTTTCATTTGAAAAGTCAAAATGTCTCTTCGTCATTCCAATTACCTCGTGAGACTGTAAAACTTCTGGGATAAAACTAATATCCATTCCCACTCTTTCTAATTTTTCTCTTTCAAACTCTCCTTCTACTATATTAAAACAGCCCCAACTCGCCGCCATATCTTTCGCCACAAACGCCTCTCTTCTTCCACAAAGTCTCATCGCAATATAATCACTAATTGTAACCATCTTTCTCGCATTTTTATGTATTTGATTACTTTGTTGTAAATAAAAATTCGTCGTCAATCCGTACCCTGCAGCCGCTGCTCCCACTTTCCTTTTTAAAAATTGAGCGTAGGTTTCTGCTTCATTTTTTTGCCTGATATAAACTGTCTGTTCCTTTTCCAGCTCTATTTTTACTATAGACTCCATAATTTCATCCCCACAGCCATCTTGCCACGTATAAAAAGGACTTACTGCCTGACCATATTCATCTACATAAAGAATCCCATGCATCTGACCCGTCATACCGATGATATCTGGCTTTCCATATTTTTTTATCATTCTAGAGACAGCCTGTAATGTTATACTCCATAATTTTTCTGCATCTTGTATCTTATGGAATTCTTTCTCTCTATCCAAAAAAGCATAGTGTAAAACTGTCTCACTTCCTATAAGCGTTTTTTCTTTTCCCTCTATCATGACCACACTGATTGTCGTTGTTCCGATATCTACTCCCATTCCTAACATTTTTCTCTCTCCTCTTAGATCATATTTTCTATTTCCTGACACTTTCCATTTCTTCCATAGTGACAACTAAATTTCCAATTAAAAAAATTGCTCATCGATACACTACCAAATGCATCCATGAGCACCTTAAAATTATTATTTTTTCTAAAGTAATTGCCTTTTTTCTTATCTCTGCAAAACTTGATATTCCAACAAAAATATTCACTTCACCCTTTTTGCATTTATTTTAGCATAGACATATTACTTTAGCAAGCGCATTCTAATTTCTAAAGATACAATAATAACCACGGAAATCAATTTTTATAGTTTTTGATTATTCCTCCAATACTTAGACGAAAGTTCAGGAAAATTGATTTCCGTGGTTATAAAACCTATTAGTTAATAAAACAAAAATATTGCATTATTAATTTTCATTTTTTTATTTACATATTTTATCAATCCAGGCAAATAATTCTTCTATATCATAATCTCCCGCATGAGGAGTATCCCATGGAGAATGATAATCTACCTCATAACCTGCATTTTGAAGTGTCAAAGTTAATATAGCCGAAATAGCAAGAGAAGTATCCCTATCACATTCACCGTGACGAATACGCCAGTGAGAAGCTGTATGTGCTTTTCTATCCTCAATATAATTCATAGGATTTAGCATTTTTATAATATTTTCTTGCGCTAAAGTTCCTTTTACTAAGCTATGCTCTGCACTATATTTTGTAAAGTGACAACAATTTTCTGTCTCTGTTCCAAAAAGGTCATTTTCTGGACTTTCCATAGCTAAATTATCAAAAGCTGGTGCTGTCTTCATTCTCGTAATATCTCTTACATAGGCAGACCAGTCCATATTCGTAGCTTTTCCATTTTCTACCTTCAGCCATGTTTTATCAGATACATCTATCCCTTTATCTAACGCTCTCTGTGCAGAAGTCAAAACTACTTTTTTCATATATTCTTTAAATGTTCCATTACCTTTTTCATCTAAAGTAAGGATGATTCCATCCTGATCTCTTAAATTCAAATGATTCACATATTCGGGAAATAGCTTTGCCTCCTCTTTTGAAACTTGAATTTGCAATTCTGACATCATTCCATTTTCTGGCGTAAAAGTAGGACGTCCTCCCTCATCCATCTTCATATCCATTCGACAGTACTTGTTTTCTCCGAGAAATTCCCACTCATAGGCCATATCTGCGTGATCTAAATTTGTAATCGGACAATAACAAGAAGCCGCAAAAATCTCATCTCCTGCGTCTGCTGCACCAATGGCCTCAAGATAAGAATTATAATCTGGATGATTTCCCGTCGCTCCCATTAGGGAAGACAACGCTCCTCCTGCACTTGTACCGTTTGTTATAATTTTACTCTCATCTCCTGGAAGTTCTTTGGCAAAGAAATGAAGATATCGCACAGCTGCTTTATAATCTACCACACAGGCAGGTGCTTTTCCCGTATAAATGCCAGCTTCATTTTTCTGTACACGCCCTCGGATAGCTGGTGCCGCTACCACATATCCGTGCTGCAAAGCAAAAAAGATAGCGTTAAGTTCTTTTTTCTCACTAAACATTTTATATCCAGGCTCATCTACTCTTCCCGGCATATAGCCTCCTACAGAATTTGGCATAAATACTGGAGCAGTTTCTAATGTATATCCATTTATGCTCTCCCCCCTATAATAAGCCTCTGGAGCAAAAATATGCATTTTTTGAAATTCTGTATTTACAGGTTTATCTACATAAACAAGATTTCGAAAAGCACGAAATTCTATCGTTTGATTTTCTAATATTAAAGTTTCTACCGTATAATTTTCTTTATCAAAGTTCATTTTTTCTCCTTTTCTTTAAAAACATTTTAATACCATGCTAATCAATTTTTTATATATTAAAGATACTACTTCTTTGCCGTATATATTTTTCACACATTTCAAAATCTTCAAAGATTTATTTTCCTACTCTATATTTTATGGGCGGAAAAGCGGCTTCGTATTTCTTAATATATTACTATTTTACTTATAAATCACTGGTGAATCAATTCAAGTTCTGATATAATTAATTCCAAAATGGAATCATTCACTCATTAAGTAAACTATACAAAAATTAGCATATTCATTAAATAATGTAAATCAACTTATAAAAATAGGAGTCCAAAAAATAGGCTCCATTGTAAAGGAGGAAAATAATGACTTTTGAACAAATCGACTATTTTATCGCAATCATAAAAACAGGCACATTTTTTAATGCAGCGGAAACCTTACATATCTCCCAATCCGCTCTTTCTAAACAGATTATGAAATTAGAAAAAGAGTTAGATATCCAGCTCTTTAATAGAAGCAAAAGAACCGCCTCGCTGACGGAAGCAGGCAAAGTATTTTATGAGGAAACTCTCATTCTTTCCAGACAATATCACCAAACCCTTTTACATATGAGACAGTTTAAGGAGCTTAATAACAGCAAGCTCTGTCTTGGCACGCTCCCTATACTGACTCAATACCATTTTACTTCATTATTAAAAGATTTCTCCCAAAATTATCCTCAAATTACTATTTGTATGGAGGAGGTAGAGGAACAGGAATTAATGGAAAAACTCTCAGAAGACTATTTTAATCTAGGTATTGTCCGAAGCCATATGCTAGATTCCACAAAATACGACTTTCATTTATTAACTGAGGATTCCTTATCGGCTATTCTTCCCGCCTCCCATCCTCTTGCCAGCAAAAAATCCGTTTCTTTAAATGACCTTGCCCATGAGAAATTTTTATTGATGAAACCTCATACCTCTATCTATCAATTATGCATCAAGCTTTTTCGAGAAGCTCAAATTGTTCCTAATATTATCCGCACCGCACGAATGGAATCTCTCCTCAGTGCAGTCAACCTATGGGAAGGAATCAGTCTTCTTCCTGAATGCAGTTTTCATATTTTCCAGCACAAAGATCTTGTGTCTATTCCTGTGAAACCATCACCCACATTATCCGTAGGAATTGCAGTAAAAAAAGGACATTCCCTATCCCCTGCTACCCGAGAATTTCTTCTCTTTGCCAAGAAATATAAACTGCTCTCATAAATAGTAAACTTTAAAATAATCCTTCTTCACCCAAGAGCGACATCCAAAATCATCATGAGAACAAATCCCATTGCCACCCCTATCGTTCCAATATTGCTATGCTCTCCCGCCTGCGACTCTGGAATTAATTCTTCAACTACGACATAAATCATTGCCCCCGCCGCAAACGATAAAAGATACGGAAGAATGATAACAATCTGGTTTGCCAAAATAACAGTAATAATCGCACCGATTGGCTCCACAATTCCAGATAAAACACCGCAGACAAATGCCCTCTTTTTTGACATTCCCTCTCCCTTTAATGGCATAGAGATAATTGCTCCCTCTGGGAAATTTTGAATCGCAATGCCAAGAGAGAGTGTCATTGCCCCTGCTATGGTGATACCCGTATTTTGCATCTGTGCTCCCGCCAATGTCACTCCAACCGCCATTCCCTCTGGAATATTATGAAGCGTGACAGCTAAAAGCAGCATTGTTGTCTTTGATAGTTTCGCTTTTATCCCCTCTGGTTTTTCACTCTCTAAATGCAGATGTGGGATAAACGTATCCAGAAGAAGCAAAAAAAATATGCCCACCAAAAATCCCACAGCTGCTGGAATCCAAGAAACTCCTCCCTGCTGCGTCGCCATATCTATGGATGGAATAATTAATGACCATACAGAAGCTGCAATCATCACTCCCGATGCAAAACCCAAAAGTGCTTTTTCTACCTGCATACTGATTTTTTGCTTCATAAAAAATACCATTGCCGCTCCCAGCGATGTACCTAGAAACGGAATTCCTATTATAAATATTTGTTGCATAAAATCACCTTGTCTTTCTCTCTATTATTATATATAATCTCCTTTTTAATATTTTGTGATTCTTTTTTGACTTTTTCTACTCCAAAAAATACATTATAAAATGGCGAAACTGTTTTTCCCACCAGAAGCATATAAATTCTAGTTTTCTCTGTGGATATACTTTATATCTTATGGAGCAGCATAATTGTTATCTCCCATAAGGCATAAAACATAGTATACTTGAAACATATAAAACAATACGAACTTCGTAATTCAATTCCTTTATATTAGTTAGTTTAAACTAACTACATTATATTCTTATCTCTAAAAAAGTACAATATATAATTATCCCTATTTTTCAAATTTTATCATTTACTGCGAAAGTCCCTGTCAAACGACGAAGCAAATTGGGTTTTCTTCTATTTGATTCGGCATTTGGCAGACTAACATGGATATCCACGCAGAGGATAACTTGGAATATGAATACAGATGCGATTATGGAGAAACACTCGAATTTTCCTTTATATATGATATCTGCGATAGCAAATATGTCAGTTTAGTATAAAACTCTGTAATGCAGTCTTTTTCCCTATTATAATCTTATTACTTTTAAGTTTTGTATGTATTCCGTTCCTTTTTCCTTAGTTTTATGTTATTATATATAATAAATTCAAAAAAATATATTGTGAAAATAAAAAAATTTAGGGAGGAATTTATATGCAATATGAGATTAAAGGAGATACTCTTCCCGTTGTCATCTGTCGTCTTGAAGACGGTGAGACAATGATTACAGAAAAAGGTTCCATGGCATGGATGAGTCCAAATATGGAAATGAAAACATCCACAAACGGTGGAATAGGAAAAGCTTTCGGAAGAATGTTCGCAGGAGAAGCAATGTTTCAAAATCGCTATACGGCAAAAAGAGGGCAGGGATTAATCGCTTTTGCTTCTTCCTTTCCTGGAAGCATCAAAGCTTTTGAGATTAGTCCAGGAAAGGATATGATTTTCCAAAAAAGAGCATTTTTAGCTTCTGAGGAAACAGTTTCTTTATCCGTTCATTTTCAAAAAAAATTGGGAGCTGGATTTTTCGGCGGAGAAGGTTTTATTATGCAGAAAGTCTCAGGAAATGGAATCGCATTTGCAGAATTCGATGGTCATGTTATTGAGTATGAATTATCTCCAGGACAACAGATTGTTGTGGACACAGGATATGTCGCTGCTATGACAGCAAGCTGCGATATTGATATCCAGACAGTTCCCGGAGTAAAAAATGCTCTCTTTGGTGGAGAAGGCTTATTTAATACAATTATTACAGGTCCCGGTCATATTTGGCTGCAGACAATGCCTATTTCGTCAGTTGCTAATGCTTTAAGGCCATTTTTCCCATCAGGAAACCAATAATTTTTATAATAAATATATTTTTTTGTTTACTTGATGAAATTTTTAATACTTAATAAGGACTTTTATAATAAAAACTCAGATATCTCTCTTTATAGAAAATCAGAAATATCTGAGTTTTATTATACTGAATTGCATTTTCTATTCTTTTTTCTTTAAATCAAGCCCCTTATTTATCTTTATAAAAACAATTCTTCAAAAAATCTCCCATTAATTTCCAGGCCTTTTGGGCTTGCTCTTCATTATATTCAAACAAAGTATGTGTAAATCCATGATGGCAATTCTCAAAACATTTATATATGACATTAACATTTGCTTTTTTTAGCTTGTCTACAAATATCTCTTCATCACCTTTTAGAGGATCATATTCTGCTGAAATAATGAGTGAAGAAGGAAAGCTATGCAAATCTGCATACAAAGGAGTGGCAAGTTGGTGAAAACCATCATTATGTTCAGCTAAGTACCAGTCTTTATATTGAGTCATCCTCTCTAGACCTTCTCCACTCTGTAATTGCTTTTCCTCATTCTCACTAATAGTAAGGTTCATAGGAACATAATCGGCGATGATTCCTTTTATATTTTCTTCCTTTTTCAACTCTCTCAAATATAAATATGTACTAATTGCGATATTGCCTCCTGCACTATGACCACCTATAACTATATTTTGACTATCAAGAAAATACTGTCCTGCCTTTTTTAAAACATTTAATATCATTTCGGCAGATGTAATTGTTGGTTCTGGAAACTTATGTTCAGGTGCTAAAAGATAATCTACATTAATTACAATACAATTAGCATAATTTGCCAAAAACTGACAAGCTGGTCCGTCCTGTTCACAATATCCTAAAACAAAACCACCACCATGAAAATTGAAGTATACTGGCAAAATTTCATTTTTATACCCCGATGGATAATAGATATAAATATCTATATACTCCCGACTTGTTTCTACTGCTTCTTTTTTAAAATTCATTTTTTTTCTTTCATTTAATAAAAAATCTTGAAATTTTTCTTCTTTTGTTGCACGGTAAACATATATATTGTCCATATTTTACACCCCATTTTTAACATACTAATATTTATTGCGATATCACACTTCGTGCCAAATACAATAAGATGGCAATGAGACAACAAAAAATCTCGATTGTCTCCTAAGCCTCTCCTTTCTATGTCTTTGATATAATTTCTTAGTTTTTATTGAATAATTTTAAACCCTTCACTTCCATATTCATTCATGCCATTCGCCAATATCTGAATTTTATCTTGTTCATCTAGTTCTGTTGCAATAACTATTGTCTCCGTAGAATATCCAGCTTTTTTGACTCCCTCTACATCAAATTCTAGCAATAACGTTCCTTTTTTTACTTCCTGTTCTGTTTCAACATATGTTTTAAAAAATTCTCCGTTTAACTTAACTGTATTGATACCACAATGAATCAATAACGTAATACCTGATTTTGTCTTAAGTCCTATTGCATGTCCCGTCGGAAAAACAAAAGCAATCTGACAATCTTCTGGAGCATAGACCTTTCCATCCTTAGGTTTTACTATAATACCGTCTCCCATTGTTTTTTGTGCAAACATTTCATCACTGCTTTTTTCTATAGGAAGTACTTCTCCACTCAGTGGAAGATTAATAATAATATCTTTATTTTGCATAGACTTTTCTTCTATTACAACAGTTTGATTACTATCTGTAGACTCTGCCTCATCTATCTTGTCCATATCATTCTTATTTAATGAAGTTTTAGCAAGTATATGAGTAAGAACGAATGAAATACTGATAGATATTACCATGCCTAAACAATATACTGGTAAATCACCAGGTCTATAACATAAAAGTCCTAATAATCCGCCTGCTCCCATGGATACCGCTCTCAATTTTACAATTGCAAAAAACGCTGAACCTATTGACGAACCACATAGCGCAGATATAAACGCATACTTATATTGTAAATTAATACCAAATAACGCTGGCTCACTAACTCCTAAAATAGACGTAAAACCAGAAGAAAAAGCTTCCGATCTTAATTCTTTATCTTTTCGATAAATATGTGCAATTGCCAATGAGGAAGCTCCCAAAGCAACATTACTCATCGCAGCAATTGGCAAAATAAATGTTCCACCTGTCTTTGCAACATCTGCCACTAACTGTGTCTCAACTGGAATAAAAGTATGATGCATTCCTGTAATTACCATTGGTGCATAGAGCACACCCATAATAAGTCCACCTAATACCCCTGCAGTATTATACAACCAAACTAATGCATCCGTTAACATAAATCCAGCAGTACGCAGTATTGGTCCAATTACGATAAAAGTAATAAAGGCCGTTATTACTAACGCCATAAAAGGGACATAGAAATTTAATACATTTTTAATCTTCTTTCTTCCAAATACTTCTACCTTTGCCAATATATAAGATGCTGCCAAAATAGGCAAGACAGTGGAATGATAACCTATTTGCTGTACTTGCATTCCAAACATCTTCCATACTGGAATATCCACACCTACTGTAGCAGCAGGATTAATTAATGCTCCTCCTACCATACATAAGCCCAATGTAGCTCCTAGTAAAGGTGTTCCACCAAATTTTTTGGTAGCCGAAAAACCAATAAGTACTGGCAAGAATGTAAATGGAATTCCTGATAAATGACTCAAAAATCCGACAATTCCTACTAGACTAGGTATTAATTCTACAATTGACTTATCTGCGGAAACAAAACCTGGTGTAGTTAAAAACGCAGTAATACACATTAATAAACCACCAGCTACGACAATAGGAATAATTGGAACAAAAATATCTGAAATTACTTTTATTCCAGCTGATAATTTATTTTTCTTTCTATACGCCTGTTTTGTTTCCTGAATACTTGACTGTACTTTACTGCTGTCGTGTCCCTGCACACCCTGAGATATCTCAACAAATGCGTCATAGACATTACTCACATCAGCAGCACCAATAATAAATTGATTCTGCCCATCTGTTACAAAATGTCCTTTGACCGCTCTTATTGACTTAATTTTGGAATTGTTGACAATATCTTGATTTTTTACTTCCAAACGTAAACGTGTCGCACAATGTGTAGAAGATATAACATTTCCCACTCCACCCACTGCTTCTAAAATTTCACTTGCTACTTTTTTGTGATCCATAAACTTATTCTCCTTTCTTTTTAATAACCTCACATCCAATTTCAAGTGTCATATTTTGAAACCGTTCCCAATGCATTTTTATTTGATTCACTATAGTATTTACTCAAAAAACGAAACCGTTCCCATATGCATAATATACCATTATTTATAACAAATGTCAACATTTTTATGAAACCGTTCCCATTTTTTTATTTTAGTAGTTTATAAAATCATTTCCATTATGCTTTATTTTTTTTTCATTTTGTTGTAAAATAATATTTATATTCGGTACTTCCGATATAGAGCCTACGATTTTAAATCCTCCGACACTACAAAATAAATTTATTTTTTAATTCGTAGGTAAAAATAATAAAGGAGATTCTGTATGGCATTAACAATAGAAGATATCGCTAAACTGAGTAGTACATCTAAAAGTACAGTTTCAAGATACCTTAACGGTGGAAGTGTTTCAGAAAAAACATCCGAGCGTATAAAAAAAGCGATTGATAAAACAGGATTCGAAATGAATATTGCCGCAAGCCGTTTGAAGACAAAAAAAAGCAATCTCGTCGGCGTATTATTTGAAGGATTTGGATCATCTAGTATTTCAAGAATGATGCAGGGAATTAACATTAAATTACACGAGCTAGACTATCAGCCTTTTTTCATGTATGACGACCTTAGTCAAGACAACAAAATTAATAGCATGAAAGCGTTAGTTGCTCAGGGAGTAGACGGTATCATACTCGGCTCAAGTATCATTACGGAAGAGCATTTAAGATATATATCTTCATTATATATACCTGTACTTATCGTAGGACAAAAATCTGAGATTATTCCATACTGTAAAATTGATGATTATAAAACTGGACAACTACTTGCCAATTATTTAGTAAAAAAAAATTATAAAAGAATTGCATATATCGGTCGCACAGAAATAGATAAAGCTGTAGGTATAGATAGAAAAAATGGATTTTGTGATGTATTTAAAAAAAATAAAGACAAACAACTTTTTTTATTTGAATCTCATTTTAATATCGAATCCGCATATGCTCAAGCTGAAAACATCTTAAAAATTCAGCCAGATTTAATTGTCGGTGCAACTGATAGAATTATAATGGGAGTTATAAAATATCTGAATGAGAAAAAAATCCGTATCCCTGAACAAATTGCTGTAGCTGGATTTGGCGATAATGAATATGATGAAGTATTAAATCCTAAATTAACCTCCGTTTTTATGGACTATAAAACATTAGGAGAAAAATCAGCAGAAAACATTGTTAAATTAATAAACAATGAACATATTGAAAAAGATTTTACCGATTTTTTAATAAAATTAAAAATAAGAGAAAGTGCTTAAAAAAATCACTTATAAAAAAGAGGATATTACAAAATATAAAATTCTAACGGATATATTGCTGAATTATTTCATCAATATGTTGTAAGAAAATTTATTTTATAATATCCTCTTCTTATTTATATTATATTTTTATCGATTTTTATTACGATACTGAACTGGTGTCATATCAAAACTCTTCTTAAATGTACGACTAAAATGCTCTACATTTTGATACCCAACAGCCTCAGAAATCTGCTCCACTGTCATATTTCCATGTTTAAGTAATGTCTTTGCCTTCTTCATACGAATACGAGCTACCTGCTCTCCAAATGTTCTGCCTGATTTATCCTTAATATACTTAGAAATATATGGCTCAGATAAGTGGAACTGCGTTGCCATGCTCTCCAATGTTACATTTTGGTAGCTACTCTGGATATAGTTTAACATGGCAACTAAGCGGTCATCTTGCTCATTTTCATTTGACTCAATTTGAGGAAGTTTATTGACAGCTACAACTAAAGCATCGATAGAAGACTTAATAATATCCTCATCAATACCTACACCCCAGTACATCTTACCCTGGCAAGTAATTCCAACATATGACATAGCCTTAGAAGAAGAGCCTTGAGACAGGGCATGTTCCTCATAGATAGATAACTCATAGCTAATTCCAAAGTACTGCTTAATCGTATTGCTAACTGCGTCTAGACGTCCATTACCGTTGGCATCCACAACCGCTTTCTTCTCACCACAAGCAATTGTTGCCTCCGCCATAATTCCATCTTGCTGTATAAAATGGCATTCCTGGATTTGGAAATGTGGCATACGGTTAATATAATTTTCCTCAAAAATCTCGTAAACCCACTGTGGAGATAATTCTTTATGCTCCTCATCAGAAACCTGTTTCACCGCATATCCAACCTCTTCTCTCATCTTCTCAGGAATAGAAATAGAGAAGTTATGTTTTAAGATATAGCTTACGCCGCCCTTACCAGATTGGCTATTGATACGAATTACGTCTGAATCATAAGTTCTGCCTACATCGACTGGGTCAATTGGAAGATATGGAACCGTCCACTCTTTTACGGCTTTTTTCTCAATCCAATCCATTCCCTTTGCGATAGCATCCTGATGAGACCCAGAAAATGCAGAGAATACTAAATCACCAGCGTATGGCTGTCTCTCGTAAACATGCATTCTTGTAAGTCTCTCATATTTTTCACGAATCATTGGCATATTGGAGAAATCAAGTCCCGGATCTGTTCCGTAAGAGAACATATTCATCGCAAGTGTGATAATATCTACATTTCCTGTTCTCTCTCCATTTCCAAATAATGTTCCCTCCACACGGTCAGCTCCCGCTAATACACCGAGCTCTGCGTCAGAAACTCCGCCTCCACGGTCATTATGTGGATGAAGACTTAATACTACATTTTCTCTATATTTTAATCTCTTACTCAAATATTCAATCTGTGTGGCAAAGACATGTGGCATCGCTGTCTCTACTGTGGCGGGGATATTGATAATCGCTTTTTGCTCTGGTCTTGGCTGCCATACGTCAAGCACTGCATTACAAACCTCAAGAGCATACTCAACTTCTGTCCCGTGAAAGCTCTCCGGACTATACTCAAAGGAGAAATTTCCATCTGTCTCATCAGCCAACTCTTTCAATAATTTAGCCCCATCGACTGCCAATTTCTTAATCTCTTCTTTATCTTTTTTAAATACCTGCTCTCTCTGAGCTACAGATGTGGAATTATAAAGATGAATTACTGCGCGAGGTGCACCTTTTACTGCCTCAAAAGTCTTTTTAATAATATGTTCTCTAGCCTGAGTAAGTACCTGAATTGTCACATCCTCTGGAATCATATCACGGTCAATCAAAGAACGAAGGAAAATATACTCTGTCTCAGAAGCCGCTGGGAAACCAACCTCAATCTCCTTAAATCCGATATCTACAAGCATTTGGAAAAACTCCAATTTTTCATCTAAGCTCATAGGCTCAATCAAAGCCTGATTGCCATCTCGAAGGTCAACAGAACACCAGATTGGCGGTTTCTCAATATGATCTTTTTTCGCCCAATCGTACTCACAGACAGGTGGCATAAAATATTGTCTCTTATATTTTTCAACGTTTTTCATGTTTTGCTCTCCTTTATATCTAAATTTCATTAAAATCGATTATAGTCACAACATTGCTTATTATACACTATATTTTATTCTTTGCAAATAAGAATTAAATTTTATTTCAGTCAGAATAAAATATATCATTTTTTTTGACTTTTTTTATTCTATCACAATATTTGCCATAATAAAATGATTAAATTTAATCAGTTTTATTGATGTATTTTAATGTTTGAGCAAATAATACTTTACAAAAGAATATACTATTATTATTTAAGCTCATTTTATAAGGGAAAGAATAAATTACTATATTTCGAAACAACAGTAAAAATCGCTGTATCCCTTGTATTTACTGGGATACAGCGATTTTTCTTTTTTCCAACTGTCAAAGACGGGATCATATATCATTTTCGCCTTTTTTGTCAAGACCCATTTAACATCCGCCTACACATCATTTCTTCCAAATCTCATTCTGTGTTCAAAAATATTACATTTCCAAAAAACTTTTAAACTCTATCTACTCAACTTATTGATATATACAAATATACTTGCTTTTCAATAAAATATCTTATCTTCTATATATTTTTAAACATTCTGCATTCTTAAAAAATTCTTGTCCCCAAATATTTTTTATATCTGCTATAGACAAGTTATCTACACAACATTTCTTTATCTTAATCTGCTCTTTAGAACCTAGCCATACATTCCACAATTCTATCTCTCTAGTTTTTTTTAAATGATTGCTAATATAGCGAAGTATTTCTTCTACATTTTTATCAGTATAATTCCATTCGAGAAAAGCTCCGTACTTTTTATCCGTATACAAATTCATACATTCCTTATCATCTTCCACCAAAATACGAATAGCATTTCTTTCATCCGAAATAGATACTTTTCCTCGCCTTCCTTTCAATATTTGTTTTTTAGAATCCAATACTATTCTTTGATTATCATACTCCTCTAATTGCCTATCGCTTGCAAAAAACTGATACAGACTCATAAAACCTCCTAATTAAACTCTAATTTTTCTAATAATGTATTCAGTGAAAGAAAAGAAAGATTATGACCAAAGACATCATAATAGCCAAAATTAATCTTAATTTTTTCTTCTCTCTCATAGATTTCCTCCTTCACTTCATCCTCTTATTCTTTTAGTTTCTCTGGTGCAACACCTTTTTCTTACTTCTTCCATTTCTATTTCCTCCGTTTCTTGTATTGTTATTATCAATTTACCATACTTTTACCAAATATAACTTATTTTTTCTTAAACGTCGTATTTGGGGTCATAAACACAATTTTTCCATGAAAATATAACTTCTATGACTCTTCCTTTTTAATCCAACTAATATAAACTATCACCAACACAAGCATAGGAAGAACAAAGAAGTTTCCTATCTGGCTCTCCACAAATAAGATATTTACACTAACTATTCCAGCAAGAATGAGTCTCTGTCCAAAGCGCAATCGAAACGTCAAACAACTACAAAACAAAATTAAATATGCCATAATACTTATCACTATAATCTTCATCTCCATCTTTCCCCTCCCTCATCACTTTATTTTAAAATTAGATAAAATCTATTCTTTTGCATATCAAATCAAGATCGTTTTACTATATTTTAATCTCTATAGGCACCTTTGTCAATTGATTATGTTTTACAATTGGATTAATGAAAAATCACTTGCAGACCGCATAAATTCTGCTTTTTTTATGTCATTTTTTTGATTTTATATATTGTATTTCATTGCAACGTGTTATAAAATAAAAAAAGGATTTTTGTATGAGCATGTAGAACAAAAACAGAAAATGCTGGATTCCAGAAGGGCAAAAAAGAACCGTAAGAATCCAACCGACCCAGCCCATTTCATTGGAAAAACGGCAGTTACAAAAGATGAAAAAGTTGCTGAAATCCAGTAGTATCTGGATAAGAAGCGGATCTCTGAGGAGGCACAGTATGACGGGCTCTATGCAGTATGCACAAACCTTTTGGATAATGAAGTCTGTGGCTTCCGAACAGATTATCAATTCATAACAAAAAGTAAAATGGGAACTATTCAGAAAAAAAGCAAAGGGAAAGAATAAATTACTATATTTCGAAACAACAGTAAAAATCGCTGTATCCCTTGTATTTACTGGGATACAGCGATTTTTCTTTTTTCCAACTGTCAAAGACGGGATCATACACTATATTTTATTCTTTGCAAATAACAATAGCATATTCTTTTGTAAACTATGATTAACACCTAACTGATATGTTGGATAGCTAAATAAATTTTTTTACTTTTCTACAACAAGATATTCCCTACTATTTTGCCATTACACAGTCGAGAGAGCAAGCAGATATATGCTCCGCAAACGATAGAGAGTGGAGCGATTTTTCGATATACTTAGCTTTGCTGCGAAAGTGATTGTCTGAGCGGAGCGAGTTTCACGCAAGCAGCATAAATCAGCGTATGTCGAAAAATCGTGGGAACGAACGTGTTTGCGGAGCATATATCTGCTTGCTCTCTCGGCGTCTCTCCCCACTGTTTCATAAGATATATTTTCTCAAACATAGCAAAAAGGTCAATACTCCCCCAACTATCTAGGAAAGCATCAACCCTTTTTATCACAAAATGCATCTATAAACGTCCTATTTCTTCTCTCTTATAATCCACGTCTTAAGCGGCTTAATCTCCTCTCCCTTCTCGCCGTAAAGAAGCTCAATCTCATCCATATTTAAATCCAATTTAGCTGGCTGTCTTCCAAAGTTTTGCACAAAGATATATGTTTCATTCTCTCCATATCTCGTCGTAACCTCAACCTCATCTGGAATCTCACATTTTCCAGCAAACGGAAGAATAATATCCGTATCATCCACTATCTTCTTATACAAATCCTCATAGAAGGTCTCCTCAACGTCTGCACAAATATAATAAGCCTTTCCCTCGCCAAACTTATTCACTGTCGCAGCTGGTGTCTGTGCATAAAAGTCATTTCCATACACCATAAATGGAATTGCCTCCTTTGTTTTTACTAGCTGACATAAGTTTTCACAGCTATATTCTCTATCTAAAATATGCACTGTTCCCTCTATACCATTTACAGGCAAAAGTCGATTAAACTCACCATCGTAGAGAGCATCAATTTCTGTACTTCGAATTCCCATCACATCCATCAAATTTCCTGGAGTGCCACCAAGCATACATAAATCACTTTCATCTACTACACCGCTCCAGTAAGTTAAAATGAATTTTCCGCCTTTTCTTACGAACTTTCTCACCTTTTCTTCAAAACCTGCACGGAACATATAGAGCATCGGAGCGACTACAATTTTGTACTCATCTATGGACTGTTCCATATCAATCATATCCACATCAAGTCCAAGTCTTCTAAATGCCTTATATGATTTTTCAACTGTTTTTTTATAATCCATATTTTCATTTTTTGCACCCTGCGCTTCCTCGATTGCCCAACGATTTTCCCAGTCAAATATAATCGCAACTTGCGGGCGAACCTCACTTCCCTGGCACTCTCCAATCTGGGATAGCACCTCTCCGACTTGCTTACATTCCTGATAAACTCTATCATCCTCTTTGCCATAATGATCGATAACCGCTCCATGGAATTTCTCAGAGCCGCCACGCCCCTTACGGATTTGGAAATAAAGCACACTCTCTGAGCCATGCGCAACCGCCTGGAGAGAAGCTGCCTCAAGCATACCTGGTCTCTTCAATTTTGCAACTGGCTGCCAATTGGTCGCACTCGGACAAGATTCCATCAATAAAAACGGTTTTCTCTTAATGGAGCGAATAATATCATGCTGCATTCCAACATCCAGCGCTCTTAAACTCTCCTTTTCTTTATGCCATGCTGGATAATTATCCCAGGAAGTAATATCCAATACATCCTCAAACTTATGATAATTGAGATATTTAAAATCATACATCATGTTCGTCGTCGCAGGCTTTTTGGCTCCCGCATCTTTGAGCGCCTGAATTTCTGCTTTACAAAAATCAACGGTCTGATATGTAACAAATCTCTTCCAATCTAAAGTAAGTCCGTGAATAGAACCCTCTCCCAAAGGAGAGGGGGATTCAACCTGTTCAAAATTATCATAATAATGACTCCAAAATCCTGTATACCACTTTTTATTCAGTTCCTCAATTGTTCCATAACGCTCCTTTAACCATTTTCGAAAGGCCTCCTGGCAGATTGGACAGTGACATTCCCCTCCGTACTCATTTGAAATATGCCATAAAAGTACCGCCTCATTGGAATCAAATCTTTTCGCCAACTCTTTATTTATCTGACGAACTTTTTTTCTATAAATAGGAGAACTAAAACAATGATTATGTCTCATACCAAAAAGTTTTCTTTGTCTTAAATGATTAACACGAAGTATTTCTGGATATTTCTCTGCCATCCAATGTGGTCTAGCTCCAGATGGCGTAGATAAAATAACTGAAATTCCATTCTCATATAAACGATTTATCGTCTCTTCAAGCCAATCAAAATCATATTCTCCTTCTCTTGGCTCTAGTTTTGACCAGGCAAATACGCCAAGTGTCACCGTATTAATCTTTGCCTTTTTCATCATATCAATATCTTTTTCTAAAATTTCTGGATAATCAAACCACTGATCTGGATTATAATCCCCACCATATAAAAATGTTTTATGCATTAATTCCTTCACGTCTTTTTCTCCTTCTATTACTTACTATACCTTCTTAAATATACAGCCAAAACTATATATCATTATAAAATTCAATGAATAAGAACTTTCTTTTCTAACTTCTCAGCTATCATAGCATATAGGCTTCTCTTCGCATACCCCTAAAATCAAATTTTTTCTATAATTTAAGTAATGATAAGTTCACACTCTTCCTATCGAAAAATGGCAATCTTCCCCTCATAATAATCATTTAAATTCCTTTTATACTAAATGTAAAACTCATCTCTTTTGTTGCGTCAATCAAATACTCTTTATGCACTCTGGCACCCCAAGAGTCATCTCCGCCAACTCCCATTTGCTGTTTTGCCACACGAACTACCGTATAATAGACTGGCGGAAGTTCGTGAAAATGAGAGGCATTTTCTACCTCATACGGTGTATATGGAAGCACATTCAGACTTAAGTTTTCTCCAAAAATAAGCATTCCCCTTCCAAGTTTATTCGTCACTTTCGCATAGCGTACTCCAACTTTATTTCCACATTCCTGTGGATTTAAATATTTTGCCATATTTTCTGCTACTGAGTTTTTATAAATTCCAAGCTTTCCCCCCTGATATCGATCAATATAGGTCTCCTCTGGACCGTATCCGTACCATAAAAGCTGGTCATAATCTGCACTCATCTTAAATAAAACACCAAACTCTGGCATACAGGACGCATTTTCTATACCATGATAAGATAAATTAATTTTTACTTCTCCATCCCGATAAATTTGATATATGAGGTCACAAAAATTCTCCCTACCTATCGGCAGCTCATAGGAAAATCTCACCTGAACGAATTCTTTATATTCTTCTATTAAGAGCTTTTGATTCACAGGCTTTAAGTACTGACTCGCAAGTTTCCACGGGCCTGTCTCAAATGGCATATCACTTCCAAGTTCATTGTCTGTTGGAGCCCTCCAAAAATTTGGTCTTGGCATGGACTCAAGCAACTCTTTTCCAGCATATTGATAGGAGACTAAGCCTCCCTCCAAAAGAGAAAATAAAACAGAAAAATTTTCTCCATAAACACCCGCATAAACAGAGCTTTTTCTCACTGCCAAATTTGGATATTGTTTCTGTTCTATCGCTCTTCCCTCATTTTTATAAATATACTGACCAAATGCAACCTCATATCCTTTCTTTGCCCAAATCGTATCTTCTTTTAGGTGAAATGATACTGTAATGCAGTACTCTCCTGCTGTATCACAAGGTTTAATCGGAAGCATATATTTCCTTTTGCTGAGAGGAGCCACAGCTGTCTCCATTTTCTTCGAACAGATTAATCTTCCCTCTCTCTCTAGAGTAACAATACAATCGTATTCCTCTGTGTTTGTAAAAAGATTTTTATTCATAATTTCTGCTTTTAGCTTTCCAACTTTTACTACAATTCCCTGATAGTGGAATTTCACTTCCTGCATCTTTGGGGATGGCTTTCTGTCATCTCCATATACAATTCCATTTCCACTAAAATTATAGTCCGTTACCCTCTCTCCATAATCTCCACCATACGCCTGAAAAATTTGTCCGTAACGATTTTTCTTTTCAATTACTTGGTCAACATAGTCCCAAATAAACCCACCTTGATATAATGGCTCACTCTCTGTTAAATCTATATATTTATGCATTGCTCCACAGGAATTTCCCATCGCATGAAGATACTCACAGCAAATGAACGGCTTATCTCGATGCGTCTTTAAAAATTCCTCTATCTGCTCTGCACTTGGATACATTTGACTCTCCATATCGCTTGTATTTCCATATCTTCTATCTTGAAAAACTCCCTCATAATGTACTAATCTACTAGAATCTACAGAGCGAAAGTATCTTGCTTCGCGATAAATATTATATCCCCCGTAGGATTCATTTCCACACGACCAAATCAAAATAGATGGATGATTTTTATTTCTCTGATAATTGCTGTCCGCCCTGGCAATCGTAAGAGCAAGCCACTCCTCTTTATCCCCTGGTATAACTGTCTCTCTTTCCTTAACTCCTCTTATTACTGGATCCCAAGAGCCATGACTTTCCAAATTTGTTTCTGCCATCAAATAAATTCCATACTCATCACATAAATCATAGAGCAATCTCTGATTTGGATAATGGCTTGTGCGAAGCGCATTAATATTATTTTGCTTCATTGTCTTAATATCAAGCCTCATCTCTTCCTCTGTCATATTTCTCCCACTGACGGCACTAAATTCTTGTCTATTTACTCCATTGAATACAATACGCTTTCCATTAATAAGCATTAAACAATCCTTCATCTCAAACTGACGAAATCCTATCTTTTCCTCGATAATCTCCATACTTTTTCCTAATTCATCATAAACCTTTAAGCGTATTGTATATAAATCTGGATATTCCGCACTCCAAAGCTTTACTTTCCTCATTGGAATGCTAATTTCATTTTCTCCCTCAAAAATTCTCTGAGTCTTTGTCACTCTCTTTTTTTCTCTTAAAACTTCTGCATTTATACTCCCATTTCCTAATATTTTCAACTTCAAAAAAATCTCTGCAGACTCCGCCTCTCTCTCCCTTATTTGTTCTAATTTTGTCTCTATTTTCAAATCCCAAATATGAGTCTTAGGAATGGTATACAAAAATACATTCCTATATATACCAGAAAATCGATAAAAGTCTTGTCCCTCACAAAAGCTTCCCGCACAAAATTTAAAAACTTGGACAGCCAGCTTATTTTCCCCTTCTTTTAGATATTTTGTCAACTCAAACTCATGAACAGCAAAGGAATCCTCTGCATATCCGATATAACATCCGTTAAGCCAAACTGCCATTGCACTTTCTACCCCCTCAAAGGAAATAAAAGTACGATTCCACCCCTCTGGAATATAAAAATATTTTACATAGCTTGCCACAGGATTAAACTGAGTCGGAACTTCACCAGGCTCAATCTCTTCTCTGCCTTCCCAAGGATACTGGACATTTATATACTGAGGTTTATCATATCCCTCCATTTGAATATGGGCTGGAACTCGAATTTCCTCCCAATCGTGACAATCTATATGCAAACTTTCAAAATCTCGAATTCTCGCCTCATAATTCACTGCATAGGAAAATTTCCATACCCCATTTAAACTTTTTACAAAACGACTCTGTTTTTGATATAATTCCTCTTCCTGTGCATAAAACTTATGATCTGAGTGATAGGGAAGCTCCTGCTGTGAAAATATTTGTGGATTCTTTAAAATATTATAATTAAATTCCATGCTATACTCCTCCTTCTTCTCTTTCAGAATAATTTACACAAAAAGGGATGCTGTTTTTCCAACATCCCTTTTTCTTTGTCAGCAGCATATCATTTTACTGCACCCGTAATACCTTCTGCGAACTGTTTTTGTAGGATAAAGAAGATCAACATCGTTGGAATAGAACAGAACAAAACTCCCAACATTAGCATACCGTAATCAGTTACGTATCCAGATACTAAATTGGATATTAACATTGGCATTGTTACAGACTCGCTATCTGTCATAATTACCTTTGGCCATAAATAAGCATTCCAGGCATTCATAAAAGTAATAACTGCCGCTGCCGCATAAGTAGATTTCATCGTAGGTATAAACATACGAAAGAAAATCTGTATCTCCGTCAATCCATCGATTCTTGCGGCCTCAATAATATCAATCGGAAAAGATCGTGCATTTTGCCTAAACATCATGATCATAAAAGGAGTTGAAAGGGTTGGTAAAATAAATCCGATTGTTGTATTTAAAAATCCAGCCGATGAAAACATCTGGAATAACGGAATCATTGTTGCAACAGCTGGAACCATCATTGCAAGAAGTAAAATAGAGAATAATTTATCCTTTCCCTTGTCGTGATAGATTTCAAAACCATATCCTGCTAATGAGCAAATTATAAGACAACAAATTGTCAAAATAATTGCATATTTAAATGAATTAAACATTGCTCCTGATAAATTTTGACTTGCTGTCAAATTTTTAAAATTTTCCACCAAATTCATACCTGGTAAAAGTCTCCCCTTTAACACGTCAGAGCTTTTATTCGTTGCTGCCATAGCCATCCAGTATAGCGGAAATACAGATATAATAGATATAATAATCAAAAATATATAGGTTGGAATTAATCTTCTTTGAATCGTCGATGGATTTTCTTTAGTCACGTGTATCACCTACTTTCATATTAATCGCCGCCAAAACTGCCACTAAAATAAATACAAGAAATGCCATCGCTGCCGCATATCCAAAGTTCGGTTTATTTCTAAAGCATGTATTATAAATATAATGTGACATTGTGATGGTCGAGTTTGCAGGTCCACCATTGGTCAAGTTCATGGACTCGTCAAAAAGCTGTAATGTACCGTTAATAGACATAATAAATGTCATAATAATAGTAGGTTTCAATAGTGGCACTGTAATCTTCCAGAAAGTTTTCCATCCACTTGCACCATCAATTTTCGCCGCCTCGTAAACAGAATACTCGATATTTTGTAAACCTGATAGATAAAATACCATATTATAGCCTGTCCATCTCCAAATTAGGGCAATAATGATAATAATCTTTGCACTCGTCGCATGTCCTAAAAAATTATATCCCGTATTTAAAATATGGAGCTTAATTAATACTGAGTTTACAAATCCGTCTACCGCAAAGAGTGAACGAAAAATCAAAGAGTATGATACAAGTGCTGTTGCACAAGGTAAAAATACACAGGTTCTAAAAATTCCCTTAAATTTCAAATCCTTATTATTTAATAATTGCGCCAATAAAATTGCTAAAATTAGCATAATTGGAACTTGAATTAGCAAATATAAGAAGGTATTTCCAATCGATTGCAAGAATACTTTATCTTTGAACATTCTCGTATAGTTCGAAAATCCTGTAAATCTCATATTGGCACCTGCGCCTGTCTCCAAAGACAATATAAACGCACGAATCATTGGATAAAAGCTCATGACAAAGATGAGAATCGTAGCTGGAGCTAAAAATGCCCAGCCCATTAAGTTCTGCTTTTTTGTGAGACTCATTTTTTTCTTTTGGCTCATCTATATCACCTCTATTCTTGCATTTTGAATTCCAACTCAGCCTGAGCATCTTTCAATGCTGTAGCCTTATCTGTTCCTCCAATAATATTTTGCACTGCTGTTCCGATTGTCTCACGTCCCTCATAATAGGAAGGGCTTGTAGCAATACTTGGAACCTCCGAAGAGAATTCTACAATTTTTGCAAAAATAGGCTCATCGCTCCAAAACTCCTGTTTTTCCTGATATGCAGCAGAATCGGCTGTTGGAAGATAAGTAGAAATGGCACCTGTCATAGGAAGGATTGACTCATAAAATTCTACGCTAGAACCAAATGTAGAAGCTAATAATTTCTCTGCCAAAGCAACATTTTTACAATTAGAAGAAATATACCAAGAAGAACCGCCTACGTTTGAGTAATGTGTCGCTCCTTCTACGCCTTCTAAAATCGGAAGATTTGTGATAGCCCATTTTCCAGCTTGTTCTTCATTTTGCATAATAGATGCTGTAATCCAGTTTCCTGTCATAACAGCCGCTACGTTTTCTTTCGAGATAGAACCTACATAATCATCCCAAGAATTTACTTCTAAATATACATTTTTCTTAACCATCTCTGTATATAAATCTAGAACTACTTCAAGAGATTTATTGCCCTCGATAAATGCATTGCCCTGCTCATCAAATAAAGATGCACCACAAGATTGTAACATCATCATAATAGTATCTGGAGAATTTGCTATTCCAGATAACATATATTTTCCAGTTTTTTTGTATACTTGCTCTCCCATCTCAATAAATTTACTCCATGAGATATCTGTAAAATCATCTATTGTATAGCCAGCCTCTTTTAAAATATCCGTTCTATATGCTCCGATAGCTGCTCCATTGTCAAACGGAACTCCGTAATGTTTTCCATCCTTTATAGAATAATTTTGTTTTAATTCACTAAATTTACTCCAATCAATATCGATATCATCTAATGCGACAAATACATCTGAATATGCCTCCAAAAATTTTTGATAAGAGTTATCTTGTAATAAAATAATATCTGCGAGAGAATCATACTGTCCAGATGTCGCTGCTGTAATAAGCTTAGCTTCACAGTCATCATTGGATGTCTCCACGATATTTATCTTCACGTCCGCTTGCTTTGCTGCCTCCTCCATTGCTGCTATATTAAATGTTGGATCCCAACACCATACTGTCAATGTATCATCCGCATTCGCATCACCTTTTGCCACTGTATTTCCGTCCTGATTAGAATTAGAAGAACCACCGCAAGCTACCAGAGAGATCGCCATTATCGCTGAAACTAAAATAGCCGATAATTTCTTTATCATATTCTTTCTTTCCTCCTTCAAAAAACAAATTGACGAAAGATGTGAGTATTTTCTCACCTCATAAGTATTGTCAAAACAAAGCTAAACTTATTTTTCGTCAACACTTTCATAAAACTTCACAAAATAACTGGCCAATTATTATTGTTCTTTGTGTATGTTCAATCATCAATGATGAATATGTACAAAGTATAACATGTTATTTTGGTAAAATGTCTTTAAAAACAATCATAATCTATGCAAATTTGACTTTGCTTTCAATTTTATGGTGAGTTTCCCTAATATTATCCGCTATTTTTTCACATTTTTATATTAATTTATGCATTTTTAATCTTTTTCTATGCATTTTCAGCTTGCATTACCATCCCCTTCTCACTAAAATTTTAAAATCTTCTAGATTTCTTTTATAATTATTCGGGTCATTTTTCCACTCTTTCGGCGAAACGCCCAAAAATGCCTTAAAGTTTCGATTGAAAGTTGAAATAGTAGAAAATCCAACCTTAACTGCTATTTCTTTCATGGTTCCTTTTTTTTGCTGGATCAACTCACATGCCTTTGTAATTCGATAATTATTAATATATTCCACTGGAGTCATTCCTAGATTTTCCTCAAAGCTTCGACGAAAATGAGATTCACTCATAAAGCAAATTTCCGCAATATCAGAAATTTTAAGTGACTCATTATAATGGTCATGGACAAACGCAAGTCCAATCTTAATCTGCTCATAGCTTTGTTTATATTTCTTTTCCTTCTTAGAATTTTCATTCATTCTCGCAATCTGCATTAAAACAGCATAGCAAATACCAAAAACAGATGCCTTATAAAACTTTTTCTTTCCTTTCATTTCCTGAAAAATAAGCTGAATTGACATATAAAGCTCTGGAAGCTCTTCTTTTCTCATCAAATAGCTTTTTTCATTAATCAATCTTGACATCTTTTGACGAAGAATTTTATCCTCTGGATAGAGAACTGCCAAGAGTTTATCTACATCTAGAAAAATATATTCCCAATATGCCATAGCTCCAATTTCATCGCTCTGTGTGGAGTGAATATGATTGCTTGGAATAATCGTGAGAGCTCCTGGAGTATAATAACGCATCTCCTCCTCTAATAAATATGTGCCATGACCTTCTAGACAGATTCCTATTTCTAATAAGTTATGAACATGCGGAATATAGAGATAATCTCGTCTCCATTCCTCTCCATAAAGGGCGATAGCGTACTCGTCCTGAGGCATCTCATAGTATCGCATCTCAATTTTATCTTTGTCTTTTTTCACATCTCTCTCTCCTCTCTTTATTTTTTCAAGTATAATACCGTTTCTCCTTTTACTCGTCAAGGATTTAAAAAAGAAAGATTTTACAATCCAAAAAGCACCGACTATTTTTATAGCCGATGCTTTAGATTTATTATATTTATTTTTGTGACAATATCTTCTCTTAGCAAGGTTGAGATATCTCTTAAAATTATTTTACATTTTAGTATCTGTTATTATTACTTCAATTATATTGTAACAAAACTACTATTTAAGAAGTATGTTTAAAGAGTTAAAAAATTGCTTATATATGTACTGAAATCTTTGCTATATCCCTTACAACCTCCCCAGCCAAAATCAATCCAGCTACAGAAGGTACAAAAGCTACGCTACCTGGTATACTTCTCTTTTCTGTCATGGAAAGTTCCTGTTTCATCGCCTCATTTACAATCGGTGTAAATGTCTCCTCCTCAGAATACACAACCTTTAACTTTTTAATTCCCCTCTTTTTTAGCTCTCTTCTCATTACTTTTGCGAGTGGACAAACTTTCGTCTTATAAATATCCTCCACCAAAAACTTACTGGCATCTAGTTTATTTCCAGCTCCCATACTGCTAATAACCGGAACATTTGCCTCCTTTGCCTTCATAATAATTTCTAATTTTGCCGTCACCGTGTCAACTGCATCTACGACATAATCGTATTTTAGAAAGTCAAACTCCAACGCATTTTCTGGAAGGAAAAAGCATTCGTGAATCCACACATCCGCCTCCGGATTAATATCTAAAATTCTCTCCTTCATTACCTCTACTTTCGCTCTTCCAATTGTCTTATGGGTGGCAATAATCTGACGATTTAAATTTGTGAGTGATACATCATCATTGTCAATCAAATCAAATGCTCCCACTCCACTTCTCGCAAGAGCCTCACAGACATATCCACCGACACCACCGACACCAAATACTGCCACTCTCGCATTTTTTAATCGCTCCATCGCTTCCTTTCCTAAAAGCAATTCTGTCCTTGAAAATTGATCTAACATAATATTTTATTTTCTCCTCTAACCTCTAAAAAATTATATTCTATTTTTTCTCACATAGGCTCGAAAAATACTGTGCGCCAATGAAAGCTACTTTTACTCACTTCCTCCTCTCTTTTTCCTCAAAAAATAATTTATAACTCCAATTTGTCCATCCCATATTTTTCTAAATCTACTTTACCATTCACAACTTCTATTCCATCTGCCTCTAATAATTTTGCCTGTACTCCGACTCCTCCAAATGCGAATTCTCCTGCTAACTCTCCTTTCGCATTCACCACTCTATAGCACGGAATCAAATCAGGGTCTGGATTTTTATGCAATGCATTTCCGACCGCTCTTGCCATCTTTTTATTTCCAGCAAGCTTTGCAACCTGACCATAAGTTGCAACCTTTCCCCTTGGAATTTTTTTTACTGCCTCGTAAATTCTTTTCGACGGACTATCTGTAATAATATCATAACTCTCTGCTATCATTCTCCTAATATCATCGTCTGGGATTGTCCCGTCTAAAATAATTGTATTCCAATGCTCTTTATTTTGATGCCAACCAGCAATCACAGATTGATATGTACTTCGCCAAAAATCTCTCCACTCAGGATCTACCTTCACATTGAGATTAATATAACCATTTCTCTCGTAAGTCCAAAGAAAAGCTTTTTTACTTCCTTTTATTCTAACAAGCTGCCAGTTTGGATCGTGAAACGGTGCTTCCTGATATGTATTGGGAAATGATAATCCATAAGTTAATGCCTCTTCTCTTGTTTTCAATCTCTTGCCTCCTATCAATTAATTATGCAGCTTATCTCATGTCATTGTTCTCCACCTTAGACTTTTCTATTGCCTCTTCCCGTGTTTTTTTATTTATTATAAATTATATCACTAAATAATAAAAACAGCAAATCTCAACAGAAAACTTAAAAAGAGCGAATCACATACTCCCAAAAACTATAGTATAGTGGAAAATATTTGATTCACTCCTTAATAATATGATTATTTCATCTTTTTCAACAATATTTCGTCCTTCTTACGCCCTTTTTGAGACTCGCCTATTTCCTCTTATCCAATATATCGCAGGGCATCAATTGGTTTCATTTTTGCCGCTTTATTTGCTGGATATAAACCAAACACCAAACCAACAAGGAGAGAAAATAAGATGGAAATTGCCACAACCGGCAAAGATAAACTATAATTTACTCCTCCCACCTTATTAATAATTTGCAATGTCATCCATGAAAGAAAAATCCCTATGATACAACCCATCATACTTACAACAAACGCTTCAATCAAAAACTGTAGCATAATGACTGCACGCCCTGCTCCAATCGCCTTTCGTACGCCAATCTCTCTCGTCCTCTCTGTGACAGATACTAGCATAATATTCATAATGCCGATTCCACCAACTAAAAGAGAAATTGCCGCAATTCCGCCAAGTAAAAGAGACAAAGTTCCTGTAACAGAACTCATAACTTCCGCAATAGAAGATTGATTCATAATATCAAAAGCATCTTCGTCCTGATAAAATCGCTCCAATAAAATTTGCTCTAAATTTGCTTCCGCCGCATCCATATCATCCTCATTTGTCACCGACACATAAAACGAAGTAATATTAGACGAAAGGCCATCCACAAAACGAATCAATGAAGTATATGGAACATAAACCTCATAATTACTGCTGCTCAACGCCGAAGCTGCACTCTCATCTTCTTCCAATACACCAATAATTTCGTAGCTCATTCCATTTATTTTTATATTCTCTCCAACTATATTTATTTGTCCGAAAAGCTCTGTCGCCGTGTCTTCTGTAATAACTGCAACATTTACGTGATTATCCACATCTACAGATTTTAATATTCTTCCAAGCTGTACTTCTTTTCCCTGTATTCGAAAATAAGCACCTGTTGTTCCATAGACTCTTCCGCTTTCCTCCTCCAAACTGCCAGAAATTGTTGCTGTTGTCTGAGTAATCGGAGCTACCTCCTCGATTCCATCTTGATTCATCAATTCCTCTAAATCTTTTAGTCTATACGGATTTCCCTTATCATCACTAATTGTCACAGACAATAAATTTGTTCCTAGACTAGAAATAGAATCCGTCACAGAAGTCGTCGCCCCATTTACGAGAGAAACTAAAACTACCAGCGCATAAACTCCGATAATGATTCCCAGCATCGTCAAAAATGCACGCATCTTATTTGATGTAATTGCCTTCCAAGCCATTTTGACCGACTGCCAAATCATATAGCCACCTCCTCGACATGCCCATCTCGAATTCGAATACTTCTTTTTGCCTGCTTTGCCACAGACTCGTCATGGGTAATCAGAACTATCGTATTTCCCTGTGCATGCAGTTCATGAAATAATTCCATAATCTCAGCCCCTGTGTTCGAATCGAGATTTCCAGTCGGCTCATCTGCCAAAAACAGAGATGGTCGAGTGGCAATTGCTCTTGCAATTGCCACCCTCTGCTGCTGTCCTCCTGAAAGTTCGGTTGGTTTATGATTCATTCTCGCTCCAAGTTTTACTCTCTCTAATGCCAGGTCAACTAACTCGGCCCTTTCTTTTGCTGGCACTCTCTGATAAATAAGTGGGAGTTCCACATTTTCCCTCGCCGTGAGATTTCCAATTAAATTAAAACTCTGGAAAATAAACCCTATTTTTTTATTTCGAATTTTCGCCAATTGACTCTCCGTATACTCTTCAATCGCCAATCCATCTAAATAATATTTCCCTTCATCTGCAACATCTAAGCAACCAACGATATTCATCAATGTAGATTTTCCACTTCCAGAAGGTCCAATGATACTTACAAACTCTCCTTTTTTAATATGCAAATTGGCATGATCTAAGGCTCTTACCTCAGTATCCCCAATTTTATATTTTTTTGAGACATTTTCAAGAATAATCATCGTCCACCACCTCCTGGACCGCCGTCTCCTGGGTTGGAACCTCCGCCTGGATTTCCGCCTCCACCGCCGCCTCCGCCGCTAAATGGATTATTACCACCACCTGTCATTGTCTCTTCTTTTGAGTCAGATGAAGAAGTTGCTGGTGTATAATAAACGGTATCCCCTTCACTTAATCCACTCGTAATTTCCACATTTGTTCCATCAGAAACTCCAGTTTCTACTTCTACTTCACCAGATAAGTTTCCTTTTTCATCTGTCTTGGTGTATACAAATGTTTTATTTTCCTTTTCCTGCAAAGCTAAAACAGGGATTACAACAACATTTTCTGCCTGTGCAGTATGAATTGTCACAGAAGCACTCATACCAGTTTTCATATTTTCATCAATTGGCAGAGAAATTTCCACTTCATATTTTGCACTTCCTCCTGAATTTGTCGCCTCCGTCGCAATTTTAGAAATTTCTCCCTCGTATTCCTTGTCTTCTATCGCATCAAGTATAATATTGGCAGTTTGCCCTTCTTTTATGTCTAAAATATCTAATTCATCAATACTTACCGTAACGCTCGCCTCATCTTGCACTAAAATCGTTCCAATGACTGCCTCATAATTACTTACAATATTGTTTGAACTTTCAGAAGATGAACTAGAGTTAGAACCACTTGTTGTCTGAACTGTTCCTGAGGAAGTCGTCGAACTACTGCCTGAAGCACTTGTCACTGTCCCTGTGGACTGTCCTGATGATGTTCCTGTGGACTGTTCTGATGATGTTCCTGCCACTGTTCCTGAAGACTGTCCTGATGATGTTCCTGTAGAACCACTTGAAGAACTATTGGAGTCATTTGTTCCACTACTATTTCCAGAATTTGTAATATCAGATGACGTAGTAGACTGTACACTTACATTTTGCTGCTCTGTTCCACTAGAGGAATATGTGTCGTCTTGCTGCTTTGTACTATAATCTTGAGTATTGACTGTCGATGATGTATTAGACGTTGTCAACTGCTCTGTACTCTCGGTCGTCGGTTCACTCTCCGTCTTCTCAAATGTAGCTGTCATTCTTAATACTGTCTGATCTTCTATTCTCCAATCATACACAGCACCAGAAATCATTGGTAAACTATTCACTGAAAAATAATAATTTTCCTTCGCTCTCAACACGATTGTGGCTGTATATTCTGTACTTGCCTGGAATACACTTCCTGCATTCCACGAAATGCTTCCACTATACGCCTCAGTCTCTTTTATCTCACTCTGAGGTACTTCTCCTTTTTTTGGTATCTCAATTGAAAAATCACTATAATCTGTTATCATCATTTGCTCTACTTGTTCTGTCAACTCTTGAGAATTTTCTTCCTCTATGAAAGTATCGGAACTTACTAACAACCTTAGATTACTTGATGCCGTTTTCTTTGTGATAGCTCCTATACTACTTTGTTCATCTGCGTTTTTCTCTGTACGATAACTCATCTCAGAAATATTAGCTCCATTTACGTTACTCGTTGAGCTAGAACCACTTGAAGAATTATTACTACTACTTGATGTCTTTGTAATTTCTGAGCCTTCTGAAACTGTAATACTGCTAATCGTTCCAGCAGTAGAAGCTTTAATAATCGGAGAATCATGTAAATCTTCTAACGTATCGATTGTATCTTCCAAACTCTCTTTTTCCTGCTCCAACTTTTCTTCCTCAAGATCCGATAAATCATCCTCATCCAACTCATCTTCTACATCTTCTAACTGTTCTTCTGCCTCAAGAAGCGCATTTACAATCGAAAGTTCATCAATTTTTACTAGTTTTTGTCCTTTTTTTACCGTATCTCCACTTTCCACATAGACTTTACTTATAGTAAGCCCAACTGGAGCTTTAATATTAGTCGTGCTGCCAATGGAAATATTTCCTGTTCCAGATACTGTACTATCAATTTGACTCACCTGAGCCGTTGCAGATTGCATATTACTACCGGCTCCTTCCATCCGTGTCCCTCTTTTTCGGACTCTAAAAAAAATAATTGCACCAATCAAAACAACTATTATAAGAAAAAGAAAAAGCACAAGTTTTTTCCTTTTCTTTGCAGCCACTGCGATATTTTTAAGTTTTGACATTTTGCTCATATCCTTTTCCCCTTTACTCTTAGATTCTAATATCACTTAAAAAGTGTAAATCATTTTTATAAACTGAAAATAAACTAATAAAATGTTTAACAAAATTTACACAAATAGAAAAAAAGAAAACATAATTTTTATGGTATACTAATATGGAAAAAGTGAGGATAATAGTTTCTGCTAATTAGGCATATCATCTCGCAAAAAATAAAAAGGGGGAACATTATGTTTCATATTCTTGTA
Source organism: uncultured Blautia sp. (assembly GCA_964439395.1). GTDB lineage: Bacteria > Bacillota > Clostridia > Lachnospirales > Lachnospiraceae > JAUUSJ01. Next base: position 71,867 of record CAYTNV010000001.1, on the reverse strand, counting down.
GTAGAAGACGATAAAAATACCGCAAAGTTAATGACAACAATTTTAAAGTATAATCGATATGAAGTATTTCAAGCATCAAACGGTATCGCTGCTCTAAATATTATGGAACAGCAACATATTGATCTTATCTTACTAGATATTATGATGCCAAAAATGGATGGCTATGAATTTACAAAGACATTACGTAATAGTGGTGATAACACTCCAATTCTAATGATTTCTGCGAAAGGTTTACCAAAAGATAAATATGAAGGATTTTTAGCTGGTACAGATGATTATATGGTAAAACCAGTCGATGAAGAAGAAATGTTATTTCGCATCAAAGCTCTTCTTCGCAGAGCAAAAATTGTAAATGAGCGAAAATTATATATTAAAGATATTATATTAGATTATGATGCTCTCTCCATTACAAAAGACAGCAAAACACAGACATTGCCCCAAAAAGAGTTTTTACTTTTATTTAAGCTATTATCTTATCCAAACAAAATCTTTACTAGACTGCAATTAATGGATGAAATATGGGGAATGGACTCTACAACAGTCGATACAACTGTAAATGTACATATTAACCGACTTCGAAAACGCTTTGAGTCCTGGGATGAATTTGAGCTCATTTCCATTCGAGGCATAGGATATAAGGCGGTGATTCACAATGAATAAATTTAAAAATTTTCTAGACTCACTCCGCCTTGCCTTTTTATTCACTCTCATTGTATTTCTCATTATGTTTGCTTCGATGTGTCTCGTATTTGGAGCAATTCATTTTGGGGGACAGGCAGAGCATTTTCGCAATCCACCTCCTCGACAACCCTATCGTCCGCTGTTTGAATTTGCTTTTTTTAGCTTAATTTCTGGAAGCTTTGTCTCAATCTTGTTAAGCAAACTTCCATTAAAACCACTCCGCGAAGTTATGAAGGCGACGAATCAAATTTCAAAAGGGGATTATACCGCAAGAATTTCTCTTCGCGGCACGAGGGAACTAAGACAGCTCACACAAAGTTTTAATCATATGGCGGAAGAACTTGGCAGTATGGAAATACTACATAATGATTTTGTCAATAATTTTTCTCATGAATTTAAGACACCAATCGTATCTATCCGTGGATTTGCAAAATTATTGAAAGAACAGAATTTGACACCAGAAGAACAAAAAGAATATTTAAATATTATTATCGCTGAGTCTGAACGACTCTCAGAATTATCAAGTAATATCTTGAATTTATCTAAGTTAGAACAGCAGACAAATCTGACTGAAAAAGAAATTTTTCACCTCACTGAACAGATTCGCCTTGTCGTTTCTTTGCTCGCCTCAAAATGGAGTGAAAAAAATTTGGAGCTTTCTTTAGACAGCGATGAAATTTTTTTCATTGGAAATGAAGAATTATTAAAGCAAGTCTGGATTAATCTATTAGATAATGCGACAAAATTTTCTCCAGAAGGAAGTTTTATCCATATTCAAATTGTTTCTGACAAGCAGTCTTGCTCGATTTCTTTCACAAATCCTTTAGAACATACAAATCTTTCTAAAAATTTTTGTTCCCATATTTTTACAAAATTTTATCAGGAAGATTCTTCCCATTCTACAAAAGGCAATGGATTAGGACTCACGATAGCAAATCGAATTGTTGAGCTTCATCAAGGAAATATTACTTGTGAGATTAATCCAGACAAGACGATTACCTTTTGCGTGACTTTGCCATTAGGAGCGTAGCAAATCTATCCACAGAAATTAATTTCTATACCTTATGAAACAGCATAAGTTGTTTTCACCCGCAGGGTATAGGATGCGGTATGCTCTTTAGAGTATACTTTCTGAAACAGTGGAGGGGAGACGCCAAGAGAGCAAGCAGGAGATACCTGCTTGCTCTCTTGGCTGTGTACTGGCAAAACGTTAGAAGACCGTGTAGATATCGCAAAATCATTATTTCGTATTCTCCCTGCTCTCTCGCCAATATATAATAATCATACTGATATTTCTGCTCCAATCTCTCCCGTTCTAACTCAGTTTTCTTTTCCTGCTGTCGAATCATTTCATAAAACATTTCCGTCATCAAATAATATTCAAACATTATTATAGGAGGGGCGAATGCTGATATAGTTACAATGTACTTCGTCTCATTTTCTGGTATAATATAAAATGAAATAACAAGTAAAATCAACTCACATACTATCAAGATAGCTGAAATACCAGCTAATAATTTTAACTCTCTGCTCTTTTTCCAGTTTATAACTAACTGCATTATCATAATAAAAAAATAGGCAAGAAATGTATAAATTATTCTTCCTACCATTGCATTTGTCGTAATTATCACCATACTGGGCAGAGCAAGCAGATACATCTGTGGGCTGTCCAACAATCATGTTCAACTGCCTTCTGGATCCAGCAATGATTTTGCAGGGACTAGGATCTCAGGCGTGAACTCCCCTTTTGTGAAATTGCATATGCTTATCATGACTGCTAAAAATTTACTTTTTTGACGGTCTGGGTGGTTGTACGCTTTTTGGAGATTACTTGCATCATTCTCCCTCTATTTTATTCCATTTTTATACTCTTGGGCAACTTGACCATAGATTATTCTCAAAATTGATTTCGTTGATTGCCACTACTCCTTCTATTGTACACTCCAAAACCATATGCTATAATAAAAATATTCAAATTTTATCTATTTTCAAGCAACGAAAAACACTCGGCAATATACGGAGGTATCTTATGAAAGAAATTAGCTCCTCTTTAAACTCAAATCAAAATGAACTAAATGAAAAAATTGTGACATTGTATCACGGCTCAAAATCAGGTATTCATGGTGCTATTGCACCTATCAGCCGTAATCGTTGCGATTTTGGAAAAGGCTTTTACATGGGAACCAATTATACTCAGCCTCTTACTTTAATTTGCAATTATCCTAAAGCTAAATTATATACATTAAGAGTCGATTTGACTAATCTCAAAATTCTTAATATAGAAGTTGATCTGGACTGGGCGTTATTAATTGCATATAATCGTGGAAAAATGGAGTCGATAAAAGATTCTAAACTATATAAACGTTTTAAGAATTTAAGCAAAAGCTATGATATAATTATTGGTCATATCGCAAATGATAGAATGTTTGTCGTTCTCGACCGTTTCTTTAATGGAGAAATTACTGATTTTGCATTGATTCATAGCCTTTCCGCACTCGAACTCGGAAAACAGTATGTCGCATCGACCAAAAAGGCTTGTAATCAGATAGAAATTGTCAAAGAACAAAATTTTTCCAGAGAATACTGGGAGGAACTAAAAAAAGTAAGTGAGATAAATCGTTCTAAAGGAATCGCCATGGCAAATGAGATTTGCCGAAAATATCGCCGAGAAGGACGATTCTTTGATGAAATATTAGAGGCAGGTGAATAAATATGACCAATCTTAGTTTTGAAAAACGTCAACTTTGTGATATACAGGGACGACTATTTGAACTTGCATTAAATAGTGGATATGATTGCCCCGCATTTATAAAATTTTTTATGAACAGCCGCGCAGCAGCAGCTCTCGATGATACTTATGACCGCTTACAATGGGCTGGGGAAGAATATATTCTCGAAGAACTAGACGAAGAAGCTGGCAGCCTCAAAAAAGCTGGAGAAACCTATCCAATAGAAGTAATGTATTGGACAGGTTATACCTATCGATATTGGCATTATTATACGAATGAAAGCAGTAAATTAATATACAAAACTGCCGATGCAAAAACTATGAACGAATGTTGGCTTGGCTTTCACACATTTGATATTGAAATGGCTATTGATAACCTAAAAGAAATATATAGACAAAAACATTCGTGATATAGTATATACAAAACTAACTATGACGATAAAAAAGCCAATCAACTGGATTTTACTCCATATTGACTGGCTTTTTACTTTTCTTCTATTATTTATCCAAAATATCTAGCATCTGCCGTGCTGTTACAATAAAAGGCTCTACAGGAAAATGCTTTAAATTACCTGTTACCAGATAAGCATTATCATTACACTTTTCCATTACTACCTCATAAAAGGGCAACTCCTTCATATCTGGCAAAATTACTCCTGTAAATAAAGGTTCCACCAAAACACCATATTTTTCTATGGCAAATAAAATATAGTTTATCATGCTTGGCTCAAATTTAAACTTCTTTCTGCCAAGCACTTCTCGATATTCTCGCATAATCTCATTGTTATAGACAGGAACAATCTCTCCACCAATTACTCTACTAACAAGTTGTACTGTAGCTGCATTCATATGATTAGAGAGCAACGCAGAAACAATCACATTCCCTGTGGAAAATTTTTCTCTGCTTATGCCCTGAGAGATAGAAATGCTTGCATTGCCTGTTCTCTTGTAATCTCTGGCTCTGGAGAAACAATCTCAAACGGAATTTTGCGTTCACGAACAACCGCTCTTGCAAATACATTAATTGCTAAATACATTAATTACTAAATACATTAATTGCTGTAGATGCAGTCATGCCAAAATCCGCACATAAAGTATCAAACTGTTTCTTTCATGTTTCATCCATACGAACACTAAAAGTCGCCTGTGCCATAACTCGCACCCCCCTTTTATTTTAATTACACTTATATAAGTTCAAAAAGGTCTATCATTTGCACCGTTTGAGTTCCATAAGCTATCTTTATTTCAACATTCCATCTCTCAGCACATTATAATCCTTCAACACCTTCTCAATAACAGTTCCCTCAACAAAATGCAATACTGGCTTTTTCAAAGCATTGAGTGGTCCTGGAAGTTTTATGTCCAGAGGAGATTTTCCGTCCATCAATTTTACTGTACTGTCAAGCAATTCTCGAATATCATAGACGCTGCCCCATACCTCTGGAACACCTCTGTCAACTCCCAATAATCCATACACTGCTTCCATCGCTGTTCTGACGGAGTATTCTGTCGTAAACACAGTATCTCTCGGTGTCTGAGCGAACTGTCCGAGGAAAGCAAAGTTGACACAGCCATCTGGAATGACATCTGGACGGTCTCCCTTTGTTCTTGGCATGAAAAAGGCTGTGATATAAGGCATCATCGTCGGAACAGAAACAGCACTGTTTTCTGCCAAATCTGAAATCTGTTCTGTCGGAACTCCCAAATGATATAGCCATTCCTCTGTAATCTCTTTTCCCGTACATTCCTTCATTGGTTTTTTCACATAATCTCCAGGCTTATCGGTGAATAGTCCATATACCCAAACACATACCTTATCCTTGTCCTGTTCTTTGAACTGACCCTGACGGTTAATCGTCCAGCTAAGAAGCCAAGAGGAATCCTGACAACTCACAATACCACCTGTCACGACTTTTCCACTTCTCGGATCACGTTTACATATATTTGTAATATAAGGAAGGATTTTATCATCGAGCGTTGTGATTGTGGCAGATTCCCAGTTTGTCTTTGCAATATCGGAGCAGAATTTTTCTGGGCGACCAAAAGAAGGATCCTGCTTGGCAATATTTTTCCAGAGATTCCAGCATCCACTTGTGCGAACCTCAGCATCGCCGTTTGGCGCATGATTTTGGTCACCGTAAATTGTTCCCTCTGTACAACTGCCGTTTGTCACAAATACCAAATCATTTTCTGTCAGCAAGATTCCCTGCTCCACTCCATTTTTCTTACACTCAATTACTGACGCTATTTTTTTATCATCTTTAAACTCAAATACAACATTAGTTACTTCTGTTCCAAACTGAAAATCAACCCCAGCTGCCTCCAAATATTTTTGCATCGGCAAAATCAATGATTCATACTGATTATATTTTGTAAATTTCAAAGCACTGAAATCTGGAAGTCCAGCGATATGGTGAATGAATCTCTGGAAATATAACTTCATCTCCAAAGCACTATGCCAGTTTTCAAAGGCAAACATCGTTCTCCAGTATAACCAAAAAGTAGAATCAAACACTTCCTCATCAAAAACATCCTCAATTGTTTTATCATATAAATCCTCATCTTTTGTCATAAAGAGCTTCATAATCTCCATACAGCCCTTCTGACTTAGATTAAATTTTCCGTCTGTGTGAGCGTCCTGACCGCGGTTTACTGTTGCTCTACAGAGAGAATAATTTGGGTCCTGCTTATTTAACCAATAGTACTCGTCCAACACTGAAACTCCCTCCGTCTCTATCGACGGAATACTTCTAAATAAATCCCAGAGACATTCAAAATGATCTTCCATCTCTCTGCCGCCGCGCATCACATATCCGCGAGTCGCATCATAAATACCATCACAGGCACCACCAGCAATATCCATTGCCTCCAAAATATGAATATGGTCTCCTGGCATCTGGGCATCACGAACTAAAAAGCAGGCTGCTGCTAACGAAGCTAAACCACTTCCCACCAAATACGCATTCTTTTCCTCAACTCCCTCTGGCTTTTGGGGTCTGGCAAACGCCTCATAATTTCCGCTGCTATAATAAATACCCTTACTATTTTTAGCATTTTTTCCGCGTTCTGTATTGCGATACTCATTTGCCTTTGCAGTCTTTTGTACGTTCACCGCTTTCTCTTTTTCTTTTTTCTTCTTTACTAAATATGCCGCTGTACCAATACCAGCAGCCGCTAACGCTGAAGTAGTTCCTAATTTATTCATTTTTCCTGACATATTATTACCACCTTTCAAAACAAATCTTATTTCTCAGTTCTGCGGTTATTATAACATTCCCGCCACAGCGTTTCCATTTACAAAACAGGCTCAATGATAAAATTTCATAATAATTTTTTGAAAAAATATAGTTCTCTATTCAAAATCGATCGCCATACTCCCTATTTTCTATTTGAAAAATTTTGAATCGAGTTTATAATACTTCCCTTTACTGTAATACATATTTTTTCCGCCACTTTCTTATAATCTTCTTTCATTCCCTGTTTAATCCAATCTAGCATAATCCCCACAAAACTATATTTATAGAAATTGGCAATAAATTGTTTCTCCTCTTTACTAACTTGCATTCCCGTTGATTTTTCCTCCACAATTTCCATAATAAGATTATAGATAAGATGAAATAAATAATTCTCAATCTGCTCTCTGCTGACACTATGATAGACATTCACAATAAAAGGCTTGTTCTCTAAGACTGCCTCAAATATTTGCAAAAGCCCTTCCTGCCAAGTATCGTATGTTTTCTTCCCCTGTAAGGCTGTCGCCGCATCCTCCAGACAAGCCCACTCTACCAAATCATAAATATCACGAAAATGATAATAAAATGCCATACGGCTGATACCACAATCTGTTGTCAAATCGCTAATCGTAATTTTATCTAAAGGCTTTTTTAACAAGAGCTTTTTTAAAGATACTTCTAATGCTTGTTTTGTTAAATTCGGCATATGCTTTCACCCCATCTCTCTTCTTATTATTTTCTATAGTTTCGGCATTCTTTGTTTGCATTATACGCTATTTTATCCTCTCTGTGAAGTCTCGCATAACAAAAGCCATCTCACTCTAAACTGCTGTAGATTAAAACAACCCTACTATTTTACGAAAGATAAATTTGTAGAAAATTATTATATTTTTAGAGCATATATTGCAAGAATCAAACGCTCTTATATGATATTGTTATTCCGATGAAAATGTAGATTCTTAAAAATTATGACAATTATTTATCTTTCTAGTAATTACAAAATTTTAGATTGACAGAAAAATTACTGGTAGCTAAAAATATGAAATCTACCAAGACAATTCTGTCTAGAAAGGCATAGGTAAAAAATGAAAAAAAATACTTTACTACAAAAACTAATGACACTTGTGCTTCCAATTGCATTTCAGCAATTTATGCTTGCATTAGTAAACGCAAGCGATGCCGTCATGCTCGGAAAATTAAACCAAGATTCCTTATCGGCAGTTTCTTTAGGAGGACAAATCGTATTTGTCTTGAATTTATTTATTAGTGCGATTACGATAGGGGAAAATATGTATGTAGCACAGTATTGGGGAAAAGGAGATATAAAAACAGTTCGAGAAATTATAGCATTTTTAACTCGAGTTACATTTTTCATTTCTGCTCTTTTTTGCATCGCAGCTATGTTTTATCCAAGAATACTAATGCGAATTTTTACAACTGATGAAAATCTTATTATATTAGGGATAAAATATTTAAGAGTCGTCGGAATTTCATATTTATTTTCTAGTATTTCTCAGATTTTTCTAGGACTGTTAAAAAACTGTGGAAAAGCAATGAAAAGCACAATAATTAGCACGACAACCGTAATTTTAAATATCATCTTAAATGCAGTATTTATTTTTGGACTACTAAAAATGCCTGCGCTTGGAATTGAGGGTGCAGCGCTCGCCACTGTTATCTCTACAGGAATCGGATTTTTATGGTCCATTCTGTATTGTATGCAAAATGAAGTAACCAAAATACCACTATCCATCCTAAAGCAAAGAAATATGGAATTAGAACAAAGATTTTGGCATCATGTCCTCCCGGTCATCGCAAATATGCTCATCTGGGGACTTGGATTTACAACCTACTCTGTTATTATGGGGCATCTTGGAACAGATGCTGTGGCAGCCAACTCAATCGCAAATATTTCCAAAAATCTAGTCGTCTGTTTTTGTCTCGGACTTGGAAACGGAGGAAGTATTATCGTTGGAAATGAGATGGGAGCTGGAAACTTAGAGCTTGCAAAACAGTACGGCAACCATCTTGCTAGGTTATCCATTACAAGCGGTGTTGTGAGTGGACTATTCTTACTTATAATTACCCCTATCATTTTACATTTTACAAATTTAAGTGCACAGTCACAGTATTATCTAAAATGGATGCTAATAATATGTTCTTATTATTTAATAGGAAAATCTATTAACAGTATGGTTATCGCAGGAATTTTTGCTGCTGGAGGAGATTCTAAATTTGGCATGATTTGTGATACAATCACTCTTTGGTGCGTTACAGTTCCTTTCGGAGCAATAGCTGCCTTCGTCCTAAAATTGCCTGTTATAGCTGTATATTTCGTCCTAAATTTGGACGAAATTATAAAACTTCCAGCTGTGTACATACATTTTAAAAAATATAAATGGGTGAAAGATTTAACTATAAAAGAAGAGGTAAATATAAGACAAGAGTAGCGATGGGGCTCGAAAAATATAAATCAAATCCCCCCGCTGCAAGCACTTAACTTAAGCCATCAGAACAAACGCATGAATGAATAAATTGTCGACAAAAATGAAACGTGATAATTTTACAAAAAACGTGTAAAAATCCCATTCCTTTCGGTATGGGATGGATACATTTATATGTCTGTTTTGTATTGATTTTTTATATATAATAAATTATAATTATAAAAAGGTTTTGATACGAGCCTTATACTATCGCTCATTCAATAGAGTGATTGGTAGTGGACTTCTTATAAAAATAGATGAGTCTTATATACTTTCGAGTATATTTGGAAGTCTGTGTATATAAGAACAAGGCAGGCTTTCGCTGTTGGAGTATCAGAGGAAACGGTATTGAAAAAATCAAAGCTGCAAAGGAGTAATTCGATGTATTATCAAGATAAATTTCATTTAACGCCAGAGCAAAGCCTATTTTTTGCAAAAAAGAAATGGGATGAAAATGTGTATTGTGGAATGAAGATGGAGAACAGAGCCGTAACGTTTCCACAGACTAAGACTATTTTAGATGGCGTTAATGTTCCGAATGTCCAGCTTGACGATATACAAGCGATTTTAAATATGCGTGATGCCTGGAAATTTCTTTTAAACACCATAAATGAACCATTAACATTTGACTACTGGTGCAAACTGAATGAATATATCGCAAGAAATGAAGCACTTGAATGGGGTAAACTCCGAACTGGAACAGTAGGAATTTCTGGTACGGATTATGAACCGCCTACTCCAAAGCGTGAAAAAGTTATCCAGGAGTTTGAAGCAATCATTTATAATCCAGATGTATCCGCCACGGATAAGGCTTTAGATGCTTTTGCATGGGGTGTAAGAGGTCAATTCTTTTGGGACGGTAACAAGCAAACAAGTTTAACACTTGCAAATAAAATATTAGTTTCTGCCGGAGCTGGCATTCTCACTATTACCGATAAATACATGGAGCAATTCAATATATCATTGCTGGATTTTTATAATACAGGCAATAATAACCCTCTGAAGGAGTTCTTGTATGAGAACGCCATTCAGGGTATGACAATATAATTAAGATTTTTAGTTCCCATTTGAACTTAAAACTCTTAAAATAGAAATTGATCTAAACTGGTTGTTATGAAGAACTAATTATAATAATAAAAAAGCCAATCAACTGGATTTTACTCCATATTGATTAGCTTTTTTACTTTCCCCTAATTATTTTAATAAATTTATATGTCTTTGTCCAAAATATCTAGCATCTGCCATGCTGTTACGATAAAGGCTCTACAGGAAAATACTTCAAATTACCTGTTACCAGATAGACATTATCATTACGCTTTTCCATTACTACCTCATAAAATGGCAACTCCTTCTTATCCGGCAAAATTACTCTTGTAAATAGAGTTCCACTAAAATGCCATATTTTTCTATAGCAGTAAAATATAGTTTATCATGCCTGGCTCAAATTTAAACTTCTTTCTGCTAAGTACTTCTCGATATTCTCGCATAATCTCATTACTATAGACAGGAACAATTTCTCCACCAATTACTCTACTAACAAGTTGCACTGTTTCTGCGTTCCTATGATTAAAGAGCAACGCAGAAACAAGCACATGAATAACCCTCCGAAGGAGTTCCTAGTGGAAAAAAAGATGCTCCCAGCGATGGTATGCTGGAAGAACTTTCTATTTGACAGAGATTGAAGGTATTATCCAAGCTTTTCCACGTGCTCATTAACAACCTCAAAATGCTTCTCCATCGCAGCTCTTCCAACTGCATAATTTCTATCTTTTAATCCATTATAAATGCCCCAGTGGGATTTCCGAAGTATCTCTGCTCTTTGCCTATTCATCAGGATTCTCGCTCTAAAATCTTCGATGAATTTATCCATCAATTCACCGAGCATATCTGCGTATAAAATAAGCAATCGATTATGGGAAGCCGCAATCAGGTGAGAATGAAACTTCATGTCAAGGTCGGCACTATCCTTCACACTCATCGGTTCCTCCATTTTAAGTAAAATTTGGTGAATCTCTTCTATCTCTTCATCTGTCGCAACCTGTATTGCCAATTTTAATGCGGTAAGCTCATACCCAGTACGTATATGAAATATTTCTGTATAATTAATTTTAAGTAGCGACATAACCATGTTTACCGATTTTAGCATATACTCTTGTGGATTACAGCGGACATAATTTCCACTTCCCTGCACACATTCAATCAAACCGTTAATCTCTAGCATATGCATCACTTCACGAATTGAATTTCGACTTACTCCAAGCTTTTCTGCAATTTCTCGCTCTGGAGGAATCTTATCATGAAGCTTTAGCTTACCAGATAAAATTTGTTCTGAAAAATAGTCAAATACATATTCATATACCTTTTTATTATTAAATCTCAGGTTCTCCATCTTTTTCTTTTCTCCTCACTAATCTTAATAAATTGACATATTCTACATTTTAGAGCTGTCAAATATGAATGTTCGCTAAATATCAAGTCACAAGCTCATAATTTATCACCTGTTAAAAGCTTTCATAATTATTCATATAAAGATTATTTTGATATTCCACTCCTTTACTATCTAATTTTATTCTCTTTTTTGAAATTCATAAACTATACTTGTCTAAGTCTATCAGATTATCCTTCGATTTTTCCTCATAAGTTTTATATTTTACCATTTTAGAATATCAAAACAATTTTTGCAAGATGTATTTTTGCAAATATCTGAATATTTTAACAATTTAATCTAATTTTCCTCTTCTATACTTATGTATTATATTAAAAAAAATGCAACAGATCCCTAAAAAATTTTTAGAGACCTGTTGCATTTGTATTATATTAGAATTTCGCATTAAGCTTTATTAATTTTTTGTAAAATCTGATTATATACGTATAAAAGCTTATATAATCAGATTTCTATATATTTAAAATAAGAATATATGTTTATCTTAATATTAATTTAAAACATATTCCTTCTCTCTATTGTGGGGACTTTACCATTACAGAGACTCCATCTGGAATTACGGCGATATGAGCACCTCTTCCCGTCTCTTTTAATGCCATTTCCAATGCCTCATTGACATCTGCTGCCACCTCAAAGCCCATTTCCTTTGCCATCTTGCGATACTTTTTGCACATAACGTAGATAACTCTATGGTGCATGAGGATTCTGCTCTGAATCTGATATTCCCATTGGTCTGGCTTTGTCTGATCTTGTGGAACCTTTAAAATCTCCTCCATCAAGGCGGCAGGGCTTTCGCAATCCCTAAGAGCCTCATAGAAACCTTCTCCACCGTGACCATCGCCACAGTTAGAAACCATAATTAAAATTCCACCATCTTTTGCGGCTGCCTCGGCCGCCGTCATTCCTTTTACGGATTGATACATATTTTGGTCAAGCGGATATCCACCATTTGTGGAAATAGCGATATCTGCTGCCTTCTTAGGCATAACCTGACAGTATTTTTGTAAAAACTTACATCCTGCCTCGTGAGCCTTAATTGCATCACCAGCAACTGCGTAAACTACCTTTTTATCTGCATCAATAACGGTATTTACAATATATGTCTGTTTCGCCATTTTGCTAGCTGCAACCATATCTCTATGGATTGGATTATTCTTCAAAATTCCTGTACGGCTATAAGGAGAATCAATAAATGCAGAACAGTGATTGCCTAAAACTGTGACCTTACTGGAGACTCCTGGAAGGACGCTCTTACGTCCTCCAGAAAATCCAGCAAAGAAATGGGTTTCGATAAAGCCTTCACTGACTAGCAAATCAGCGCAAGCTGCAATTTTATTAATAAGAAGTGGTGCACCTGACGGTAAAACTCCTAAATTTACCATCGCATCCATATCTCTGCTATCATGAATTACAATTTTCTCGTTTTCTACAATTTCTTTTCCAAACTTATGAATAAGCTCTTCCTTTGTAGTTTCTCTGTGAAAACCAGTTGCAATCAATAATGTAATGTCTGCATCCTTATTTCCCTCTCTAATTTCCTTTAGCATAAACGGAATGATATGCTTTGTGGGAACTGGTCTTGTATGGTCAGAACAAATGATTACGATATTTTTCTTGCCTACGGATAGTTCAGATAGCTTAGGAGAACCGATAGGAGCTGCCATCGCCTCCAATACAATCTCGTCTTCCGTTTTATCTGATTTTGGCATAAACTCAATAGATGATGTCAAAATTTCAAAATCCAAATCATCATCCAGATGCAACTGCATTCCTTCTATAGAAAATGGTAATTTCATATCCATTTCCTTCACCTCTTTCGTGGTGTATGTCTACTATCTAACACCCATCCATCCAGCGATAACCATCATCTGAACTTCAGAAGTTCCCTCATAAATTTCTGTAATCTTAGCATCGCGCATCATTCTCTCGATTGGATAATCCTTCGTATATCCATATCCACCGTAAAGCTGCAGACAACGTGTTGTAACATCCATCGCATTTCTAGCGGCTACTAATTTAGCCATAGCTGCCTTGTGAGAGAAATTCTCATGATCATCTTTTGCACAAGCTGCCTGATAAACAAGAAGTTTCGCAGCTTCTGTATTTGCTCTCATCTTAGCTAACTCGAACTGAGTATTTTGGAACTGAGAAATTCTGCGTCCAAACTGTTTTCTCTCTGAAACGTATTTTACTGTCTCTTCAATAGCACCCTCAGCGATTCCAAGAGCCTGAGCAGCGATACCAACACGTCCACCATCAAGTGTCATCATCGCATATTTGAAGCCTTTTCCAAGCTCACCAACTAAGTTCTCCTTTGGAACGATACAATCTTCAAAAATCAGCTCACATGTAGAAGATGCACGAATTCCTAATTTATCTTCATGTTTTCCAATAGAGAATCCCTTAAATCCTTTCTCTACGATAAAAGCGGAGATTCCCTTTGTTCCCTGAGATTTATCTGTCATAGCCAATACAAAGAATACATCTGCTACACCAGCGTTTGTAATAAAGATTTTAGAGCCGTTTAATACCCAGTGGTCACCAGCATCTACTGCAACAGTTTTTTGTCCAGAAGCATCTGTGCCTGCACCTGGCTCTGTCAACGCAAAAGCACCAATCCATTCACCAGAACATAATTTTGGCAAATATTTTTGTTTCTGCTCTTCTGTACCAAACTGATAAATTGGTGTACAGCAAAGAGAGGTATGTGCGGAAACGATAACACCTGTTGTTGCACAATATTTACTTAACTCTTCCACTGTCTGAATATATGCCAACGTATCAAGTCCAGCTCCGCCGTACTCTTCTGGGAAAGGCATTCCCAATAATCCCATCTCAGCCATCATTTTTACATTGTCCATTGGAAATTCTTCTGTTCTATCAATCTCTGCTGCCAAAGGCTTTACTTCATTAATCGCAAACTCGCGCACCATTTCTAATATTTCCTGATGTTCTTCGTCCTGTCTAAAATTCATAATAATCCTCCTCATAAATGAAAACCTGTTTAGCCAGTGAGGGCTTTGTCATCAAAAGCATTTCGTTTTGGTTTTCTTTCTATACCGACTAAACAGGTGTTCTCTCAAACTCTAATCCAAACTTACCAATATTCCTAATTTCACACCCTTTGACAGGCACTTATATTATCTGATAAGATATTATTAAGCCTTCTGTGCCTTAAAAGCTGTAATTAATTCTGGAACTACTTCATTTAAGTTTCCAACAATACCGTAATCTGCTACTTCAAAAATAGGAGCATCGGCATCCTTATTGATAGCGACAATGGTATCTGCGCCAGAGATACCAGCCACATGCTGAATTGCTCCTGAAATACCAATTGCGAAGTAAAGCTTTGGTCCTACATTCTTACCAGACTGTCCAACCTGATGAGCATGTGGCATCCATCCCGCATCTACAACTGCACGGCTACATCCTACTGTGCCACCAAGTACATCTGCTAACTCTTTAATAATTGCAAAGTTTTCCGCTGAGCCAACTCCACGTCCACCAGATACGATAATCTCAGCTTCCTCTAAATTTACGGACTCTGCAACTTCTTGTACTCTCTCCACTAATTTTGTGCGAATCTCTTCTGGTGCAACGGTGATATCTTCTTTTACAATTTCACCTGTCTTAGTCTCATCGAAAGCACCTTTTTTGAATACACCTGGACGAACTGTTCCCATCTGAGGACGATGATCTGGACACATAATAGTAGCCATCAAGTTACCGCCGAATGTTGGACGAGTCCAAGCGATATTTCCTGTAGCCTCATCAATATCAATACCTGTACAGTCAGCTGTCAAACCTGTCTTTAATCTACAAGATACTCTAGGTCCTAAGTCACGACCATTATTTGTTGCACCAATCATTAATGTCTCTGGCTTATATTTCTCAACTAATGTCACTAACGCCTTTGCAAAAGCATCTGTTGTATAATATTCATATTCTGGTCCATCTACGATAATTGCAGAATCTGCTCCGTATTTGATTGCATCTTTTGCCACATCCTCGATACCTTTTCCAATTACGACTGCAATTAATTCACATCCCTTTTGTTCTGCCAAAGGTTTTGCCACATTGATTAATTCGTATCCGACATTTTTTGGTTTTCCACATTCTGTCTCAACGAAAACCCATATATTTTTATAATCTGCTAGATTGCTCATACTTGCTTCCTCCCTTATAAAATCTTAGCCTCATAAATGAGATCTACAACCTGTTTTGCTGCATCTGCTGCCTCAAGTCCAACTAATTTCACACCATTTTTCTCTACAACTGGTGTATAAGTTTTCTTAACCTTTGTTGGAGATCCGCCAAGTCCACAGTTCTCTAAATTGATTGCTGGGATATCTTCCTCTGTCAATACAGGAATTTGTTTCTTTCTTGCAGCCATTTTACTCTTAATTGTTGGGTATCTAGGCTCATATGGTAATTTTACAACAGTAACAACTGCCGGCAATTTCGTGGAGATCATATCATATCCAGCATCACATTCACGTTTTACCTGAATTTCTCCGTCCTGCTCAATAATGTCTAATGCGTATGTAATCTGTGGGATTCCAAGATGTTCTGCTATTTCTGGTCCGACCTGTGCTGTATCTCCATCAACTGCCTGTTTTCCACAGAGAATTAAGTCAAATTTCAATCCTTCTTTTTCCTCGATAGCCTTGATTGACTCAGAAAGAATATAGCTTGTAGCCAATGTATCAGAGCCACCAAATTTTCTACTAGAAATTAAGTATCCACCGTCAGCTCCAACGGAGAGACAAGTCTTGATAGCATCTTTTGCCTGCTCAGGTCCCATAGAAATAACAATTAATTTTCCACCTAATTTTTCTTTTAAACGAACACCAACTTCCTGTGCATAAGTATCAAATGGATTTACGATACTAGGAACACCTTTACGTACCAATGTATGAGTAACTGGATCTACCTTAATTTCATTTGTATCAGGTACTTGTTTAATACAAACACATATATTCATTTTACTTCCTCCTTAAATATACCTTATAAAACAGCGTAAGCTGTTTTTCCACCCCGTAGGGTTAAAATACGGTATGCCCTATGGGTATGACATCTTGTACTGTTCGCATATTCTGAAAATGTGAGCGGCACAGTACATTCGCTCTAAAAGCTCTTATGATACAAATCTTAACTTCTCATAAAATAAAACGAGAGACTTTGCATCTATTATCTTATATTTACTTATCTTATACTTTTTAGGATTATATTTGTCTTCCAGTGCAAGTGTTAGATTTTGACGTATTTTCTCACTTGCAGCTATATTCATCTTATCTTTTCACAAATTACTATAGTTACTTGCTTTTTCGAGCTAGATGTTATTTACTTTTCTATATCTATTTTATTATTTAGAAGAGACGATAGCAAACCTTTCCTGGGTTTAAAATCATCTTAGGGTCAAATACTCTCTTAATGCCCTCCATAATTGCCATATTCGTCTCACCTACAGAATCCACTAAATATTTAATCTTTCCAGAACCAATTCCATGCTCACCAGATACAAGTCCACCACAATCTGTAGCTTCTTTATAAATAATATCAAAGAACTTATCTACTCTCTCTTTGAATACTTCTTCTGTCAAATCGTTGGAGCATTGATAAATATGTAAATTTCCATCTCCAGCATGCCCAAAAGATTTGATTGTAAGCTCGCACTCTTCTCCAGTCTTATTTACAAACTCAAGATAATCTGCAATTTTATTTACAGGAACAACAACGTCACACTCGTCTAAGAGTTTTGTCTCTTCCATAATAGCCTCAAGGAAAGAAGAACGTGCTGCCCAAGCATCCTTAATCTTTGAAGAAGTATCAGCTACAAGTACATCGATAGCACCCTCTTCTAATACAATTTCTGCTGCCTGCTCAATTAAACTCTCTAACTCTTCTTCTGTATTTGCATCCAATGTTACTAATAGATAAGCACCAATCTCTATTCCCTCTAATTCCTTTGGAAATACTGCTTTTCCTACATAACGCTCAGAAGCTAATACAATCTCTCTCTCCATAAACTCAATTGCCTGTGGATCCATATGAGCCATCTTAAATTTAGGTACTGTAGATAATGCTGTCTTTAAATCCTCATAAGGAATAATCAAAGATGCGACACATTTTGGAGCTGGGATAATCTTTAATGTAAGCTCTGTGATAATTCCGAGTGTTCCCTCAGAGCCGATCATTAAATTCAGTAAAGAATATCCTGAAGATGTCTTAGAAACAGTTGCTCCTAAATGTGTAATCTCACCCGTTGGAAGTACAACTGTCATAGCTCTTACATAATCACGAGTTGCTCCGTATTTAACCGCTCTCATTCCACCTGCGTTTGTCGCTACATTTCCACCTAAGCAGGCAAATTTCTCACCTGGGTCTGGAGGATACATCATACCTTTTGTGAGACAATCCTCAGCCAAATCATTTAGCAGGACGCCCGCCTCAACATTTACAACGAAGTTTTCTAAGTCATAGGAGACAATCTTATTCATCTTAGAAATATCGATCAAAACACCGCCAAACAGTGGAACTGCTCCACCTGCAAGACCTGTTCCAGCTCCTCTTGGAGTGACAGGAATATTATTGTCATAGCAAATTTTCATAATTTTAGAAACTTCCTCTGTGGAGCGAGGCTGGACTGCCAAATCAGGCATCTTTGTACCGTAAATTGGCATCTCATCCTTTGCGTAATCTGGATTAATATCCTCTCCGATAAAAACATAATCACAGACAGCCTTAATTTGTTCAATAATTTCTGGTGTTAATTGATTATACATCTTATTCCCTCCTTATAATCTTTTTTGAAAGTCTCACCATTATGAGAGACAACTATTTCACTTATATCTCGTCCTCATATATGGAATTGCAAAACTTGTCGCGTAAAACAATCACTTTCTTATACTTTTCATGAATCTTTTATATTTAAAAATTTTGTAGTCTCAAAAATCTCAACTTTATCAAGTCCATTTTTCAAGTAATTCACGGTCAATATCTTTTTCTCTCACCACAAAATTTTCTATTCTATTTGTCTATTTTTTAAAGTCTCATAAGAGAACCTACATAACAGATAATTCCTCCGATGACAACATACAATAAGAAATATTTAAATACTGCCCCTAAAATCTTACTCTCTGAACCAACTACGTTCGCTGCACCTGCACCGATTGCGATACCCTGTGGGCAAATCATCTTTCCAATACCGGCTCCCATAACATTTGCGGCTGCCATCCAAGATGGGCTTAATCCGAGAGAGATCGCCGTCTCACTCTGAAGTCCTCCAAAAAGAACACAGGTAGATGTTCCAGAGCCTGTTACAAATGCTCCGATTGCTCCAATAAGTGGCGCAATAAGTGGATAGAAAGAACCTGTCACTGCTACAAGAAGTTTTGCGATATCTGAAATCATTCCGCTGTATGTCATAATCTTTGCTGTCGCCATAACGGAACAGATTGTAAGTATCGTCTTCCAATATTTTTGTAATGTCTCTATGAGAACTTGAATCATATCTCCAACTGTAGCTTTCTGAATAACGCCTCCGATAATCGCAGCTATGAAAATGATAATACCTGGTGTATTAATCCAGCTAAAGCTTAATGTATTACCACCCTCGCCAGCATAAACACAAATGCTGCTCTTAATTCCTGCAATTGCATTGTGAATTGGTGGACAGAGTGTTGATGTCACCATTAATAAAACAAAGATTAAGATAAAAGAACTCCAAGCCTTCACTCCCTCGCCAACTGTGATAGTTGACTGGCTCTCTTTTTCTTGAATTGCAATGGAGTACTCTTTATCTGGTTCTTTGTTAAACACCTTGGCTGCTACTATAATACAGACCATAGAAATAATAGAACCGATAATATCCGGAAGCTCACATCCAATTATATTAGCTGAAATAAACCAAGGAATTACGAAAGATAATGAGGCAACTAAAGTCGTTGGAATCATTCCCTTTAACGCTTTTATTCCTTTTCCAGCGATGCATACCATCAAAAATGGTGATATAAATGTAAGAATACATTGAATTAATGCTACACTACCTGAAAGAGACAATACCTCTAAATTAGTGATAGATGCAAGAGTTACAGTTGGTACTCCTACCGAACCAAATGCCGTCGGAGTTGAATTTACAACGAGACAAGATACAACTGCGCTAAACGGATCTAATCCGATTCCTACCAGCATAGATGCTGGAATTGCCACTGCTGTTCCAAATCCTGCCATACCTTCCATAAAGTTTCCAAATCCCCAGCCAATCAGTAATAAGAGAACTCTCTGATCTCTCGATACACTCGCAAGCATCTGCTTAATGGATTCCATTGCTCCTGTTTTCAAGGATAAATTATACGTAAATAACGCTGCTATAATAACTAGACAGATTGGCCATAGCGCATTTAAAATTCCTTCCAATGCCGCCGTCATAGTACAGACAACATTCAACTTCCAATATCCGATGGAAAGAAGTACTGTAATCGCAAGTGCTATAACACAAGCCTTATGTCCCGCTATTTTCAAAACGCTTAATGCCACAATTAACCAAATAATTGGCAACATTGCTAGCAAAAATTTTAAAAATAACAAAATAATTACCTCCCTATTTTCATTCATCTAATAGATGAATTTCGTCATAAGATTAGTATTGGATTACGCAATTTTTCATTTTCTTTCCGTCACGCTCATATTGCCCTTTACGTTCTCCTAATCTTTCCCTCTGATTTGCAGAGAAATGACAAGATACAGCCTAATTTTTTCAAAAAAATTCACTTTTATAATCTAATTATTCCTAAATTTTCTAGAAAATTACTTTTATAAAGTATAATTAGGTTTTATTATTCAGTTCCTCAAAAACGCGTTATTTTAAAATGGGTCACCCAATTAATATGGTTTTATTATACATACTTTACTATAAAACGTCAATCCTGTTTATTTTTTTTCAGCAATTTTACAGTTTTTTCTCCATATTTTTTGTGCAATTTCCATAATATTGGATTATCCAATCTTATTCTTTTCTGTTTTTTTTATAATAATATTTTACTTATCAGAATAATCTATTCTTTTTCATTCTTTTTAAAAAAATTGCAATTCTAGTTTTATATCTGTTTTTTCTATACATATAGGAAAATAATTTTAAAGTTTTCAAACAATTTTATTAATAAAAAAAGGACCCTTCCCATTTATGAGACAACCTCCGATTGCTAAATTTTTAATCTAACAATCGGAGGTTGTCTCATAAATGGGAAGGGTCCTTTTTTATATTTTTATAGTCCTATGATAGAACCAGCATAGCAAATAATACCTCCCACAACTGCGTAGAGCAAGAAATATTTCACAACTGCACTCAAAATCTTACTCTCGGAGCCAATGGCATTAATTGCCCCTGCTCCGATGGCGATTCCCTGTGGAGAAATCATTTTTCCAATGCCTGCTCCCATAACATTCGCCGCCGCTATCCAAGTCGAATTAAGCCCGAGAGAATCCGCTGTCTCTTTTTGAAGTGCACCAAAAAGTACACAAGTAGAAGTACCAGATCCCGTCACAAATCCTCCAAGTGCTCCAATTAACGGAGAAATAAGTGGATAAAAAGCCCCAGCCGCAATTACTAAAAATTGTGCGATATCAGAAATCATACCACTATATCCCATAATCTTAGCTGTTCCCATAACAGAACAGATTGTGAGAATCGTCTTCCAATATTTCTTCAATGTCTCACCCAAAACTTGCGCCATCGTCGCTATACTTGCCCTCTGGATAAATCCTCCGATAATAGCTGCGATAAAAATAATAACTCCAGGTGTATTAATCCAACTAAAACTAAGTGTATTTGGATTTTCTCCCGCATACACAATGATATTACTTTTAATACCCGCAATTGCATTGTGAATTGGAGGGCATAAATTAGAAGTTAACATAAGTAATACAAAGATTAAAATAAAAGAACTCCAAGCAATAAGCCCTTCTCTTGCGGATAGACCATCATCTTTCTCTCCCCTATCATCGAGCTCAATCTCATACTCTGGGTCTGGCTCCTTATTAAATACCTTTGCCGCCACAATCATACAAACAAGGGAAATTATTGCCCCAATAATATTTGGCAATTCGCAGCCAATTACATTCGCTGCCACAAACCATGGTGCCACAAAAGAAATCGATGCAACCAACGTAATTGGAATCATTCCCTTTAACGCCTTCACGCCTTTTCCGTAAATACAAACCATTAAAAATGGTGATAAAAGAGTGAGGAAACATTGAATCAACGCAGCTCTTCCAGAAAGTGTGAGAACATCGAGTCCTGTGACAGAGGCAAGCGTGACAGTTGGAACTCCGACGGAACCAAAAGCTGTCGGAGTAGAGTTTACAACAAGACAGCCTACTACTGCTCGAAATGGGTCTAGTCCAATTCCCGCCAACATGGATGCAGGAATTGCAACTGCTGTTCCAAATCCAGCCATTCCCTCCATAAAATTTCCAAATCCCCAGCCGATAATTAAGAGAAGTACTCTCTTATCTCTTGACATGCCAGCAAGCATTTTTTTTATAACTTCCATAGCTCCTGTCTCGAGACATAAATTATATGTAAATAGAGCTGCTATAATAACAAGACAAATGGGCCATAGTGCATTTAAAGCTCCCTCTACTGTGGCTGTCAAGGCATTGATAGGGCTTAATTTCCAGTATCCAATAGCAAGCACTGCCGTAACAAGTAAAGTAATAACACATGCCTTATGCCCTGCTATCTTTAGGACACTTAACGCCACAATCAGCCAGATAATCGGCAACATTGCGAGTATAAATTTTAAAAATAACAATATTAGTACCTCCTATTTGGCTCATCCAATTTATTATATCAGCGTAAGCTAGATACCTGCTCGAAGGAAGCGAAACACATTATATCCAAATGGATATAATATCTCATGCAGACTTCGCCCACCCAAAAGACATGGAATCAGATTTGCAGCGTAGCTACATATTCATTTTTTGAAAGAGCCATATCTCAGATTAGTATGTTTTCATTTTGAAAATGCATTTTCTTTTTATTGGACAATCCAATACTATGCTTATATTATATATACTAAACAATTTTACGTCAACAGCCATCCTATTTTTCAGCGTTTTTCAGGTTTTTTTTGTTAAATTTTTGTCATAACTATGCATTTTAACTAATAACTTTTTTACACTCTTGGCATATTGTGTAATCCAATCCTATTTTTTCATTAATAAGAAAATCTTTTGACCAATACTAATGCTATTCTCTATCGACAATTTTTTTGTTTTTTTACCAAGTGCGCCGTAAATACATTTGAGAAGTTCTCTCAAAATATGTTCCAATTTAATATTTTCACAGCTATAGAGACTTTATTAAATCAAATAACTCCTCATCTGTCTTTACAATATAGTCTGGAATAATATTTTCGCAGGTTGGCGTCATATTTCGACGATTATACCATACTGCCTTCCATCCTGCTCCCTTCGCTCCTGCCACATCCTTCTCAAAAGAATCCCCTATATATAAAATATCCTCTGGAGCTACTTTTTCGAGTCCCATATGCTCCTTCGCCCAATCAAAAATCCTTCTATCTGGTTTTTCTACTCCAACGTCGCTTGACACAAGCATATGCTCTTTTTTAATCCATCTGTCCAATTTTAAAGTATCTATTTTTTCTCTTTGATGATCAGAAAGTCCATTTGTAATAATACCTAGAAAAATCTCCTTTTCCACGCAAAAATCTAAAAGTTTTTTTATTGTTTCACTCACATGAATTTCTTTTTGCGCCTGTACATATCGCTCTTGATAAAGTTCTGCTTCCTCGTCTGAAATCGTAATTCCAAATTCACTCATATTATTTTTTGCACGCTCTATATAAAGTTGTTTCATTGGTGCCTCCTGACGACGTGCCTTTTCAAATAAAACACAACTATATTTTGTGTTTATCAAAAGAAGCTCTCCCATATCTATTGGCTTCTGTGAAATCAAGTGATAAGCTTCCGCTGTAGGCTGTGCCTGATCATATAATGTATCGTCAACGTCAAATAATATTGCCTTCATAAATTTTTCTTTCTCCTATTGTTTCTTTTAAATATATTTCTTCATCATCTCTATATAATCCCCAAACACTCTAAGAGCCTCATTGACCGGCTCCTCACTCGTCATATCTACACCGCAAATCTTCAATAAGTCAATACAATCCATACTTGAGCCACCGCTCAAAAACTTCTTATATTTCTCCACAATTCCCTCCTCGCCAGCTAAAATCTTGCTGCTAATTGCAATCGCTGCGGAAAATCCAGTCGCATACTGATATACATAAAACGGACTATAAAAATGAGGAATTCTACTCCATTCCATCGCAATCTGCTCGTCACTAACCATCTCTTCTCCAAAATAGAGCTTATTTAGATCATAATAAATCTCACATAAATTATCTGCCGTCAAACTCTCTCCTCGCTGTACTTTCTCATGTGTAATCTTTTCAAACTCCGCAAACATTGTCTGACGATAGATTGTTCCCTTAAATTGTTCTAAGAAATAATTAATTAAATAAGCTTTTTCAGCATCATCTTTTGCATGCTCCAATAAATAGTGAATGAGAAGTGCCTCATTACAAGTAGATGCTACCTCAGCCACAAAAATGCGATATCCTGCATACGGATATGGCTGCGCCTCATCTGAATAATAGCTGTGAATAGAATGTCCCATTTCATGCGCCAGAGTAAATACATGATTTAGACTTCCATTATAATTGAGTAAAACATAAGGATGAGTTCCATACGCACCCCATGAGTAGGCCCCACTTCTCTTTCCCTGATTCTCGTATATGTCAATCCATCCATTGTCAAAGCCCTCCTGCAAAATTGCAAGATAATCTTCTCCAAGTGGTGCAAGACCAGCCTTTACAATTTCTTTTGCCTCCTCAAAACTATATTTTTTCTCTACCTGCTCCACAAGTGGAACATAGACATCGTACATATGAAGCTTATCGAGTCCCAATATTTTCTTTCTGAGAGCGACATACTCGTACATTTTTGACATATTTTCATGTACCGCATCAATTAATTTATCATAGACAGAAACTGGAATACGACTCGCATCAAGCGCAGCCTCTCTGGAAGAATTATATTTTCTCATCTTAGCAAAAAAAAGCGCCTGCTGCACATTTGCCTGATAAGTCGCTGCCAATGTATTTTTATGCGCTTCATACTGCCTATACATCGCCAAAAACGCCTCTTTTCTCACATCCTGATTATGACTCTCTAAAAAATGCACATAGCGTCCGTGAGTGAGCTGGACTTCCTTTCCATCCTCATCATGTACCATTCCAAAATTAATATCTGCATTATTAAACATCTGAAAAATATTTTCTGGAGCCTGTCCAATCTCAGATACTTTGGCCAAAACAGCCTCCATCTCTTCCGATAAAATATGCTCCTTCTCACGGAATTTTTCAGTAATATATCTCTCATAAAGTTTTAAACCTGGCTCTTCCTCCATAAATATTTTGATTCTTTCTTCTGGAATTGTCAAAAGTTCTGGCTCCATAAAAGATAATGCATCTGAAATCTGTACCATCAAAGATTGTGCACGTCCAAAAAGCTGCTGATAAGTTCCGTTTCCCATATCCTCATGATTTTTCTGACTTGCATAGACATATACATTTTCAAGCTGCATATTAATCTCATCTTGAGCTTTTAAAATCTGATAAAGATTTTTCGCACTTTCTCCCATTGTTCCCTGATATTTAGGAAAAGCTTCCATTTTTTCTTTTAGGCTTTCAAAATCTTTCTCCCATAAACCGTCATTTAAATATAAGTCTTCGATTTTCCACTTATGTTGTTGTTTTACTTCTTCTCGCTTTGGCAGTGTTACTGTATTACTCATTTTAGTCACCTCATCTTTTTATTATTTTATACTTTGTGAAACAAATAAATTAGAATTTTTTTGGAAAGAGACGCCACCAGTCAAAAGACCGTTCTTTCCCTTTCCAACATGTTGCGTTCCCGCGATTTTTCGATATACTTAGCTTTGCTGCTGTAGTGATTGTCTGAGCGGAGCGAGTTTCACGAAAGCAGCATAAATCAGCGTATGTCGAAAAATCGTGGGAACGAACGTGTTTGCGGAGCAGATACCTGCTTGCTCTCTCGGCGTCTCTCCCCACTGTTTCACAAAGTATAGATTTTGATAATATTTAGCCGATACTATCATTATTTTCTTTTATTATTTTCTTTTATTATTTTAGTTTATTCATTTCATTTTATATCAATACCTTTTATTACCCATAGAACCCAAAATTTCTCAACATATCTTATCAAACTCATTATAACATATCAAATAAAGCGTGCAAGTCCAAAAAATATCTATTCCCTCTGATATCTATTAGTCTTTATATACTATTTTTTACTCTAAAAACAATAAAAAATATGACTAAATTCGCCCCATTAAATTGTTAAATTTTTATCAATATATTTTTTAGCTTATATTAATAAAATCTCTCTATAGAAAAATAAATATGTGAAATATGATTAGTATTATGAATAAAATTCTATCTTTCTTCTATATTTTCCACAATAAAAAACCATAAAAAATATCAATCAATTGTAAGAAAGAAACCAATTAGACTTTAAAGCACATACTGTTTATTATTTAATTAACAAAGTCACTAATCTTACGAAGGAGGATAAATATGAAGACTAAAAACTATTATTTGTCTATCATAGCCGTATATATATGTTATTTGACACATGGTATTCAGGCTTTGATTCTCGGACAAAACAATGTTAATTTTGCCACTCAGTGGGGATTTGACATGTCTGACCCTAACTCTGCGGCATACGCTGCTGGTATCGCAGCAGTAAGCTCCGCAATCGCTTGGACAGGTTTTGGTAAGTTTGTCAGTGTATGGATTGGCGGAGAAATTTCTGACCGCGTTGGGCGTAAAAAATTAATGGTAGGAGGAGCAATTCTCTATGTTATTTGCTTTATAATCCTTATTATGACAAGTAACGCAACTCTCGCTTCTATCTCTGCCTTCTTAGCAGGTGTTGCCACATCTGGTTTCTGGGATGCATCTGGTTATCCAAATGTGCAGGAAGCTTATCCACCAGCTCCTGGTGCTGCGTTAATCGGTATTAAATTTTTCGTATCTTTATCTGGTATGATTTATCCATTACTTGTTGTTAAGATTGCCGCTACTGGAAACTGGCATACGAATATTATCATTCCACTTATTATGTCTATCGGATGTCTCGCTCTCACAGTTATTGCAAAATATCCATATGACGAGCAAAAGAAAGCTGCAAAAGCTTCAGATGGAAAAGAAAATAAAGATGCCGCTACAGCAGAAATTGAGGCTGCAAAAGCTAGAATGCTACAAAAACCAAGCAAATTTGTCGTATTCCTCGTAATGTTCTATGCATTTCTTTGCATGGCTATTATGTACGGTGCTCAGCAATATACAAAGGCCTTCGGATTTGCAAAATGTGGTTTGACAGAGATGCAGGCTGCTGGTATGACAACAATCTTTACATTAGGTTCCCTATGCGCAGTTATTTTCTGGGCTATCATGATGGCAAAACTAAAATGGAATCCATTAAAAGTTGTCTTAATTGACTCCATTATGACAGCTGTTGCTTTAGCTGGCGTACTTTTCATCCACCAGGTAACTATTATCTATATTGCGATCGCTTTACTTGGCTTTTTCGCATCAGGTGGTGCCTTGCAGACAGGTCTTGGTGTTGTACAGATTTTCAATCCAGGACCTAAAGGACGTAACACAGGTATTTATTACACATTCATGGGTGCTGCTTCCTACTTAATCCCTGTTATTGCTGCTCAGCTTACAAAGGCTTCTGGTGAGGCAAATGCAGTTTATACATTGATGATCATGCTTCTTGTATTTGCTGTACTTGCTATCTTAAGTTCTCTATACTTAGTGGGACAGCACAAGAAAATCTTTGGTGAAAATCCATTATAAAATTTATATAAACAAATTTTTTTCCTTAAATATAATCCAAAACTAAAAAATCACTCTACTTCTTTTTTCGTAGGGTGATTTTTTCTTTTACTCCATTTTATTTGCTTATTTCTGGTTCAATTCCCGATACATTCCTGGCGAAACTCCCATATAACGTTTATATACTTTTCCAAAAACAGACGGATGTGAGAAGCCACATGCTGCTGCAATATATTGAATAGAATTATTTGTTTCAACTAGAAGATGATTAGCATAGTAAATCTTTCTTTCTAAAAGATATTTTTTCGGTGAGATAAAATATTGTTTTTTAAAAACCGCAGTAAGATAATTGGGATGAAGGTGAAAAATCTGGGCTATTTTTGAAACCTCGTTAATCTCTGTAAAATAATTGTCTATATAATTTTTCACTTTTTCTGCATAGCCAACTCCATCTACCGCTATCTTCTCTTTTTCTTTCTCCTGTACAAGCAAAGCAAGAAGCATATACATCCCTCCGTTCAAACGAAAAGACTCTGCCATTGTTTCTGCTGTATAAATATAAAACTCCTCTGAACATAATCTATCATCATTAATTTCTCTTCCCTGAAAGAAAATCCAACCAATAAGCTTTCGCATCTGTACTTCTATTTCCCTCACACACGAAACATTTTTTACAAAAATACCGTCACCAAATACCCGACAACAATACTTCTCCGCTTCCATGCCTACAAAAGCCAGCCAACAATATTTCCAAGGATTTTTAGCATCAGCTATATAATAGGCTCGTACATTGGAGGGAATCAAAAACGCCTGCCCCTTATGCACTTCATATTTTTTCTTATTAATTATTACCTGACCCTTTCCTTCTATCACAAAATGTATAATGCAATGATATTTCACCCTCGGTCCATAGGAATGATTCGGTGCACAATCCTCTATACCACATTGATGAAAGCTTATAAACTTATTCTTTTTATCATGAATCGTAGTTGTAAGATCCGAAATCATTATCATAAATATTCTCACCTGCCCGCAAAATTTATTTCTAGCATACTGCCATTTCTCCCATATCTGTCATTATATTATAGCATATTTTTTTCTCTATCACATTCCATATAACAAACTGCTTTTATTTGGCATACTGCATCTTTGAAATGTCCATATCAACATTCCATAAAATACGTTATAATCTCACTATCATCAAAAATATACTCTTAAAGGCTTCCAAGCCAAAACAATAAAGGAGGATTTCATTATGAATTACAGGTATCAATATAAATTGTGGAATTTGGCACTTCCCATCGCATTTGCATCCTTTTTTCAAATGATGTACGGATTGGCAGATACATATGTTTTAAGTAACTATTCTGATATCGCAGTGGCTGGAATAGGTTACGTAAACCAATTATTAGATATCCTACTTCTTTTATTCCAAGTTATTGCCTCCGGAACGTCTATTTTACTCGCTCAGGCAATCGGCGCCAGAGACAATAAAGAACAAGAAAAAATATGTTCCGCCGCATTTTATCTATCATTATTAATTGGTTTTTCTACTTCTATAATAACTGTTTTGGGAAGAACTGCTCTATTAAAGGCTCTTAGAGTTGACAGCTATCTCCTTCCTTACGCCACGGACTACCTCCAAATTATGGGAATTGGTCTTTCATTTTCCTGTTTATTTACGGTACTCACTGCAATCTATCGCAGCAGCGGAAAAGCTTTCCTTACCTCTGCTATTTCAGTCGTAACCAATATAATTAATATTTTAGGAGATTTTCTTGTAATAAAAGGATATATTCATGTTTTTGGAACAGTCAAAGATGTCGCACTTATAACCATCATTTCTAATATCCTCACCTGTCTTATAGCTCTTTTGCTTTTACTAAAAAATAAGCAATTTCAGCTTCGCCAAAAACCAGAAAAATCCGCTATTTTTTCAATTCTTCGTCTAGGTATACCAGCAGCTGGTGAATCCTGCTCATATAAATGTTCACAGCTTGCAGTTACTATAATTATTGGTCTTTTAGGAGCTCAAACTCTGGCAGCCAAAATTTATGGAATGAATCTTTCCAGATTCATGGTACTTCTACCAAATTCCATTGCTATTGCTGCTGGCATTATGGTCGGTGTACAGGCTGGTGAAAAAAATATGAAAGGCGCACGAAAAACTTCATTTGACTGTATAAAGAAAGGAACTTTGGCTGTCATTATCGTCGATATTCCTCTCATTCTTTTTGGAAAATTTTTACTTGGACAATTTACACAGCGACCACAGATTTTAAAAATAGCATATATGGTCCTTGTAATGGAAAGTATAACAATGTTCCTAAAAAATATAAATCTTACTCTCGGAAACTCTCTTCGCGCCATCAAAGATGTAAACTATCCTGTAATTATATCTATTATCTCCATGTGGATAATCGGAGTAGGACTTGCATGGTTTATGGGGGTATATCTTCCATTGGGACTTATGGGAATTTTTTTTGCCTTCTTTCTCGATGAGGGAATTCGCTCAATCTTACTTTTACATAGATGGTTAAAAAAATCTTCGTAATATTGGAGAAAACCATATTTAGAGATTCTCTTATTTATCGTATCATCCGCAAACAATAAAAAATCGCTGCAATCCGATTGCATATCACTTTAACTGCTCCGCACGAAATCCTTCCAAAATCGCAAAACTACTGCTCGTTCCAATTCTCTCAGCCCCAGCCTCAATCATCGCCTTACAAGTCTCCCAATCACGAATTCCACCTGCAGCCTTCACCTTAACATCCTCTTCCACTACAGATTTCATAAGTGTAACATCCTCCACAGTTGCCCCACCAGTTCCAAATCCAGTCGAAGTTTTTATAAAATCAGGCTTCACCTTTTTTGCAATCTCAGCAAGCTTTTGAATCTCATCTTTCGTCAGATAACAATTTTCAAAAATAACTTTAATTAAAACCCCCTGTTTTTTACAGAGTTCTGTGAGAGTCTGCATCTCTTTTTCAATATATGCAAAATCTCCTTCCTTTACCTTTCCTACGTTCAATACATAGTCAATCTCATCGGCACCATTATCAATGGCATCCTGCGTCTCTTTTACTTTTCCCTCGATTGTCATTTGACCTAGAGGAAATGAAATCGCAGCTCCCACATGCACATCAGAACCCTCCAAAAATTTCTTACATATAGCGACAGGATAAGAATTAATCGCCACCATCTTAAAATTATTTTCACGGCTCTCTTCGCATAATCTCTTAAAATCTGCCTCTGTGGCAAACGCCTTTAATAATGTGTGGTCAAACATATTTGCTAATTTTGCTTCTGTTAATTTTTCTATATTCATACTTTTTCCTTCTTTCTAAACCAACATACCTGCTTTGCAGACATCACTATAAATAAAAACATCAACCAAACCTTTTATTTAATCAATGAATAGGCTCCAATGCACAGCCGAAAGTTTACAAAAACTTTTTTAATTTACAAACGATAATGCCGTGAAGCAATTTCGCCTCGTAAGCTTTAGGATTCCGAGCGTATCTGAACGTTTTATCCGCAAGTTTGCGATGAACCTCATACATAGACGGAGCAGCAAAAATTCCAGGAACACACCGTATTTATAAATCAAAATAGTTTTTTCTGAGCTTTCAGCGTCTACCCCCACAGTTTCAAAATCTATTCTCTTTACTCATACTCTTCACGAATCTTATCCGCTGGAAATACGATACCATTCTGTCTTCTCACTTCATCGGTAATATCCATCTCAATTTTGGAAGACTCCAAAAATCTATGCTCTATATCATTTTCCTCAATTAATTTAATAAAATCCATCGTCTCATAAATCATTGGATTTTCTCGAGATTCAAATTCCAACTCCTCTGTACTTCCATCTCGATAAACAATCGTAATCTTCTGAATAATTGGGCATTCCTCAATAATCATGCAGCCCTTTTCCCCTTGGATCTGAGTCGGCATCTTGGAATCTGTAATTTTAGAATACATAATTTCTGCCTGTTTATCCCCGTAGGATGCAATAATACTTCCAGCTCCATCCACTCCATTGCTCAAAATAATACTGTCAGACAAAATTTTATTCGGTCTGCCAAATAAGCTAGCTAAAAAATGAATACAGTAAGAGCCGATATCCATTAAAGAACCGTTTGACAGCTTCGGATTAAACGCATTTTCAATGATTCCATTTTTGAACTTATCATATCTAGAGGAATATTGGCAATACTGAATTGTTGCCCTTCTCACATCACCAATTTTATATAAATTATCTAAGATTGCCCCAAATCCTGGAGAGTGGATATTTTTCATTGCCTCCATAAAAATGACTCCCTTTTTCTTTGCTGCCTCAATGACCAAATCTAACTCTACACGATTAGAACAAACTGGTTTTTCACATAATACATGTTTTCCGTAATTAATCATTGTAATCGCATGAGTATAGTGACAATAAGTTGGACTAGCGATATACACAGCATCAATATCCTTATCTCTCGCCATCTCCTCATAATTATTATAAACCTTCTCAACACCGTATTTTGCTGCAAATGCTCTTCCTTTTTCTAGACTTCTAGAATACACAGCGACAAGCTTAATCGTATCAAGCTCCTGCACGCCCTCCATCATCCAATCTGTAATAAAGTTTGTTCCAATTGTTGCTAAACGTACCATAAATAAATCTCCTCCTTCCACTCTATCTCCTATCCTTTTTACAGTTATCCAAATAATGCTTTAAAAACGACTGTGCCAATGAATTTTTTGCAATCATATCATAAACTTCTTCGATTGACATCCATTTTGCCTCATCTACTTCTTCATTCATAGTAAAATCTTCACTTTTTGCGACACAAGAAAAATTAATCATAAGTGTATTGGATGGGGGAAAATATTGGCTCTGGTTAAATTCCAGCTCATTAACCTCCAATCCCATCTCCTCTTTCACTTCTCTTTTTACTGTGCTCTCCGCATCCTCACCTTTATTAATATATCCCGCTACAAGGACATAGCGGTCTCTTCCGTATTGCTTAATTAGTAAAATTTTATCTTTTGTTGGATTTAATACAATCATAGAACAGGCTGTAGAAAAAATAGGGAAAATATACTGCTTGCAAGTCTCACAGTAAGGTATCATTCCCTCATTCTCCAAATATTTTTCTATTAATCTCGTTCCACAGTGATAACAGTACTTCATCTTTTTTCCTCCAAATACTCTTATACTTTATATCAGTCCAATTAATCCAATCATATCAATTTTTCCATAGTTTTTCAATAAAAATTCAAACAGACTAAAAAATAAGAACTCTGTTCGAAGTTTACAAAGTTCTTATTTCTTAAAACAATTTAATTTTATGACTCAAAGATAAATGTCTATTATTTAATAATCTAAAATATCGTTAAAAAATCCAAAGAACCAGGAGGATTATCTGTCCCCTTTTCGAGGAGTGTTATCAATCCATGAATCGTTTCATCTATCTCCTCAGGTGTAGAAGGAAGCAGATAATTATCCATCTTAACAGATAAAACAATCAATACAATCTCAGCTAACGCCGCTGGATACTCAAAATGAATCACACCCATATCGATTCCCTGTTTAATAATTTCTGTCAATACGGGCTTAAGTTCAGTAATTAAATATTTTATATATTTTTGACGGATAAATGCCTTCTCGTGAAAATTCTTGACCGTTCCCTGCTCAGATACATCACTCCCCTGTCTTAAAAACTCTGAAGAACTTCTACATACCTGAAATAGCATCGCCATACGCGTAAATGGTGATACCTCTGTCTGCTTAGCCAAATTCTTGGCTGTCTCGAGTGACTGTTCATAATTTCGCTCAATAAGAGCCTCTAAGATAGCCTCCTTAGAGGAAAAATAATAATAAATACTGCCCTTTCCAATTCCCGCTTTATGCGCAATCTCGCTCACGGAAATAGAATGAATCTCTCGTTTTTCCAGCAATTCTTGAAGTGCATCTAAAATTTGATTATATTTTATACGTTTTTTCATAGCGACACCCTCTCTAAATTTCAATAATAACAAACGCAAACAAATCTATACATATTACCCATAGAATTTTAGTATAGCATACAAAAAAATAAAAATACAACTAGAAATATCCACATAAAATAATGAAAAACTTCACAATGATTTGTGCGTAAAGTAAATTGACCATCAGTCGAAAAACATGCTATTATTATTTAAAATCAGAATCGACCACAGGTCGAAAAAGCCGATTTTTGAAAAACTACTTTTAACTCAAAATGATTGGAGGATGAAAAGATGACTTATGCAGAATATTTTTCAAGTATAAAAACTGATTTCATGAATGCAGATGTGAGTGATATTCACGAACATTTAGCTTATCAATTTAATATCACTGGGGAGGCAGCTGGAATCTTCTATGTTGAAGTAAAAGAAGGAAACTTGTATATAGAGCCCTATGAATATTTCGACCGCGATGTAATTTTTACAGCTACCGCAGAAACTTTCAAAGCTATTATAGATGGAAAATTAGATCCAGTGCTCGCTTTTACACTCCATAAACTCAAAGTGGATGGAGATTTTGATAAGGCAATGAGATTAAATGACCTGATTAAAAGGAGATGCCAATAAAATGAAAGATAAAAAAATAGCTAAAACTACAGCCATCTTTATGGGGATATTAGCTATAGCCGAATTAGGAAGTTCCGCATATTTTTATCGCCGCACAATGAAACGAAATAACGCAAAAGTTGAGCGCACTATGAAAATGGCAGGAACAGATTGGTCTCAATATTTCCCATTCATTGAAGAGCGCAAAAAATATATGATGGCGCAGCCACATGAAGATATTTATCTCCATTCCTATGATGACTTAAAGCTGCATGCCACTTGGTTTCCATATAAAAATTCAAAAAAAATCGTCATCTGCTTCCACGGTTATACAAGTAGTGGCATGAATGACTATATCGGACTTTCAGACTACTATATGAAGCATGGATATTCTATGTTGCTCGTCGATGAACGTGCACATGGACAAAGCGAAGGAACTTATATTGGTTTTGGCTGTCTTGACCGCAAAGATGCCTTAAAATGGATTGACTGGGTTATCAAAACCTGCGGAGAGGACTCAAAGATTTTATTACATGGAACTTCTATGGGTGGTGCAACCGTATTGATGACAAGTGGATTAAATCTTCCTCGACAAGTAAGAGGAATTATTTCTGATTGCGGTTTCACTTCGGCAAAAGCAGTATTTACTCATGTGCTTCGCTCTATGTACCATCTCCCAGCTTTTCCAATGATACAAATGGCAGATACTGTAAATCAACATAAGGCGGGTTACGGACTAGATGAGTGCAATGCTGCCAGAGAAGTCAAAAGAGCCACCGTTCCAATTTTATTGATTCACGGCTCAGCAGATACCTTCGTACCTTGCCAAATGTGTGAAGAAATTTATAAAAACTGTGCCGCTCCTAAACAAAAATTAATTGTAAACGGAGCTGCTCACTCTGAAAGTTACTATAAAGATACAAAAGCTTATGAAAATGCGCTAGATGAATTTATTGGAAAATATTTCTAATAAATATTTTCTATAAAACAATAAGGTTGTTTTTTCGCCTATAGGGCATAAACAACTAACAATATAAAAATATCCAAAACTTGGAGGAATATAATTATGATGAAAACAAAAAACGGTTATCCCGTATATCCACTGACAGTCGCACAGAAATTCCATTTTTTCTATCAAAACTTCTGTCCAAAAAAGGAAGTACTTAATGTTGGTACAAGCCTAACTATTGAAGTGGAATTAGATTTTGAAGTATTAAAACAATCTATTTATAAAGCATATGAGCGCTGTGAATCTATGCGTCTTCGCTTTACACCAGATGAAGATGGAAATTGGTATCAATATGTGATAGAAAAAGAAGAACGCGATATTGAGTTTGTGGATTTTACAGATAAAACAATGGAAGAAGCAGAAAAAACGATGAGGGAATGGACTCAGGTGCCATTTAAGCGTGCTGACTCTCCTATGAACCGCATCGTTATGATCAAGACCTCAGACGGATTTTCAGGAATTTACTTATTAGTCGATCATATGACAATGGATGCTCAATCTTTAATTTGCTTTATGAAAGATATCATTGAAATCTACTGTAATATAATGTATGAAGGAGTTCCATATCCAAAAGATATGGCATCTTATATAGAACAGCTGAAAAAAGATTTAGCTTACGAGGCAGGCTCCAAAGCAAAAATTCGAGATGAAGAATTTTTCCATAAAATAATTGATCTATCTGAACCAATTTATAACGGAATCAATGGATCCGCTACTCTTGAGGCAGAGCGAAACCGTCATAATAATCCAAATCTTCGTGCAGCAGTTAATGTTTCAGATTCTGTTGACTCCGCTCTTGATATTTTCCATCTTGAGAAAGAACCGACGACACGATTAATGAACTTCTGTGAAAAATATCACGTGTCGCTCGTTTGTCTGCTCTTGATGGGATTGCGTACCTATTTCCAGAAAATGAACGGAAATGATGATGTATCTATTAATACTGCCATTGCCAGAAGAGCAACGTTAAAAGAAAAGAAATCTGGGGGAACAAGAATTCATTCCTTCCCATTCCGTACGATTATCTCACAAGACAAAACCTTTCTTGAGGGAATTTACGAGATTCGTGACTTACAAAATCAATATTTCCGTCACGCCAATTATGATCCTGTGGCATATTTTGCTTACCGCGGACAAAAATACCCAACAGCCGCTCCAGGAGAAACTTATGAGCCAATGTCATTGACCTATCAGCCATTGACTTTAAAAGAAAAGGGATTAGATAAGCTCGGAGATATTCATTATAAAACAAAATGGTATCCAAACGGTGCCACAACACAGGCCATGTACCTAACAGTTATGCATCGTCCAGAAGACAATGGTCTTGATTTTAATTTTGAGCATCAAATAAAGGCAGTATCTAAAGAACAATTAGAATATCTTTACTATTATCTTTGCAAAATTATGTTCAAAGGAACCGAAAACCCTGATATGCCAATCGGTGATATTATAAAATTAATTTAATCAATATTAAAATGACAGAACAAAACTATACTATCTATAGGAAAAATTTAAAGAAATAATTTGGAGGAAAGATTATGTTTGAAAAATTAGTAGATATTATTTGTAATTATGTAGAAGTGGAACCATCCGATGTACAGATGGAATCTCGTTTTATGGAAGACCTTGGTTTTACTTCTTTTGACTTTATGAGTATGCTCGGTGAACTTGAGGATGAGTTTGACGTAGAAATTGATCAGCAAGAAGTTTCTGATATCCGCACAGTAGAAGAGGCAGTTATCTATTTGGAAAAACTTTCAAACGAAGCATAGAAAGGAAACATATCCACTAATACAGACAACATTATGCAGGAAAATCGATTCCTCTGCACTTGTATGCTCTTATAATCATTACTGTAATAAAAATAAAATATAATAGAACAAAGTTCCAAACATAGAAACAATATGTAAAAGGAAGGAAAGAAAATATGCTTTATAGTACAATTCGTGAAATTGTTTTACACTCGGCACAAAAATATAATAATGCGGATGCTATCCGCTATAAAATAAAGAAAAATGAAATTAAAACAAAATCATATAATGATTTAAAACAAGACAGTGAATCTTTTTCCAATGTTTTAAGTTCATTGGGACAACAGGGAAATCATATCGCCTTGACAGGAATGACTTCCTACTCATGGCTTATTACATATTTTGGTATTGTAAACAGCGGAAGCGTCGCTGTTCCACTCGATGTATCACTTCCAGCTGAGGAAATATGTGAATTAATTGACCGCGCTGACGCAACAGTATTTATCGTAGATAATATACGCATAGATGTAGCTGCAATCGTAAAATCACGCTGTCCAAAATTAAAATACTTAATTTCTATGCAACAAGAACAACATACAGAAAATATGCTTTCACTATGGCAGCTTATAAAAGAATATAAAGCAAGTTTTGATTACGAACCACAACCAGAACAACTCGCAACAATTATGTTCACATCAGGAACAACGGGAAAAAGCAAAGGTGTTATGCTATCTCACCGCAATATGGCAGAAAATGCAACCTGCCTAGATATGAAATTTCCAGAACGTTCTGTTCTTTTGACAGTATTGCCAGTTCATCATGCCTACTGCCTTAGTATGGACATTCTAAAAGGACTCTCAACTGGCAGTATTATTTGCATCAATGATTCTCTCATTCGTATGGCCAAAAATATCAAGCTTTTTCAGCCTAATATTATTTTGATGGTTCCTCTAATGATTGAGACGATGGCAAAAAAATTAGAAGATGCACAGGGATTCCCCCCTGAAATTGTAAAAGAGCAGGTATTTGGAACACAGCTTCACACAATCTGCAGTGGTGGAGCTTATCTTCCACCATCTATGCTTGATTTATTTGCTAAATATGATATTGATATTTTGCAAGGTTATGGAATGACAGAATGTTCTCCTGTTATTAGTACGACAGTAAGTTGGAATATCCGCAAAGGTTCTGTAGGACAGCTTATCCCAAACTGTGAGGCAAAAACAGTAAATGAAGAGCTTTGGGTTCGCGGAAGCAGTGTTATGCAGGGCTATTATAAAATGCCAAAG
This sequence comes from uncultured Blautia sp., assembly GCA_964439395.1. GTDB lineage: Bacteria > Bacillota > Clostridia > Lachnospirales > Lachnospiraceae > JAUUSJ01. The sequence continues at coordinate 33,712 of CAYTNV010000001.1, read as the reverse complement.
GAAACCGAAGAAACTCTTGTCGATGGATGGCTATGCACAGGTGTTCTTGGTTATGTAGATGAAAACCGTTTTGTTTACCTGACTGGACGCAAGAAAAATTTAATTATAACAAAAAATGGTGAAAATGTCTCACCAGAAGAACTCGAAAACAAGCTAAGTGAAGATCGCCTTGTGCAGGAAATATTAGTTCGTGAAAGTCAAGGTATTATCGAAGCGGAGATTTTCCCTGATTACGAGTATGTCAAGAAAAAAGAAATAGAAAATATCCAAGAGGTACTTCAAAAAATTATTGACGATTATAATTTAACTGCACCAGTATATAAAAGAATATATCACTTAAAGGTGAGAGATAGCGAGTTTCCAAAAACACCGTCTAAAAAAATTAAGAGATATTAACTCATATGCTACTTATTAATTTACTGCTTTTGAGAGCCTTGATTTGCCGATAATAACAAAGATAAAAGGGAAGATAATGAAAAAAATCTTCCCTTTTTCCATGCCCGAACCGATATTAATCTTGAGTTCAAATTTTCCATCCATCACCTCATTTCAATACTTATTTTACTATAAAAGCGGAAAGATAGAATCCCCATTACAATCGTAATTAAAGCTGCTGCATAAAAAGGGAAATATGTATATCTGCCAATATGTTCAAAAACGAATCCATAAATAAATTGTCCAATAGGACTGGAACACATACAAACGCAGATAACACAAGATACAACTTTACCTATCAAATCATTTGGCGTCAAAATCTGTATATATGACATCATTTGAACTTGGAACAAGGAAGCTAAAACCATCAATATGCTACACCCGATAACCAAAACAATATAAATCAACATAGATGAATTTGAAAATTGCATAGCTATTGCGCATGTCAAAATTGACAGTGCACAGCCAATTATGAAATATGGAATTGCTTTGGGGGTCAATTTTTTTGCTGATACTCCTGCAAGCATACCGCCAAAAATACTTCCTGCTGCAATAATACCTTCTGCATATCCGTAAAGTTGGTTTGCAAATTGTTTGCTAAACCCTAAGCTTTGTGTCAGCAATACTGGCAAAGCAATTACAAACAAGGAACAAAGCAACAAGCTTACCATGGCATAAGTAATACATATCTTCCAAATGATAGGCTCATTCTTAAAGATAAACCCAAAGCTTCCTTTTATATCTCCAAACCCTGTTACAATAATATTCCCGAGTTTTGGTTTTTTCTCAAAGGGTATATGAAGAAACATTTCCATAACCGCCGATGCAAAAAAGCAAGCAATGCTGACATACAAAATCGGTGCAAGTCCAATAAGCGAAAACAATAATCCACCGATTACGGGACCGATCATATTTGCGAGTGAGCTGATAACATCAACCACGGAATTGGCTTGCATTAAATACTTCGTATCAACAAGAATGGGTATGCTTGCCTTAACTGCTGGTTGGTATGCACCTTGTATCGCATACAGAATAATCATCATTGCCGCTATCAGTGGAACAATTTCAAATTTCCCAACCAAAATAGAAAAAAGAAAAACTAAAACGGATGTGCTAATATCCAAAACTACCATAATATTTCGCTTATTTACTCTGTCAGCAATTACACCTCCAATAGGAAAAAGCAAAATCATAGGGATAAAAGAAACCGCTGATATTATGCCAAACAAAGCCGATGAGCCTGTCTGGTTAAGAAGATATAGCGGCAATGCAAAGCGTAAAATCTGATTGCCAAAAAGTGATATGATTTGTCCGATTGACATAAGTACGAAATTTCTTGAAAAAAGTGATTTCTCTTGCATAAAACTTCTCCTTTACTTTTGTATTATTGTTTCTTAGGAAACAATATAACTGTATCACCAAATTATTTCCTTGTCAACAATATTCACATAAAAATTTACAGTCCGCTCAATAAAAGCAAGACTGCATAATTTTACATTATAATTTATCTATCCCTGCGGACTTTATATCTACTCCTAGTTTGAGAAGTTCATTATCTAAATGTTTATTATAAGTTTCAGCAAAATAAAGGACCGTTTCCATTTCCTCTTTTGACATCTGCTCAAATACAACTCTATCACGCTCATCAAATCCATGATGTAATTTTTCGTGTATCTTAAAAATCTCCTCTCCTTTTTTTGTAAGACGAAAATAAATTTCTTTCCTGTTACCAGTTTTTTGATAACTATCAATCAAACCTTTGCCAATCAGTTTTTTTGTTAATTTGCTTATAGCGCCTCTTGTCATATAAAAAGCATCAGCAAGCTGTGTAACATTTGGCTCTGAATGGTTACCGATATAATCAAGACAATGTATTTCAGAAGGTTTGTAGTCGCGTAATTCTTTTTTTAGACTATTTTGATTAAGCCATATCATTTTATTAAATAAATTCCAAAGCAATTCCATGGCCCGCTTTTCTGTATTCATTCTTTTATCCTCCGTTATAACTTGAATAACTTTAATATATCGTTTTTTTGTTTCCTTGTCAACAACATCATAAATAAAATAGCAAGGGAAAACCAGCATATTAAAACACTAAAATATTTCATATTGACAAATAATAATACAAACTATAAAATTGAATCGATCTATAAAACTATAGGAATAAATATTTACAATTTGTAGAACCTAGGAAGAGTATATGAAAAGGAGGCTGGCTCTCCTCTCATGACTAAAGTCATGAGTATGCGAGCTAATAATAAATGAGTGAAAAAAAACAACTAGAATTATTAAAAAACCATAAGATATCCATTATCGACTTAGAGGAATCACATCAATCAGCTGTCTGTATTCCATTAATTGAGACAGAGGAAGGATATGAAGTTTTGTTTGAAGTGCGCTCTCCAAAAATTATTCATCAGCCAGGAGATATATGCTTTCCTGGTGGTATGATAGATCCAGGTGAAAAAGCGATAGACGCGGCCGTGCGAGAAATCTGTGAGGAATTATGTATAAAATCTGAGCAAGTGCAGCTTTTAGGTGCAGTAGATATTCTTATCGGAAGCTCCATTGTTGTCTATCCATATGCAGTTTTACTAAAAAATTATGAGAATACATTTAGTAAAGCTGAGGTCGAGAAAGTATTTTCTGTCCCACTAGATTTTTTCTTACAGATGGAACCAGAAGTTTATACGGTTGAAAGACAGGCCATACTCCCAGAAAATTTCCCCTATGAAAGAATTGTCGGAGGAAAAAATTATAAATGGCGCAGACGTCTTGAAAATATTTATTTCTACCAATATAATGACTACAGTATTTGGGGAATGACTGCAAAAATCTTGCGTTCTTTTATAAATATTTGGAAAACTTTATTGTAACAATATCTTCTTTGAGATATGTTTTGACTTATATAAAAAATACTAACCATAGGAATGAAACAGCAGTGTTTCACGCGACTAAATTATCAAAAAACTGGAAACAACCACGGAATTTTTATTATATTGTCGTACCTATTTTATTGGATACACTCTGTCTGTATTCCTGAATGGACATCCCCTCATATTTTTGAAATACTTTTGATAAATATCCACTCTCATTAAATCCCAGTTTAAATGCCACCTCTGTCGTACTATGGCTAGAAAAGGCAAAATTAACCTTTGCCATATGAATTTTTCTAAGCCTAATATATTCCATTACGCTGATTCCAAATTGTTTTCGAAAAATGCGACTCAAATATCCCTGGCTAATCATACTTTTTTGAGCAATATGATTTAGCGAAACTTTTTCCGTAAGATGTTGTTCGATATATAAAAATACCTCCTCTAAAATCTGATATCGCTTAATACTTTGTTGCTGGTAAACATAATTCATGACACGAAAAAGCCATAACTTCATAATCTCCTCATTTTCCAACCAAACTTCTAATATAGGAAAAATATCTTGTACCTTTTTTCTCTGATCCAAATCTTCCAATAAATCCATTAAATTTTGCCCTATTGATAAAAAGGTCTTAAGCAACTGTTCCATCTTACTTCCAGAAACACGAAATACATCAGATACTACCTCTCCCAACCCATTATACATATTTAAAAAGTTTTCCTGCTTAACCAATTCCACTGCTCTGACTGACTGCGGGTTTTGCCATCCTATTTTTCTCTGATCATATTCCTCTAAAAAACTAGTAATTTTAGAAATAGAAACTGGTTTTGACATATATTTTTTCGCTCTTATCTCAAGTGCATCCGTAGCAAAATGAAATTCTGTATAAGCTGAAAGAATGCAGATTTCTATGTCTGGATTTTCTCTGATAATAATTTTTCCTGACTCTACACCTGTCATTCCTGGCATAATAATATCCAAAAACACAATATCCACATGATTCATTCTACAAATTTTAACCGCCTCCTCCCCTGTCTCTGCTTCACAAAGTACATGAAACCCTGGAAATCTATTAATCATAGATACTAAAGCATCTCTCATTAATTTATCATCATCCACTACTAATACATCGTACATTACACAACCCTTTCACGAAAATACATCGGAAATTGAATTATATTTTCTTTTCCATTTATACCACTATGCTCTATCAGTTTATATTTATCTCCAAACAATGCCTGTAATCTTTGTCTCGCATTAATGACAGAAGTATTCACTGCATCCTCTCCTATCATACTTCTATAAAACCTAGATAATTTCTCATCCTGTTTTGCCTCTTGATAGGAAGCATCGTCTTTTACGCTAATACAAACCTGTTCCTCCTGGTACCACGCAGTAATCTCTATCTGTCCCTGCTTTTCTTTATTCTCTGTAATATGGAAAACAGCTTTTTCAACAAATGGAAGCAAAATATGAGTCGGGATTCTCTGCATCTCCATTTCTTTTTTCATTGTAACAGAAAAAGTAACAGCATTATCATATTTTATTTTTATCATCGTTAAATATCGCTCAATATTTTCAAATTCTTCCGTCAACAAAATGGTCTCTGCATTGTCATAAAAACTATATTTTAAATATTCTGCAAAGGATACTGCCATCTCATTTGTCTTAGATGCTCCTTCTAGTACTGCTAAATTCGCTATATCTGTCAGTCGATTCATAATAAAATATGGATTCATCTGTGCCTTTAAATGTACAAGCTCTGTTTCTAAAGAATTTTTTTCATATTCAATATCGTGAATTCTAGAAATCAGTCTCTCCTTTTCTTTACTCTGCTCCTCATACTGCTGGTGACTAGCCATCTCATTTTCACTGAGCTGGTTAATAATAAAAGATACAAGTTCCGCAATATCTAAAAATTTTTTATAATCATAAATTGGCGTCTGTTCATAAAGTTCCATTGCTTTATCGTCCCCGTTAAAAATATCTTGAGAGCGAATCAAATTGGCAAATCGGGGAATATCTTCTGGAGCATCTGGACAACGAACCTGTCCAGACAAGAAACCGCCTAAAAATTGTCCCTGTACAACAATCGGAATTGCCACCTCTAAAAGTCCGCATGGACAAAAGTAAATACAGGATTTTTGCGTTACAGCTGCCTGCACAATACCAAAAGCATCTGATAAATTGCACATTCGTCTTTGCCGCCCTTTTTGCCTAATATGTTGGCAAAAAGGCGTAAAACCAGTCATCTTTGTAAGAGGTTCCCCCCGGTAATCTGTAATAATAACCCCCAAGCCAGTTACTTTTGCAATAATTTCTTGTATATTTTCTAGTGCTTCTTTTCCAAATAACTTAAGAATCCCCATATTATCGTCCTCTAACGTAGATTCCACTCCTGTTTTTTCCCATTCTTCCATTTTTATCCCCCTTTCTATTCTCTACATCACCTTTTTGTCTAAAAAACATAACACAAGACCTTGCCATATTCCCCATATGACAAGGTCTTTATGTATTATGATCGCAAAAGTATATCTGTACGTATATCTGTCGCTCTTGTTTTAAAACAATTGCTCCGTTAATATACGATAGATAATCAATATATTAATAATATTTAGAGCTGTTTTAATAATATGTATTCAATATAGTGGCAACTCTTCACCAATAGTTCATATAATTGTCATTTTAACTTTCATTCATAATTTTTTCTAATCCAAAACATAAGTATTACATACTATGTGGAGTTCTGCTAATAATATCATCTTGAACCTCTTTTGCAAGCACGGTAAACATTGCACTATATCCAGCTACACGTACAACAAGATCTTTGTAATTTTCTGGATGTTGCTGAGCATCCAAAAGAGTTTCTTTATCAATAACATTGAACTGTACATGCATACCTTTCTTATCAAAATAGGATCTAATAATAGCTGCAAAGTTCATTAATCCCTGATCACCTGCTAGTGCAGATGGAAGGAATTTCATATTATATAAAGTACCATTAGAAGCAACTTCGTGGTCTAACTTAGCTACAGAATTTGTTGCTGCTGTAGGGCCCTTAGAGTCCTTACCACCTCTTGGAGAAACTCCATCGCCTAAAGGTTCATGAGCTAATCTTCCGTCTGGCAATGCTAAAACATCTTTTCCAAATAATACATTAGCAGATACTGGATAAATACCAGCCTGGAACTGTCCACCACGAGGATTAATGTATTTTTCTACTTCATAGCAGTAAATCTGGCAACAGCGACGTGCAACAAAGTCAACAGCATCGATATCATTGCCGTACCATTCTGTATCATTTTCCAAAATATGACGAATCTCTTTATACCTCTTACTAGAACTTTCCGTACAAGTAGATTTTGCAGATACAGCAGCACTATAATTAATCGCAGCCTTATCGCCAAGAAGTTTCTTTATAACTTCTGCTACGATATCTTCTACATTATTTTGTTCTGGTGCAGCATCTACTTTACCTCCAACTGGATAACCAAAGTTTGCATCCAAAGCTTCTTTCAATTCACCAAAAGAGATTTCTTTTTTATCAAACACATGTTTTTGAATGGCGTAAACAGAATCACCAACATCGGCTACACCAAAATACTGAGGTCCTGTAAAGTTGTAGATTGCTCCACCTTCACAAATATCTTGGCTTCTTCCGATACAATCTGCTACAAAGCAAGATAAAAATGGCAATAAGCCTCTTTCCATATGAGCATAGTCTACAGCATTATCAGCCTGTACTAAATGATATACGAAATATTCCATTTGTTTTGTAAACGCCTCATAAAAGTCATCCATCGATTTGAAGTTGGAAACATCACCTGTAACTGGTCCTAACTGTTTGTCGCCAACTTTACCATTATTCAGAGTAATTTCCAAAACTTTAGCAGCATTGAAAAATGCAGCATCATGCCATCCCTGTTCTTTTCCAGGTACAGATGGCTCTACACAGCCAATTAATCCATAATTACGTGCATCTGGAAGACTAATTCCTCTATTCGTCAACGCTGGAATAATACACTCATCATTATACATGGCAGGGAAGCCATAACCAAGTCTTGCCAGTTCACAAGCTCTTAATAAAAATTCGTCTGGTGTATTTTGATGTACACGGATAGAGAAGGATGGAGCATTCAAACGCAAATGTGCAACTGTCTCAATCATCATATAAGATAACTCATTCGTTGCATCCATTCCATCTGATGTCTGTCCACCCGCACCAATATTTTGAAACACCTGATATCCCGCAAATGCCTGAGAAGAAACATCGTCACGAACCTTATTTAAATCATTTAATTTCAGGAATACACAGTCTAATAATTCCTGAGCTGCTTCTCTGGAAATAGAATCGTTTTTAAGATATGGATACATATACTGGTCAAAGCGTCCTGGAGATTCAGAATGTCCACTGGATTCTACCTGAAGAATCATCTGAGTAAAGATAAAGGACTGGCAAGCTTCATAAAAATTAGTAGCACCATTTTCTGGAACTTTCTCACAGTTAGCTGCTATCTGCAATAATTCGTTCTTTCTAGTAGGATTAATTTCTACTGCTGCCATCTCTTTTACCTTCTTCGCATAACGTTTAGCAAAACGAATACCCGCATTCATCACAGTCACAATTGCTTTTGTAAACTGTACCTTTTTTAGATAATCAGGAGCATTCTTATCCTGTTTTTCTAAAACTTCTACCGCTTCACGAATAATTGCTTTATAACCTTTTCTAACCGCTTTATCATAATCAATAATAATATGCCCTACACCGCCATAAAAATAATTTCCAACGGTGAAAACGCCATTTGCAATACAATCTTTTGTATCTTCGCTCATATAGCTATCTGCAAGATCACTGACTGTTTTATTTTCCCAGTATGGAAGAATCTTTCTCAATATATCTTTATCCTCCTCTGTAATCTGGAATTGGTCAGCGAGTCTATTTCCGATAGTATCAAATTCATCGATAACCCATTTATAAGAAAATTCAGGGAATAACTGACAAGAACGACAAGTTTTTGTCAATGTACCAACTACTAACTCATCCTCGCGAATTACAACTGGAAGATTATTCAAAATATTCTCTAATGCTTTCGCTCTACGGATAATAGTAGGCATTCCCTCTGTCTCTTGATAAGACTGAGTTAACAATACTGCTCTGTCCGATTCAATATATGGAATAGCCTCTACAATCATCTGTCTCAAGCGTTCTACACGATCGGTTGGTTTGGAAAAGCCCTTTGCTATCATTAATTTACTTCCTCCTTTACATTATAGTATCTTCCCAAAAGTTTAAAGATATTTTATATTATAATGAAAATAATTATTTTCTCTAAATATTTCCCAAACCAAAATAAATGAATTTTAAAACTATTTTTCATTTATAGTTTTTCTTTTCTATAAAGCAAAACTATTTTGTCCTGTCACTAGGAATATATTGCACATTTTTTGTATTTAATTTTACTAATCCAAATCAAACCAAAAATTCCCCCTCCATAATCTCAATTTATTATCATTCTATCAGCTTTCCTCGGTCAAATCAACCTTCGATGACTTCAAGTTATATCCCATCTTACTTTTATGAAAGATTGAAAAATCTTCCTATACATTAAAAACACTAATTGGAAAAAGACTTTATAAGTCACCGCCTTCAATGCCTTCATAATACTTTTTCAAACAATTATACGGCTCTGGAAATAAACGTAAAAAAAGAGATACAAACAACGTTTTAAAAACAGATTGCCCACATCCCTTTTTAACATTTCTTAAGTTATATAATTAATAAAATAGGAATTTTATCTCACCAAGATAATCTGCTTCAACAAATTAATCCGTAAGATCATTTATACTATCTTCCAATGCATCATAAATTGTCTCTACAACCTTAGTGGCTTTATCTTGTACAATCTGCGGAGCATAAGGGAAAGTATAAGAGACATCAGCTGCCTCAATAAGAGATAAATCATTAATAGAATCTCCAATGCCATAAATCTTAATATCGCCAAACTTCTCTTTTAAATACTCCTTAATTATTCCGATACCCTTGCCTTTAGAACAGCCTTTTGGTGCGATATCCACCTCGACAACATTTTGAAAAGCTTCCACATAATCCCCATAACGCTCATTAATACTCTCAGAAATATAAGCTGCATCATCTAAGCTCTCCGTATGAATACTAACCTGATGCACTAATCCCTCTGGAGCATCCTCTCTACCTGTAATAATAAAATATTCTCCTGGATAATCCATAGGGGCAAATACGCATATATTTCCCTCAATATCTAATGTCATTCGATATCCCTGTGGATTATATTCTTTTATTAATGCATCCACAATATCACAATCAACACCACATCTATAAATTTGTTCAAATTCTTTATCAACAATATTAGCTCCACTGCTAGTAATAAAAAAATCAGGCTCCACAAATCCAGTAATAAAAGGTGTTAATCCACCCACCTGTCTTCCAGTGCATAATCCAAAAACATGCCCCAACTTTTGATATTGCTTAATCTTACTCACAGACTCAGGAGGTAACTTTATATCTGCTTTATAAAAATAAAGTGTTCCATCGAAATCACTTGCAAATACTTTTTTCATAAATTAAGTCCTTTCGTTTTTTATATCTGCGTTGCAGACTCTATTATGCATAAAAGTTTGATTACTTTATCATAAAGATTCTTACAAACATATCTGAACTTTAAACTACAAAATCATCTTTTACGGATGCATGTAAAGACCAAATCTTCACAGACCCATTATCATTAATAGTGTAATTATACTCATCCTCAATAGGATAAATATGAGAGGTAAAAGTAGCCTCACCGTCATTTGCAAAAATCTCTACAGAACTATGGTCAATAAAAATTCTCAAACTTGTAAGTTTATTTTCAAGAGGCATATCTAAAACTTCTCCGACACTCTCGTTAAAGCGCTTTGCAAGCTTGCTTCGGTCTACCGTACAGGTCTTTGTCTTTGCATCATAATGTAATGTCATTCCACCGTTTCCGTCTGCTGTCGTGAAAAGATTTAAGTCAAGATTTCCCTCTCCAACGCTGACTTGCATTTCACAGGCTGCACTAAGAGTACCATCTGCTGGAAGCTCCTGCTCTCTCAAGCACTCAATGCCAGCAATTGGAGTTTGAACTAAACGTCCATCCCTTATTCTCAACTCTCTTGGCAAAGTCATACTTCCTTCCCAATCTTCCTCCTCAGTAGGATAATGATTGTCAGGAAGACCGATCCATGCGATAATAATAGTCTTATCTTGATTGCCTGTATTCGCCGCCAACTGAGCAGCGTAAAAGTCAAATCCAAAATCCAAGTAACGATAATCTGATTCGGGTGTGAATGTTAAAGTATCGTAGTCCATGCTGCCGATAAGATATACATTATGATTCGTGCTTTCACTACGTCCAGGTAGTTTGATATACTGTGGAGAAAAAATCAAGACTTCCTTACCATCAATACGTTCCATACAAGGGCATTCCCACATACCACCAAAATTTTCATATCCTAAAACCTTCAATTCACCAGCAAAGCTCCAACCTTCCTCTAATTTCTCAGACTGATAAACTAATACACATCCTTTTTTATTCAAAGATTGTGCGCCAATAAATATATAATACATCTTCTTTTGGGCATTATAAAAAATCTTAGGATCTCGTTGATGCTCACTATAATCTTCCCTCGGTCCAAAAAGTGGTTCAGGTAACTTAACTGGATTTCCATCCTCTCCTAGCTTAGCGGCACAAGTATAAGGTGTTCTCACCCAATTTTCGTCTCTATGATTCCCCGTATAAAAGAAATAAAGCTCATCATCAGCAGAAATCGCTGAGCCTGAATGATTTCCCTTATTATCATAATAACAGTCAGGTTTTAAGCCAATTCCCTCGTTTTTCCAATGAATTAAATCTTTTGATGTAACATGATACCAATATTTTAGACCGTGAACTGCTCCCCATGGACACCACTGATAAAATAAATGCCATATTCCCTTATGAAAAGCAAATCCGTTTGGGTCACTGGATAAGCCAGTCACTGGCTGGACATGATAAGTTTGTCGATACACCGACTTATTAATCTTATTAAAAAGTCCTCTAATTTCCTCTGGACTTTGTAACACTCTATAACGCTCTTCCTTTGTCCATTCTCTCATAATATAACCTCACTTTCTTAGTACTAGTGTATTATCTAATTAATACTATGTAAATTTCCATACATCTTTTTTCGATAAACTATATTTCTTTTCATTTTAAGTAGTTTACTACTTAAAATACTTTGCAAATGCTCATCAAAAAACAACTAGATACTACACTGTCATATTCCGCTTCTGCCAGTTTTTGAAATCGTTTACAATTATAAATATATCATATTTATATGATATATTCAATTATATATTTTATTTTTATTGAAATCGTTTACAATTTAGGTTCTATTATGCCAAAATATCCAGATTTTCTAACTATATTGCACAAAACTTAAGTAAATACTATTTTCCTTTAAATATCTTATACCTTCAGAATTAAAAATTCCTCTGTTAATTCTTTCACCGCCTCACTCACTTCCTCTATTTGCTCTTCTGTAATATCATCCACATGAAAACCTCCGGTACATAAAGTCGCTTTCCCTTTCTCTCTTGCGATTTTTTCAGCTACATATCGACAGATATATTCATCCTTATGTCCGATTCGATTCAGTACTGAGGATGTCACACTCTGTTTCGTACCATCTTTTAAAGAAGGCCTTGGAATTGCCAAAACAGCACAACCAATATGCGGTCTATCTCCACCTTTAATCTGTACACAATAGTCATCCCCTATTTTATTCATACAAAGAGAAAGAATAGAAAAAGATAACTCCCTTTGCACGGTCCATTTCATTTCTTCCTTAAAAACTTCCACCTTCGCACACCTACCTTTCAACAATCACATCTCAAACTCCCAAGACCAATCTATCATTCTTTGCTGACTACCTCCTGCAAATTTTCAAAAAATTCTTCTGTTCCCTCAAAATAATAGCTGAAAAACTCATCCGATAATCCCATATTTTTTCTTGCATCACTTTCAACTATTGCCTTTACTACTTCCGAATCCTCATATGTAATATACTCCATAATTTTCTCATACTCTTCATCATTATCTAATGAAATCAATGTTTTTGTTTTTTCCTGATATAGGATGATTCTGTATTCTGGTATGAGCTCTGACTGCTCCACCTGCGTCTCGATTTCATGTATCTCTTCCTCACTCATATTTCCCTCAGTCTGTATCCCCCATTCGTCTTCATCTAAAAAGTCTGATACATCCATCTGCGTCATAAAATCCATCACCTTAATAATGGTAGAAGTATCCTCCTCTATAATTTCGATTCTACATAACTTCTCAAGTTCTTCTTCCCTCTCGCAACCAATTAAAAGAAAACATAATGTCAGCAGAACAAACCAAACCCTTTTTTTCATACCTTTTCCTCCGTTTCTAACTATATTGCCTTTATGCTAAATATTACTTTGTTATAATTTTATCAAACCTTTCCATTCAAATCAAGAATAAGGTATACAAAATTCTTATTTCTAATGTACTAATCTCTGTACATTTTCTGTTATTTATGATATGATATCGAAGTGCAACTTTATAAAATTAAGCATTTTTACTTATTACATAAGAAAAGAAAGGATTTACTATGCTTCAACTAATCGAAACTATCAACTCTGCTGTCAACAATTTTATATGGGGTGTGCCAGCAATGATTTGTATCATCGGTGTGGGACTATACTTAAGTTTACGCCTACACTTTATACAATTACAAAAATTCACCTATGCAATGAAAGTAACAATCGGAAGAATGTTTCGCAAACGAGCAGCCTCTGATGGCTCCATGACACCTTTTCAGGCAGTCTGTACAGCCTTGGCAGCAACCGTAGGAACTGGAAATATCGCTGGTGTAGCGGGTGCCATTGCTATTGGTGGACCAGGAGCTGTTTTCTGGATGTGGATTTCAGCATTTCTTGGTATGTGTACAAAATTTTCCGAAGTAACACTTGCCGTACATTTTCGTGAGAGAAATTCCCATGGAGATCTCGTCGGCGGCCCTATGTACTATATAAAAAATGGACTTGGAAAGAACTGGCATTGGCTTGCCACAGCTTTCTCCCTCTTTGGAGTGCTGACTGTCTTTGGAACTGGCAATGCCACACAGGTTAATACTATTACTACTGCTATTAATTCTGCTCTTCTTAATTATCATATTATCGATGAGCAACAAGTATCTACAATCAACCTTATCATCGGAATCCTTATTACATTATTAGTAGCTCTTGTGCTTTTAGGAGGTATCAAAAGAATCGGAACTGTCACAGAAAAACTAGTTCCATTTATGGCAGTTTTCTATATTCTACTTGCCGTGGGAGTCGTAATTCTTCATATAGACCGAGTACCCAGCGTATTTGCAGCTATCGTCTCTGGAGCTTTTCGCCCAGCTTCTGTCACTGGTGGCATTGTCGGAAGTTTCTTCCTTAGTATGAAAAAAGGTGTATCGCGAGGTATTTTCTCCAATGAGGCTGGTCTCGGTACTGGATCTATCGCCCACGCCTGTGCCGATACAAAAAAACCTGTAAAACAAGGATTTTTCGGAATTTTCGAGGTGTTTACTGATACGATTCTCATTTGTACTCTAACTGCACTCGTTATCCTTTGCAGTGACGTCTCAGTTCCTTACGGTGCTGCCGCAGGTGCAGAACTTACAATTTCTGGATTTACCTACACTTACGGCAACTGGGTTTCTATTTTTACTGCTGTTGCTATGTGCTGCTTTGCTTTCTCCACAATTATCGGTTGGGGACTTTACGGCGCACGCTGCATCGAATTTCTTTTCTCTGAAAAGACTATTAAACCATTTATGGTAGTATATTCACTCGTTGCCATCCTCGGCGCCACAATTGATTTAGGTCTTCTTTGGAGCATCGCTGAGACATTTAACGGACTTATGGCAATTCCAAACTTAATTGCTCTATTCTTACTATCTGGAACTGTCGTCCGACTTGTAAAAGAATATTTTATGACAGAACAGTAAAAAGCATAAAAAGGAGGTTGTTATAAAATATCTTACGAAAAGTTCATTTTGTGACAGCCTCTTTTTCATTGACAAAGCTATTTTCGAATTTCATAAAAATTTTTAAATTTTTTATATTATTATTCAATAGCAAAAATGCCAAAGCATGTAAATCTAGACATACCTTGGCATTTGGAGCAGTCATTCCAGCACCTGTTATAATCATAGCAATTTTCTCTTCGCAGGCACAATCAATAATTTCTTGTACAATTCGAGAAGTCATAGCAATATTTACACCAAAAGGGTTATCTGTTAATTCTTTAATTTTTTTTAATTTCAGCTTTACTTCTCTCAATTCCACCTTTTTGTGCTTTATCTCCTGTAGCAAAAATGCCGAGTCCACCTGCGTTAGAAACTGCAGCCACCAAAGTATTTTTCTTGCTGCTGTCTAGTTCCGTTATTTACTATAATTTCGTTCACAAGAAGTTGTACTGTATCAAATTCCCATAGATAATCTATTTTTCTTAACTATAATAGAGAAAAGTGTAAAATGTCTAATTCATAAATTTCTTAAAAAAGGATTAATTTTTTCATAAATCCTTTTGTTTTTTATTAAACAAAACTTGTTTAGCAGCCTTATCCCTAACCGTAGCCTGATGTGATTTCTGTTCGTCAGACCAGAGATTTTCCTCTACCTTCCTTCAGATTCCACCTCACGATGGACACCCTTGGTCTTGGCTGTAGCCTTCCCACTATTAGGGCGGATTAGGAACTTTCATCCATTAGTGACGTGCACTGGCCGCAAGGCACACTAAAAAAGCGATAGTCTCCTAAATACTAGAAAACTATCGCTTTTTTCTATTCTTCTATATTTTTCAAATATTTTTTGCACTGATTATCATTGATAAGCATACTTGCAAATCTCTCAACACCGAAACGCTCCATAAACAAATCACATTTACAGAGGAACATATAATAAATATTCATGCCACATCCCTGTAACGTCTCAAAATTTCCCTGTCCCTTAGAGATTAAAACATCCGCATTCTCCATTGCTTTTTTTGCCTTCTGACTAATCTCCTCAAGCCATGTACCTGGAATTCTCGTGCCATTTTCAATAATATCCGCCTCGTCTATTAATCCCACTTGCTTAGCATCCTCTATTGTTACATCATTAATAATCTGTTCTCCTCGCACAATAACTGTCACATTGATATGTGGATACAACATTTTTATAATACGAATAAGAAGCTTATCTAAGACAACTTCTCCACAGTTATCCGTCAAATAGACTAATCTCTTTCCAGCTTGCAAATCTGCCTTTAGCGCCTCATATTCTTTCTCATCTACAGGATTATTTTGTGCATTTTCAATTAGCTCCATGAGCTTTTCATTCTCCACATCTACTAAGACTCCAAAATCAATATAATTTCCTACTGTTGCATACTGAATTGCTCTCTTTAGAGGGTCTTTCGCCTCCAATAGTTTTTTATAAATATCTCCCTCAATATGTAGCATCAACTCATTAAAACCATATTTAATTTTTGCAAAATCCTTATGTTCTCCGAACATTTCTCTCTGAATTTGTGCAATTCTAGACGAGATAACAGGGGCACTATCTTTCTCTGTCACATTTGCTAATAAATCTAGTACACTTTTCATATAGACTAATCTTTTCTCTTCTGGTAAATCCGCAGGGAAATTTTTCAGCTCCTTTTGCGCCAAACATATGATACATCCTGAATCCATTCGAGCAACTGCCATTTTTTCTTCCTCCTACTTAATTTTTAAAATGCAATTATAAGTTTTCACTTTTATAAGAATATCTTCTGTTCCCCGAAAAAATAACTCGCATCTTTTTATTAAGTATATCATACTTTTATCTATTTTTCATATGAAAATATCTCGCTTAATTTAAGCTTATTTTTTCCTAATCATCACCGCCATGCCACATACTGCAACAAATAAAACCCCTGCCGATGGCCATATAATCCAACTTATATCCCATCTCTGCGTCAAAAAGCTCACTCCCAAATAAATCGCCACTACTATGCACCAATATACTTTCGTTAAATTTTTATTTTGCCTTTTTTCTATTTTTTGCGCTCTTGTATATTCGCCCTCTTCTAAAAGTTTCTGATAACTTCCATAAATCATACCAGACCATACCATCAAAAATACACCAAATGAGACAAGCACAAGTAAAATATCAACACAATAAATATATGAAATTTCCGGTAAACTAAAAGCTGCAGCTACCATAAGAGGAACTACACTAATAATACAAAAAGTAACTCCTATTGTAATACATTTTTTATAAGTAGATTCAAATTCTTCTCTTTTTTTCTCTACAGCACTATATCCTCCATATTGCAAAGATATATCTTCAAATTCCAAAAACTCATACTTATCTAACTTCATTCCCAGCATAATAAAGGTCGCCACTGCACCAGCCACAATTAAAAGTAAAATTGTCACGCCAATTCCGCCTGCCATATCTTCTGTTATCGGCAAAATTCCATACTCCGAAAGCCCTCCTAATAAAATTAATAAAACTGGGGATAAAATACAGCCAACTATTGCTGCAGCTATTTTCTTGGCAGAGTTTTCCACTAAATTCATATATTCATTCGCTTCTTCAAGAGATATCGTTCGTATAGTTTGAGATTCCTCAACAAAAATGTCTTCTACCGTCACTATCTGTGCCTTATCTACTTCCATCTCATCCTTTAGTAAAAAATCTGTACTCACATCAAAAATTTGACTTAATTTAAGAATTCTATCTAAATCTGGTATGGAAGCTGAGCTTTCCCATTTTGAGACAGATTGACGAGATACATTTAACTGCATCGCAAGTTCCTCTTGTGACCATCCTTTTTCTTTCCTAAGCTTCACTATTTTTTCTGCTAAAATCATATTTCTTCCTCCCTATTTTCTTTTTCTCATTCTTTTCTAAGTTCACTCTTGAAATTATACTTTTCAAGTATTCCTTAATTTCACATATTTTGAACAATCTCTCGATAAAGTATTATTTCTTCTTTTCTAAGATTATTATAACAAAAAAAGTAGTTGCCAACTACCAATTACACTTGGAAATTTGTCAACTGCCAGTTGCGCTCAAAAAAATGGCATGTCACCACTCCTGTGACACGCCATTTTTCTCTATATCAATAATTAATTATACTCCTTTTTGATTTTCCACTCACCAAAATTTATATTTTCCCTCTTATTTTATATATGCTTTTTCAAATATAAGTTATCTATCTTCTTTTTATATTGCTATATCTAAATACGAAATACGTATATTTTATACGATAATTTTATATCAAATTTCTCTTATCCTTCTATAGCGATATATTTCTTTTCTTCCACTACCTCTTTTGCCTCTTTCTTAGGAATCTGAAATGTCAAAATACCATCCTTAAACTCTGCGCAAATATCTTCCTGTTTAATATTATCTCCTACATAGAAACTTCTACTGCAAGATCCACTGTATCTCTCTCTTCTAATATATCTGCCATTTTCATCCTTCTCATCTTTGTTTTCAGAAGTGTTAGCAGAAATAATAAGGTATCCATCTTTTAACTCACCCTTGATATTTTCCTTTGTAAATCCTGGAAGATTCATCTTTATCTCATATCCATCTTCCTTCTCCTTAATATCTGTCTGCATCATTCCATCTACCTTATTGAAATTTCTATATGGTCTCATAAAATTATCTCTCGCTTCCTCAAAAAAATTATCAAATATGTTTTCTCCAAAAATACTAGGCATTAACATCATATTAATCTCTCCTCTCAAACTGAATTATTTTCATTATTATGTTTTCCCTTTTTCAGGAATAAATTCCTTTTTGCCTTGCTTTCCTTTTTAAACCTTTTAGAAATAATTTTTGTATTATTCTATTCATTCCCTCTCTCTGTTCTATTTATTCTACTTGTTATCTTTGTTCTATATGTAATATAACAAATATTTTAGGACCTGTCAACAATATTTTTGTGAATTTTCTGTGAATATTTATTATAATGTCAAATTAACTTAAATTTATCGCAATTCGCCGCCCAATCTTATTTCATATATTACTTCCAAATCTCACCAATAGAATATAAAAACTCTAATCTTGATATTACTAAATTAATTTATAATAAAAAAAGATATAGACTCTAAATTTTTTTAGCATTCTATACCTTTTCCTCATTTCTAACTTTTTAATTCTTTTAGTATTTCGTTATCTCTCTCACTTACAGTTAGTTTTGCAATAACAGGATTTTTCCCTGGCTTTTTTATTTTTACCTCAATCACTGTTCCCTCTTCTATCACTCCTCCAGCAAATTGCTCCTTAAAAAAACTGGCAATCTTAGGATGTAATGCTACAAAACTATCTTTCGCTTTTCTCAGCTTCAAAATATTTATCATATATTATTTTCCCTTCTAATAAATTAAATTTTTATTTCCTTATCTCTTGGTACATATCTTTTCATTTCATCTTACTACAATTTTTTTTGTATTACTACTTTTATGTCTCTCTTAATATATTTTCTCATTTTAGATATAAAAAAACAGGAAATAGCTAGAACCTGCTATTTCCTGATATTAACTAATTAGGCTTTCTGAAGCTTGCTATTTTTGCCGATTGAGGATTTTTTTTATCTTGCATAACCATGCCAAGTAAAATTGGTGTAAGAAGAGTTGTCACAATAACAACTATAACAATCGGCGCAAAAAGTGTATTGTCTAATAAGTTTGCCTGATATCCCTTTTGAGCAACGATAAGAGCAACTTCACCACGGGAAATCATACCAACTCCAATCTGAAAAGCTTCTTTATTTGTACATTTACAAATTCTTGATCCAAGTCCACATCCAACAATCTTTGTAAGAATCGCAATAATTAGAAGTACAACTGAGAAAATCCACTCTGCCGCTGTCATACCATTAATTTGTACCTTTAATCCAACACTCGCAAAGAAAATTGGTGAGAAGAACATATAAGATTCAATCTCAATCTTTCTATCTACATATGGCTCAATTTTAGTGTTACAAAGCATCAATCCCGCAAAATAAGCACCCGTAATATCGGCAATTCCAAATAGTGTCTCAGATATATAAGATAAAATTAAAGCAAATGCAACTGAAAAAATCGCTATTCTTCTCTTCTGATTTTGCTTTTCAAGTATCGGTTTTAGCTTCATTGTAATAAAGACAAGAACCGCTAAAAAGATAAAGTAAAGACCGATTTTCATAAATACTGTTGCTGGTTTTACCTCTGGATTTTTTAAACTCATAATAACTGTAAGAACAATAATACCTAAAATATCATCGATAACAGCAGCTCCAAGAATTGTAGTCCCAACTTTTCCCTTTAACTTACCTAGCTCACGAAGTGTCTCAACTGTAATACTAACGGATGTCGCAGTCAAGACAACACCGATGAAAAATGACTTTAATAACTCATTATAATTGCTCATATCTGGATGGAAAAAAACTGCATATGCTATCGTTCCACCAACTAATGGCACGATAACACCAAGTATCGCTGTGACAGCAGATGCCACAATATTTTCCTTTAACTCGCTAAGTTCTGTTCCAAGTCCAGCACTGAACATTAAGAAAATAACCCCAATCTCCGCAGCATACTCAATAAAGATACCTGCATCTCCCTCTAAAGAAATAATATTCAAAAACGATGGTCCTAAGATAACACCCGCCATCAAAGCTCCCACAACTGCGGGTAAATGTACTCTCTTAGATATCAATCCAAGAACTTTCGTGGATAATAAAATAATTGCCACAAATAAAATAAAATTGTATGATTCCATGATTTTCCCTCCTATGATTTTGAGACTTTGAAAAATATTGGATACAGCCTCTTTTTCTATTATTTCTACTTTATCCAAATGCATTTTCCCTATCTCTGAAAAAAACCCTTTTCCATACTTACTTTTAAAGTAAATGTGTCTCCTTGTCCTCTAATAGTACAACTTCACTTCTCATACCTAAAGGGCATACTGTATTTTATGTCCTGTGGGCGAAAACAACTTCACTGTTTTATAAAGTATACTATGCTCAATTGCTCGATAAAGTCCTGCAGTTTCCTTCAAACAGAGAAATACCACTAAACCATCTGACATAGGTTTAGTGGCATTTAAGTCAGTTCAAATCTCTGTCAGAAATTTCCTGCGATTCATACGATTCGTTGTGCTTCGAGGCCATTTCTTTTTATGGTCCGAGGAACATAAATTGTCATTTAATTATGTACTCGTCAATTGATGATTACATTATAGTAATATAGGTTCCATTTTGCAATACTTTTTTCCACATCCTGCAAAATTCTACATTTTTCACGAAGTTTATTTTTATTTATTTTTCGATTTATGCAAGTTTTCTCTTGAAAAATAAAAAAACATGTCTCTCATTCCTTCCAAAACTTTGATTTTCCCTATCCTATGGGTTTCAGAAAGTATAAACTCTAAAGATATTGACGAATATAATGCTTTTTAAATTTTAAATAAGTATTTCCCATGTTCCAAATCCTCTCTCTTTGGTTCATCTATTACTATACATAATTTTGCACGGACAATCAGCATTATCATCTTGCAAAATTAAGTTTCCTATGATACGATTAGCTTCACGAATTTAAGAGATTTAAGACAATTTTTCCATTCCATCTTTATCTTTCTTAAAAGATATATGGCACGGACTTAATCTATAAAACTAAAGAAAAGAAAGGAAAAAACAGACTATGGCTTCTCATGTAAAATCAATGACTGAGGGAAAACCATCTTCCCTCATTTTTTCTTTCGCTATGTCTATGACGGCAGGAAATATATTTCAACAACTCTATACTGTTGTAGACACAATGATTGTGGGAAAAAAACTCGGCGTAACGGCTCTCGCCGCAATCGGTGCTTCTGATTGGATCAACTGGATGATGCTTGGTATGATACAAGGCTTGACACAAGGATTTGGAATCATGATGGCACAACAATTTGGTGCCAACCAACCCAAAGCTCTAAGAAAAGCAGTCGGAAACTCCGCTTTGCTCTCCTTGATAGTTTCCATACTTCTTGTTCTCATCGGACAAATTGGTCTTCTCCCTCTATTACATATCCTTCAGACGCCAGATACAATTATTGCTGGAACTTTGCTTTATACAAGGATTATGTTCATGGGAATTCCTATTGTGATGCTATATAATTTTTTAGCTTGCATCCTTCGCTCTCTCGGCGATGCAAAAACTCCACTTTACGCGATGATTATAGCTTCTATCTTTAATATTATGCTGGATTCTCTCTTTGTTCTTGTATTTGGATGGGGTATCGCTGGAGCTGCAATTGCAACTTTAATTGCTCAGCTCGTTTCTAGTATGTTTTGCATTTATCATATCCGCAAAATAGAAATTTTAAAATTTGAACGAAGTGATTTTCAAATGAAAAGAAAATTAGCGAGACATCTTTTATATCTCGGCTCTCCGATGGCATTTCAAAATGGAATCATCGCCATCGGCGGCATGATTGTACAGTCCGTTGTCAACCAATTTGGCGTTATCTTTATCGCAGGCTTTACTGCGACAAATAAATTATATGGCCTCTTAGAAATTGCAGCCATTTCTTATGGATACTCCGTAGTCACTTATATGGGACAAAATCTCGGAGCGAAAAAGATAAAACGAATCAAAGAAGGGATGAGAGCCGCCCTCATTATCGCGGTAATTACCTCCATTGCAATTGCAATTATTATGCTTATATTTGGAAAACTTATTTTAGGATTATTTATCTCCGGCACGCCAAAGACCGTGGAAGAGACAATGCATATTGCCTACTTATATCTCTCGATTATGAGCATTTGTCTTCCAATCCTTTACATTCTTCATGTTGTCCGCTCTGCCATCCAAGGTCTTGGAAACACAGTCCTTCCAATGATTTCTGGATTTGTGGAGTTTGCGATGAGAACTTTAGTTGCAATTTTTTTGCCGCTTCTTGTTGGACAAATTGGAATCTTTTTTGCGGAGATTTCCGCTTGGGCAGGGGCAGATGTAGTACTAATAATAAGCTATCTTATAGTTATAAGGAAACTATCAAAGGAAACCTAATCTCTTTCGCAGTCTACCTCCACTGTTTCAAAATTTTCCCCTCTGGATTTCCAGGATTCTCCGCATCTGTCTCCACTGTTTCACAAAGTATACTTTGTGAAACAGATAAAGTGGAATATTTTTTGGCCAGAAAAAAAGCAGTCTTCTGACGGATGGCTGTGTACTGGAGAAATAGTAGGGAGTATCTCGTTATAGAGATGAATACTCGGTAAAACTTTTTCTTTTCTAAGGAATCAAAATTCCACTCACCAAAATAAAATAACGCGGCAATTTATTTTCCTCCATCCATTCAAGCTCAAGTCCCATCAATTTGCTGATTGTAAGACCTACATTTCCTCCTAAAGACTCGATAGAATAACGCATCTTCTCTGGATAAAGACAAATTCCACCTATTGCTCTTGGACAGACCTCACCACAGATAGAACAAGAGCCAGCGCATAGACTTACGCTTCCCTCTATCTCTTTTTCTCTCTCCAAAAGCTCATCTGTTAAATTTTGTTTTTCTGTAAAGAGAGATTTCTTTAAAATCTCATCTATCTCTTCCTCAGAAAATTCCTGATTCCCATACTTCTCATCAAAAATAATTTTTGACGCCAAAAAATCAATTCTAGAAAATTTCTTCCAGTACTCCATCACATCAAAATCATACGGAGGACATGACCATATTTTTCCAAAATTTTTGCATCTTTTACAATTACCTAAAAATGTTTCCACATCAATATAACCTTCTATATATTCACCCATATTCATAGATGCTGTATATCGTTCTACTATGTACATACTAAATCTTCACCACCCAATCTTTATCACATTTTCTTCTTTCTTCGCAATTATCTCATCATTTACAGGTTTTAAATATCCATTATAAAGCCTCATATAATTAAAGTTATGAGTATGCGACAGTCAATTTGCAACCAGTCTTATATCTTTTATCGTTATTGTAACATATACAACTGACAAAATCCACTCCCCTAAATCTTACCGCTGCGCTCTTTCCTCTTTATCCATATCTATATTTCGTACACTTCTAACTAAAACAAAAATCCCTCATAAAAAAACCGAAATCAAGCTCAAAACTTCAAGCTCAATTTCGGTTTTCTTTCTATAAGTTCTTAATTATATGTCTATTCTCATTGGAAGAGAAATCTCCCAAGCGATATTTATTTTCCCGCAATAATATCAAGTAATTTCTGTCTCATAGCCCCGATAGGAGCTTCTTTTCCTGTCCAAAGCTCAATCTGAGCTGCACCCTGATATAAAGACATACCAAGACCATTTAAAATAGTAGCTCCTACCTCCTCAGCGTCAAGTAAGAACTGTGTCTTATCTGGGTTATAGCAAGCATCAAAGTAGAACTGATCTGCCTTCATAAACTCTTTAGGCATTGGATTTTCCTCGATGTGAGATCCCATGCCAATTCCACTTGCATTCATAACAACGCTTACCTCTCCTACCTTGGAAAAATCGCCGTGTGGAACGAACTCCGCAACTGGTGCAAAATTTTTATTGATATCATCCACTAAGGATTTTGCACAATCCTCAAAGAGATCTGTCACATAAATTTTCTTTGCCCCGTAATAAGCTAATGCAGAGCACATTGCGCGTCCAGCTCCGCCGCTGCCAATACAAAAATATGTATTCTCATCTACTTTAATATTACCATCTCTCTCGATAGAGCGAACAAATCCGATACCGTCCGTATTATATCCAACTAATTTTCCGTCCTCTGTCTTTACAACCGTATTGCTGGCTCCCATTTTCTCACATAATGGATCTAGTTCATCTAAATACTCCAAAACTTTTACTTTATTTGGCTTTGTCACTGCGAAACCGGCAAAATTCATATGGCGAAGTCCTTTTACAACATCTTCCAAATGCTCATTATTCACTTCTGTGTAGAAATAAATCATATTTTCTCCCATAGCTTCATATCCACAGTTTTGCATCTGTGCTGCAAAAGACTGCTTTAATGGGTCACCGAGCAAAGTAATCATCTTTGTATTAATATCTACTGTTGCCATCTTGTCATACCACCTTTATCTATACTTATATTTATGTCATCATTCTAACATAATATCTCATTTTTTTCCTATTAATGTTCTCTATATATCAATGAAGTGTTTTCTATGTTTTATATCCTTCATAATAATGTATACTATCCGAGCATGCCGCATTCTAAAACCTCTTAATTATTCACAATATTTACTGGATTTCCCTCAATAAACGCTTTAATATTATCCACTGTGATATCCATAATTCTCTGTCTAGATGCCTGTGCCGCCCAGGAAATATGTGGTGTAATAAAACAGTTTTTCGCCGTCAAAAGCGGATTATCTCCCCTGATTGGCTCTGTGGAAACGACATCGAGTCCCGCCGCATATACTTTCCCAATGTTTAGCGCATCTGCCAAGTCCTGCTCTACTACTAACTGTCCTCGGCTATTATTAATTAAAATAACACCGTCTTTCATCTTTGCAATACTTTCCTTATTGATAATTCCCTCTGTTTCTGGGAATAACGGACAATGCAAAAAGATGACATCGGACTGCTCTAATAACGTATCAAGCTCCACATACTCTGCCAACTCTTTTCCAGATTCACTTGGATAGGTATCATACGCCAAAACCTTCATGTCCATCGCATTTAAAATCTTCGCCGTTGCCTGTCCGATACGACCAAGACCGATAATCCCTGCCGTTTTTTTATAAAGTTCAATCATTGGGTAATCCCAGTAACAAAAATCTATATTTTTCTCCCATTTTCCATCTGCCACGGTCTGCGCATGATGTCCATAGTGAGAACAAATCTCCAATAAAAGCCCGACCGCATACTGACCCACAATCTGTGTTCCGTAGGTTGGCACATTCGCAACTAAGATTCCTTTTTCTCTCGCATAATGATAGTCAACTACATTATAACCTGTCGCCAAGACAGCAATTAATTTTAAGTTAGGACAGGCATCTATTATATTTTTTGTGATAGGTGTCTTATTCATTACGATAATCTGCGCATCCCCAATTCTCTCAACGATGAGAGGACTTTCCACGTAGGAAGTTCTATCATAGACAGTCAACTGGCCTAGTCTTTCCATTTGTTCCCAGCTTAAATCTCCTGGATTTTCTGTGTATCCATCTAAAACTACAATCTTCATTCCAACTTTCTCCTTACAGAATGCATTCAAGCTGGCAATCATAAGGCTCCCTCTGAACATGTTCCTCATTATATACTTCTGCCTCCACGCAGTTCATTGCTTTATAAAACGCCTGACTTTCAACAGAAGAATGAGCAGATATATATAATTTACGCGCGCCGTGTTCTTTTGCCCATTTCTTTGCCGCAAGAAATAATGTTTTTCCAACTCCCTTTCCTCGCATCTCTTCAGATACATGAATACTCGATAAATCAAGATATTTTTGTTCTCCTCCAAACAGTATAGGCTCAACTGAAACAAATCCTTTTAAGTCACCATCATAAAAAGCCGCGTACAAAAGGCCACCCGAAATAACGGTATTTTTTAGACAGCGAATTAATATTTGATAATCTGTATCCGTCCAGTCATCGATAAAAGGAGCATCTTTTATTATCCATTTATTATCTTCTCTTCTCCAACATTTTACAACCTTTTGATGACGAATAAAATGATTGAATAGTTCTCTATTTATTTCACTCGCATATAATTTTCTATATTGTAACACTTAATTTCCTCTCTCCCCGTTCAATTAATGGACTTTTTATTCCTCCGCAAAAAACGGTTAAGCCGCCTTGAATTCGATTTTCCATATTTCAAAGTATATCATAAACTTCTATACCAAACAATATTGCTTTTTAATATACAGAAAAAGTAGATGTTAAAATTTAGCTCTAACATCTACTTGTATATTAAATTCCACTATTTTTCTTTATTGAAGATAAGTCTTATCCACGCCAATAGACAAATACAAAATAAAAACGTTGGTATGAAAAACTCTTTTAAATAAGGAATCGTTGAATTTCAAAATGTATCTGAATATTGGTCAATATATTTACAGACAATAGCCATCGAAATATTCAAAGACAAGCTGATCATACCAGTACAGATAATGAAATACCCTATTTCCTTTTTCATTTTGATTCACCCATTCAACTATATTGTTTTTGGAGCATGCAATCCATAATAATAAACATCTCCATCCCACATATGACCAGGATTGTCAATTAATCATTGATGACATTAATGTGCATTATTATCCTTCAGTATCAACATAATGATTCCTATAATGAATAAAACTACAGACAGTATAACGAGCACTTTATTGTGAATCAATATATTCTCTGCAGCTACTCCCATAGTAGCCATACTTAAAATAAAAATTTCTTTACATATACATTCTGTCGAAAAAAAATCGCAGCACATACAATTAATAATATACCAATTATTTTCTTTATCATTTATACTTACCATCCTTTTTCCATATATATGCACCATCAGGTCCCTTAAACGTTTTTCCACCCAAATTAATAAAACTGTTTTGAATTTTTGGAATAAAACAATTTACTGTTTTCTATTATTTCTATTTCTTAATTTCTAACACTGTGCCTGTGAAAAAATAAATTATTTAGCTATAGATATAATCACTTCTCGTCTCAAATATTCCTTTCCGCAGTCATTTTCAAACTCTTCTATAGTTTCATATCCAA
Source organism: uncultured Blautia sp. (assembly GCA_964439395.1). Taxonomy (GTDB): domain Bacteria; phylum Bacillota; class Clostridia; order Lachnospirales; family Lachnospiraceae; genus JAUUSJ01. The sequence continues at coordinate 6,586 of CAYTNV010000001.1, read as the reverse complement.
AATCTTTAATATATTGTCTATATTCTTTTACCGTTGACATTTTTGATATCTTTTGCACAAATTCATCTGTAAGTACAAGTGGTTTTTCACGATTAATCTGTATAATTTTTATAAAACAATTTTTAGCATTACCTCCTAGTTCTTTTACAATTTCTTTAGGAAAATACTCAATAATATCTCCTTTTCTCTTACCTATCAATTTTGTATCAAGTCCTATATCTGTACCATCAACAATATATTCATATTCTTCATTATGGATTTTCTCTTTATTTTCATTATATAGAGATAAATCCATCATAACGATATCATTTGATTTTATGGCATCATTTACTTTTTCGTACTCTATATATGCTGTTAACTCTCCATTAATTTCTTCTTCAATTTCCTCCGCTCACTAGAGGAAATCAGCATATCTAATTTCGCAGCTCGCACTACAACTTTCTTATAATACTTGACGCCTCAGAAATCAATAAAATATCCAAAGTTCAGAATACCTTTTTTTGATATCTGGTCTTTTGATATTTAAAATGATAAATTAATTGTTTTTCCCTATTTCAAAGACAATTCTGCAAGAACACATATATGATCTGAACCTGATAAATCTTTTAATTCTATATTCTTGACTAGATATTTGTCTTTTGGTATAAGTATATGGTCTATAGTCGTTCTAAAATAAGATGGAAGATCTACATTCCATGTGCCTCTCTGAAAAATAGATAGATAATTTAATGCATCTTCGTGTGTATCAATGTCATTCAAGGAACCATGTTTCATTGTAGCATTAAAATCTCCAACAATGATTGCATTGGGATATTTTTTTATAATATCTTTAGCAATTAAATCTAAATCGCCATTCCAAAAAGATAGTAAAGTAGGTAATGGAGGAGCTGTATGTACTCCTACAATATCTGGTATATTTTTATCTTTCGACTTCAAATATACAGTTCCAAATAGAGTCATAGGTGTTTCTTTATCCTTATCATATTGAGCAAAAGACTTCTTCACGACAATTGTTACAGGAGCAATATTTCCCTCCGTTCGCAGCGAAGCAAATATTTCGTATTTATTGAAATCTATATCAGCTGATAAAAACAAATTCCTTAATCTCTGATAAGACATATCTCCTTTTTCATCACCTTCTAGCTCAGGAAAAACCGCAATATCTGCATCAAATTCTCCAAATATAGTATAAATATTTTTCTCATCAAGATGATTGGCAGTATTCCATTCCACTATTTTAAAAGTCTTCTCTCCATCCAATGGAACATATTCTTTTCTATGCCCTGTTCCGTATACAATAAATACTACTGATGTAGCTAACATCAATATCCAAATTATAAATATGACATTTTTATAATTTGGAACTTTGCTTTTATAGCATACAATTATTAGAACAACTATTGAAATAATAGAAGCTACACAACCAAAAAGGATCGGAAAAGAATAGAAGTATGTTAAAAAAATTTTAGTGGATAACACCTTATTTAAACTAGTTTTAGGAAAAAAACTATATGTAAAAACTATTATCATATAAATAATCAATACTAAGCTTAACAGAATGTTTTTCTTTTTATATCTCATCGAATTGGTTCCCTTCTACAAATTAAAAATATCTATCATAAACTGCTTAAAATCTTTTTTTATTATTATATCCTTTATTTCATTCCAGCTCCATTAGTTTTTACCAATTTTTTCTTAATAATTCGTCTGCAAGCTCCAGATTTTACCTTTGCTTTTACGGACTTAACAATACTTGAAGTAGATTTTCCAGATACATTAATCCCTCTACCAACCTTATTATTATGTAAATCCATTTTTTTATCTATTCCACTAGATTTATACTCATGAGCTGTCGCCCATTTTTCAGCTGCTGATTTTCCTATAGATTTTTTCATTAATGCATTCCACAAACAATGTCTAAATGCATCCGAATTATCTTGGAATCCATTATGCCCATATACTTGTATTGTCTTAGATGTTGAGGTATTGGCAGCTTGATATACTTTAACAGCTTGTGCGGGATGTGATTTCGCTAATTTCTTTTCGGCAGAATTTAAATTATTATAACCTGGAAGATAGTTTCCTCCACTTGCAGTGTTACTTCTGCTTTTACTTGTGGCTTTACCTGCATTTTCTGTTTGTTTTAATCCTCCTGATGCTATAAAATCTATTAAATGAGCATCTTGTTCTTCTTCAGTACTATTAGGATTCTTTTCAACAAACCTATTTAATTCGGCCTCTAATATTTTTAAATCTTTCATATCCTTAATTTCCAAAGATGAGGTGTTTTCTTCTTGAGTGCTTAAATTTTCAATAGCAACTACATTCATAGGTGTGACTACAGTTGCTACTATCATCATTACAGCTAAACTTAATACAATAAACTTCTTTCTTATTATTTAATTTTCCTCTTTTCTCGAACTAATCTTGTAATATAAATAATATCAAAAATTTTAAGTTACTTTTTTCTTGTAATATAGTGCTGCCGCCAAGAAATTATCCAAGACATTTATGAAGGACAATGTTTTATTCTTTTTAACAAAAGCAATACAAAAAATCTAAAGCTTCTCCATCAGGAAAATCCTATTTGTAAAGCTGATCTTGTCATGTAAAAAGACGGTAAAGTTTCATGCAAAAGAAAAACTCTGAAGTGAAAAGTTTATTTCCACTTTGGAGGGGGCAAAGTAGATTTTAGTCTTACACCTTCTTCCACTTCCCAATTGTTGCATTTAGTCTTACACTTAAGATACCTGACAGCCATTGGAAAGGCAGGTATCATTATGAGAGAAACTAATTCATTTTCACATTTAACCCTAGAAGAAAGGCGGGTCATACTTACTGGCATTACCAATGGCTCTTCAAAAACCGCCATCGCACAAACCATCGGCAAAGACAAATCCACTGTCGGTAAAGAAATCAAACTGCGTCGGTCTCTTACTCACAAATGCAAAATGCCTCTTGAGTGTAACAACTACCGCAGATGTGTCCATGGCAGACAGTGCACCCTGGACTGTCCAGAATACATCCCCTTTAAGTGTTCCAGAAGAGACAGAACTCCTGGCGCTTGCAATGGCTGCTCTAACTGGTCTAAATGCCGTTTTGATAAATATCAGTATTGCCCAGAAGACGCCCACAGAGATTACAGGACAACTCTTATTGACTCGCGTGAAGGCGTTAACCTTACTATTCAGGAAGCCAAGGCGATTGCTGATGTCATTGCCCCCTTACTGAAACAGGGGCAGTCCCCTTATCAGATCTTAGCCGCCCATCCAGAATTAGGTATTTCTGAGAAGACCCTCTATAATTACATCGAGAATGGGGTCTTTCATGAAATAGCTGGCATTACAGCTCTGGATTTGCGCAGGCAGGTATCCCGCAAGATCCCTAAAAAGAAATCCCGTGAATATAAGAAGCGTGCCGACCGCAAATATCTTCAGGGACGTACCTACAAGGATTACAAGGAATATATCTCGGAAAACCCAGACGTTTTTGTCACACAGATGGATACCGTCTACAATGATGGGGCAAATGGACCATTTATTCAGACATTCAAATTTGTCCCAGCAGGTCTCCTTTTCGCCCTCATCCATGAGACAAAAACGTCAGCAGCGATGAAAAACGGTGTCGATTTGCTGGAATCAATCCTTGGCACAGAAGTTTTCAGGAAGTATGTACATGTACTTGTTACCGACAGGGGTACTGAATTTACGGCGGCTGATGCCATGGAGACTAGCCTGGACGGCACAATGCGTACACGCGTGTTCTACTGTGATCCAATGCAGTCGGGACAGAAAGGCACGCTTGAAAACAAACATATCGAGCCCAGATATATTCTTCCAAAAGGAACCGATTTGAGAGCCTTAGGGCTAACAGACCAGAATACCCTTAACCTTGTTATTAGCCACATTGATTCTGCTCCTGTAGAAAAACTTGGCGGAAAGAGTCCTTTGGACCTGACAGAATTTATGTACCACGATTTATACGAAAAGCTTGAAGCTTATGGAATCCATAAAATTGAGAAAGATAAGGTTATATTAAAACCTTACCTTCTCAAAAAATAAACACTTACAGATGGCTGTCAGAACAAATCATATCTCCCTATCCAAAAGTGGAATTTAGTCCTACACCGTACAAATGTTCGACTAAAGTCCGCTCTTTTGGCATGCCCGAAAATATATATGAATTTTGATAATCCTGCCATCTGATAAATAAAGTGTAACACTTAATGCAATTAATGGAAAGAAAAAAAGTGACATTTCCCCTTTTCTGTAAGAGTAAATGCCACTCTTCTTTCAATCATTTTCAAAGTGGAAATAAACTTTTCACTTCAGCGTTTATTTTTATTTGTTTCGGATAATATTCACTTTTCAAAGTACAATACCAGCGTTAGCCAGTTATAATCACTCAGGATTCCGAGAGATCATATATTTTTTAACATAAATCTAATCCATTTTTATTAAATACAAATAATTGTGGAACGAGTCCCATTGCCTTTGACATTGAAATATCATTCCATATCATATAGTTATACTTTTCTGTTTTTAGTGCATAGTAATAATAAATGCAACTTTTATTCTTATACTCTCCAACATTACAACGATATTATTTATTTCTCAGAATCCATCTAAAATTAATTATCTTTCGACATTTAAATTATCTATTTCGTTGTTACAACTTCACTAATAAATGCTCCATCTTCACTCACTGCAATTACTTTTTCATATCCATCTTTACTCTTAAAAATATCCCCAATCTGAGGATTATCTGGGGTATCATTATTTTCAAATGCAGTAATCCCCTGAGATTCTACCGTTTTCATTATTTCTTCTTCCGAAGCTTCAGGATATGACTGATAAAATTTTTCTCCTTTTTCATTTACAAATAAATGCATAGTTAAATTACTTGCATGTACACAAAGTGTCCCAGCAAATAATAAAATACAAAATCCGCTAACTATAATTATTTTTCTTTTCACTCTAAATACCTCCTCCCATTTATTTCTATAATCTCTCGGAATCTTTAAGCCAGTAAAATCAAGGCTTTCAGATTCCTTTTTATTGAAATCCCCCACTTTTTTGTCAAAAAACGCTTGACAAATCGCCAAAAATTTGCGGCGAAGCCGATTGAATATATTTTATTTTTTCGACTGGAGGCGATTTTTTTGTTACCTGTAAATACTGGCGGTCACTCCGCCTATCAAAACTTTGTTACTGAAAATCTTCGTAAATATTATCCTAATCCAAATGCGCTCGCCCGTTCTACGTGGGATATCATTGAACGTTTCTGGAATCTTGATCTGTCCTATACTGACGAACTTTTGGCTGATAAATACTCTAAGTTCGGGCCAGCTCCAAGAACGCCTTCCTGTATGCAGCGTTCTTATCTGCTATCCATTGATTTTAAGGTATCTTCTCTGACACAGTGGGCTGCACAGCTTAAGCACAACCCTCTTTATGCCATTCTTAGTGGTTTCGAGTTTGGTGATACCCCTGGTGTCGGCACGTTTTATGACTTTTTAAATCGTTTATGGGATTCTGATTCCAACAATCTTTCTTCTCATGAACATCCCATCAAAAAGAAAAAAGTCAAAAAGCAAAAGCAGAAAGGAGCAAAAGCAGATTCCATTGAAAAAGTAACTGTTGCTGAACTTCTTCCGCAACTCGAATCCACAGAGTTTAAACTGGATGACCAGCCTTATGCTTCGCTGTTTAAAATCTACAAAAAAGAATTTCTGGATGTTTCTGTTTCCAAAGAGCTAATTCATAAGGATTCTCTTGCTATAGCCGGAGATGGTACACCCGTTGTAACCTCTCGCAGAGAACAGAAAAAACGTATCTGCAAATGTAAAGAAAATGGCATGACCCACTGCAAATGCGACCGCTATTTTTCCCAACCAGATTGTGATATCGGATGGGATTCATCCCGTGACTGTTTTTATCACGGATACGATCTGTATATGCTTATCGACTCTAACTGTGACCTTCCTATATTTCCTCATTATTCCTGCGCATCCAAACATGATTCGCATGGATTTTTGCATGCTTTTTTCACAATGAAATCGTTTCTTCCTGATTTTAAGGTTTCAAAGCTTTTTCTTGATTCTGCCCACGATGCAATGCCTTACTACGAATACTACAAACGGGAAAATATCACACCTTTCATAGACCTCAATGGGAAAGGCGGAAGACCGCCGATTTATAAAGATGATTTCACCATTGATACCGATGGCGTTCCCATCTGTAAAGCAGGATGCCGTATGAGACGGGATGGTATCGAAAAAGCAAAAGGACGTTCAAAATTTAAATGTCCTAAAATGAATCGGATCGACGGTTGCCTTACCTGTACCTGTACCTGTGAGAATCCCTGCTCTGATGCAAAATATGGCAGAGCTGTTCATTTAGTCATGAAAGAGAATCTACGATTATTTAATGACCCGCCTCGAAGCAGTAAAGAGTGGAAAACGGAATATAATGCCAGAACTTCGGCTGAACGTTCCAATAAACGTGAAAAAATAGACTTTCAATTAGAAAGCGGCAGACACCGCTCTACTAAGATGTGGTACTGCCGCCTCTATCACATCATGATG